>NZ_JAMYTH010000039.1:0-50386 GCF_040322415.1 Mesorhizobium sp. M0152
ACTTCGCCGAATATTCACTCGGCGCCTCGGCGTCTTCAGGGTGCCAACATGACTGCGACAAAATCAGGGAAGGTGCTGTTGATTGCTGGGCGTGCCAGAAAGGTGGGCGCGTGGCAGGTCCATGCTCAAGGATGTATCTCACCCCGAGCTCATGGGCGATTTTGCGGACGTCGGTGGACTTGCCCTTGTAGGCAAAGGTGGAATTGCGGGCGATAACGAAGAATCCAGGCACATTCGACAGATCGGTAATGATGTCTTCCGTCAGCCCGTCGGTGAAGAACGACTGTTCTGCATCACCGCTCATGTTGACCAGCGGTAGGACCGCTATCGACAGTTTCGAGGGCGTCGACCCGGTCCGACGGCGGCGCTTTCCCCGATAAGCTTTCCGCCATCGCGGCGGCGGGGTTCGATGGTATCGAGATTTTCGAGAACGACTTCGTGGCTTTCGACGGCACGCCGGAGGATGTTGGGCGGATGGTCCGCAATTCAGGCTTGGAAATCAGCTTGTTCCAGCCGTTTCGCGATTTCGAGACATTGCCCGAGCCTCATCGCAGCCGGGCCTTCGACCGCGCCGAGCGCAAGTTCGATCTGATGGGGGGCTCGGTGCGGATCTCATGCTTGTCTGCTCAAGCGTGTCGCCGATCTCGACCGGTGGCATCGACCGTGCCGCGGAGGACTTCCGCGAACTCGGCGAGCGCGCGGCCAGGCGTGGCCTGCGTGTCGGATACGAAGCGCTGGCATGGGGCCGACATATAAACGATCACCGCGACGCATGGGAGGTCGTGCGCCGCGCCGATCATCCAAATGTTGGCTTGATCCTCGATTCCTTTCACACGCTGGCGAGGAAGATCGGCGTGGCCTCGATCCGCGCCATTCCCAAGGACAAGATAATTCATCGTGCAGCTTGCCGACGCACCGATGATCCAGATGGACCCGCTCTACTGGAGCCGGCACTTCCGCAACATGCCGGGCGAGGGCGATCTGCCGGTAAAGGATTTTCTGCGAGCCGTCGCCGCCACCGGTTACGACGGCTATCTCTCTCTCGAGATATTCAACGACCAGTTCCGTGGCGGCCCACTTCGTACGATATCGGTCGACGGGCGAAGATCGCTGCTTTATCTGGCGGACCAGGTAAAACGCGCCGAGCCCACACTCAGCCTGACGGTGCCAGCCATGCCGGATCGGGTGGAAGTGCACGGTGTTGAATTCATCGAGTTTGCCGCGAACCATGAGGATGCGGCGCACCTGGCGGTGCTGCTGCGGCAATTGGGCTTCGACAGGGCAGGCCGCCACGTGTCGAAGGATGTGACGCTCTACCGGCAAGGTGAAATCAACGTCGTGATCAATACGGAGCGTGAGGGCTTTGCCCACTCGTCCTTCGTCGTGCATGGCACATCGGTTTGCGCCATCGGCCTGAAAGTGGAAGACGCCAAGGTCACCGTCGCCCGCGCCAAGGTATTGTGGGCGGAGCCGTTCGATCAGACGGTCGGTGCTCGCGAATTGAAGTTCCGGCGATCCGCGGCGTCGGCGGCGGGTTGATCCACTTCATCGACCCCGGGGCGGAACTAGCCGCGGTTTGGGATGTCGAATTCGTGCCTGCAGGAGATGGCGGAAACGCGTTCGCAGCAGGGCTGACGCGGATCGATCATGTCGGCCAAACGATGAACTACGACGAAATGCTGAGCTGGCTGCTTTTCTACACGTCGATTTTCCGCACCAACAAAACACCGATGGTCGACGTGATCGATCCGGGTGGCGTGGTGCGCAGCCAGGTGATCGAAAACGGGGCGGGCACATTCAGGCTGACGCTCAACGGCGCGGAAAATCGGCGCACGCTCGCCGGCCATTTCATCGCCGAGAATTTCGGATCCGGCGTTCAGCATCTGGCTTTCGCTACAGACGATATTTTCGCCACCGCCACGGCGCTGAAGGCCAACGACTTTGCCGCCCTACCCATGCCACGAAACTACTATGACGACGTTGAAGCCCGCTTCGGTCTCGATCCTGATTTCGCCGCCCGGCTTCGGGACGAAAACATTCTCTACGATCGCGACGAGGCAGGCGAATATTTTCAGCTCTACGCCGCGATGTGGGGTGAAGGCTTCATTTTCGAGATCGTCGAGCGGCGCGGCGCCTATAAGGGTTACGGTGCTCCTAATGCACCCTTCCGTATTGCCCCACAGAAACGTCATCTTCGACCTAAGGGCATGCCCAGGCCGTGAACGGTTGGCATCAGCATTAGAGGCGTTACCGCTGGAGCCATGCGGTCCGGATTGTCGCAAGCACAGTATCATCCTGTTCCTGTTTGGCGTCGCGGTTTGGCTTCTCGACCCAGTCCGGATTGGCCGCGAGCGATTGACTAGCGCGCTGAGTTTTCTGGAAGGAGGGGCGTTGCTCGACTTTCGGCGCCATCTAGTCAGGTGTCGTGGATGAGGCATTCCTTGACGGTGACCGACCGCACTTGGCGTTTCGTGCGAGATCATGGGTAGGAGTAGAAGGCCTATCCGTCGGAATCGGACACGTGGAGTGCGTAGCGCGTGTACCTGAGCTCCCCGGTCTTTGTTAGTGCACCTTTGGCAACCAGGTCCTTCAAATCTCTGGTTGTCGTGGCGCGTGACGCCTGTGTGATGGCGATATAATTCTCGGCACTGAGCCCCCCTTTGAAGCCGTCGATGCCTTCGCGGAACATCCGAGCAATGACCTTTTCCTGGCGGTCGTTGAACTGATCCCGGTAACGTTCATAAAACTTGGCCTTGGCGACGGAGAATTCGACACGGGCGAGCGTTACGCGCTGCGCCTCAAGGATCGTGTTGGCGAAGTAGAGTAGCCAGTCTGTAATCGCGTTGTTCTTGTTGCTAGCCTCCAGGTTATCGTAATAGGCCTTACGGTGGCGTTCGATCGTGTAGGCCAAAGCGATGAGGCTCGGCTCCCCGAGGTTTTGCGCCAGCGCCTTTTCGCAAAGGGCACGCCCTATGCGACCGTTGCCATCCTCGAAAGGGTGAATGCTCTCGAAATAAAGGTGAGCGATACCGGCACGCATCAACGCAGGGAGGGGTTTCGCACCTTTGGGTGAGGTATCGTTAAACCAGGCAGCGAAGGCGTCCATCTCGGGTTTCACCCGCGCCGAAGGTGGCGCTTCGAAATGCACTTTGGGCTTATCCAGTCGATTGGAAACGATTTGCATGGCATCGGCGTGCTGGCGATAGTTGCCTATGGTCTCGATACGCCGCTCACCCGACATCACCATCTTGTGCCAAGCGTAGAGGATGCGGTGCGAGAGCGGTTCTGCAAAATGCAAATACACATCGGCCATCATTTCAATGATTCCCCGCTCGGCAGGCGGAATCCAACTGGTCGCGCTGCCCAGCCCAAGTTGCTGGCGTAGGGATGATTGCAGGCTCTCGCGGTTGAGGTATTCCCCTTCGATCGCCGATGTCTTCAAGGCTTCTTCGCTAATGAGATCAATGCGGATCTGGTTGCGGTCGTCGGCGCCGACATGACGAAAGACGCCCAGGAGTTCGCCCGACCGCAACAGGAACTCGCTTTCCAGCGGTTCCAATACTTTCTTGTCGTAGGTAAAACGCGGCCAGTCGGCTTGCTCCCAATTCCATGCCATGAGCTATAGAGCACCTTTCTATAGCTCATAATGCCATGAATGGTGAGCTATAGCAATCTTCGCTATGCCTCGAGTCCTGTCGGAGACGCACCGTGAAGTTTTCGTGGTCGTTCGGCGACTACTCGACCGAATATCTCGAGCTGCCCATGTGGCTCCCCCAATCCACCCTGCTGCCAGGTGCCTTCGTGCTGCGCTTGGTGGCGATTCTGAAGATCGCGCAACGCTTGCCAAGGGGCCGTCGCGATGATCCTCTTCATCCTCATCCTGCTTATCGTTTTGTTGTTCACGGGTATGCCGATCTTCGCGGCGCTTGGACTCGCCTCGCTGATTGTGATGGGCATCTTCGAAGGCAATATTTCGAGCATGGCGGATACGGTCTTTTCTGCGCTCAACCTATCCTCTGCTCGCGACACTTCCTATGTCCGCCTTTATGGCGCACGTGATGATCAAGGCGAAAGTCGTCGACGAGCTTTCAATAATGCCGACGATCAATGTCTTGCTTGCTGTCGCAGTCTCCGGCCTACCTCATGTTGTGATGCCAGCGAGTAGAGCCTGATCCGCGTCGCCACGATGCGAGTGCGCGGCAGCCAAAAACTAGTCAGCCCGGAAACCTGAACCGCCGAACAAGATGTGGCGGCCGGTTATCAAAGGGATACTGAGAAGAGGCCCGTGCTGGTCCAGGTCCTGCACCGGCGGACCCGATACGTACGAATGCCGTTTCAACATTGTCCGCCAGATCGTCGGGAAGTCCGCGCCCCTACTTCGGCTCTGATTACATTCCCTCACGAGCTTTTCAACTTTGTCGGCCATAGCGACCTCCTCGAAAACTTGCTGGTCCAACTGTGAATGATCCTATGTTCTCGGTCGAGTTGCGTTGATCGAGATCAATTTCACCAAATTCCTTTAGTATGCATCATGCTCATTATGTCGGCCAAAAGCCGAGCGATCTGCGAATAGAATGGAAAACCACGTCGTGGGCAACTTGCACCGTAACTCCAGGAACCCCCTGCGTCATGCGGGTTGTGTGTGAATCAGCACCGAAGTTGACCCCGGGGAGCGCCCGCCATCTCACTGATTTGCTGACGCAATATGAAAAGGAAATGGGGTTATGTCCGCGCCGATATAACCCCACGAAACTGTGAATTTGCCCGCAAAGTCATGCGCTTGCGGCCAATTTTCGTTGTGCGGATCCACTCAGTCGCTTGCTTGCTCGCTACCGGCTCATATGAGAGGCTGTGCGCTGCGGCGTGCCAATGCCAGTGACGTCGCTAGCTGTCCGAAACCTGTCGCCACGAAGCACCAGCGCATCGCAGGAACGCGCTTCGGTTTTCGTTTCATCGCATACCCAGACGCGGCTGGCGCCTCTTTCCCCGACTTCTTACAATCATGACGTTGCGCATGACCTACGTCGTGAACCCTGCAGCAGTCGGCTCCAGGCCGTTGCCGAAATGGGCTGGCGTGCCCCATTGACTAAGCAGATACTGTTTGGGGGCGGCAATATGGGAGTGCCACATGAGCACGCATAAAGTCGGCTACCTGATCGGCAGCCTCGCCACGGCATCGATCAATCGTAAGCTTGCAAAAGCGCTCGTACAGCTTGCTCCTCCAGAGCTTAAGATGTCGGAGATTTCCTTCAGGGAATTGCCGCTGTACAGCTACGATTACGATGCTGACTTTCCACCTGTCGCACGTGCCTTCAAGGACGCCATCGCCGCCGTCGAGGCCGTCCTTTTCATCACGCCGGAGTACAATCGCTCGATTCCGGGTGGGTTGAAGAACGCAATCGACTGGGCCAGCCGCCCTTATGGCAAGAACTCCTTCGCCCGCAAGCCCTCAGCCGTCATTGGGACATCGCCCGGAACTATAGGCACCGCGGTGGCCCAGCAGAGCCTGCGCAGCGTGCTCAGCTTCTGCAACTCCCCTCAGATGAACGCTCCGGAAGCCTATATCCAGTTCACGCCGGGGCTGATTACGGATGACGGCGAGGTCACGGTCGAATCTACGCAGGAGTTCTTGCGGAATTACATGGCAGAGTTCCATATGTTCATAGCACGGGTACTTCAGGTGCTTCCAAGGGACGCCTGATATTTTGGCAGGATGCAGACGTGTGCAGATGATTCACCTGCATGGTTCACGAAGCTAAGCAGGCCGGCCTCCTTGCTGCGCTGGCGGCTCATCTATGGCGTTAGGATTGGCAGCAACCCGGCAATTGTGAACTGGCGCCGGTGACAACTGGACGATGCATGTCGCGCTGAACAGGCGCGCAATTCCCGGCGCTGACACACAAGCGCCCGATCGGGCCGGCAGCTGGTGGGGGTTGCGCAGCCCGGTCGGGCGCGTTCCAGTAAGGCTCCCTCGGTGCGCTCCAATAGCCTCTCCGGTTTGATCGAGAGCCGTCAGGGACAGCGTACGGTCAAGTATTATATATATATACATATATATATTCGACAATTTGTGGCGATGATGTAGAAATGTCGCATTGGCGGTTCCAAAGGGCAGAGCGCAGCCAGTTAGAAATGCGACAGTGCCGTAACGGGAGGCACAGCTCCACGCACGCATCGACCTTGATGGCTAGGCGCAGGTAGGTGATATTCTGGGCGCCCGCCGACCTACTTGCGTGGGTCGTAACTCCGGCGACCTGTTGGCCGGATCGGCCAAGACTCATCCCCACCGCTAGGGCAAGGCGTCCACCGGGAGGGTCCTCCCCATTGATGCTTGCCAAGGGCTCAAGTGATCGGGCCGGGCCCTTTGAGGCAGATTAGCGATATGCGGCCTGGACCACTGCTATTGATCGTAATGCAATTGTGCATTATCTAATCATGTAGATGAATCGGAACTGTCAAAGTGACGACGCTAACTGTTACCGCACGCGGACAGGTGACGTTTCGCAAGGATGTGCTGCAGCATCTCGGTATTCGGCCGGGCGAGAAGATCGAACTTGATCTGCTCCCCGACGGCCGGGCGGAATTGAAGGCGGCGCGGGCAAAGGGATCATTCCGGGAGCTCTACGGTTTTCTCAAGGGCAAAACGAATGGCCGGGTGTTGAGCATTGAGGAGATCAATGAGGCAATCGCGGAAGCAGGCACTGCAGCTGGATCGAGCAAGGAATGAAGGTCACGGCCGACACCAACGTTCTGCTGCGCGCCTATGTCGCCGACGATGAACGACAGGCGGAAGCGGCCGTCGATCTCCTGGCGCAGGCAGACATCGTGGCTGTTAGCCTCCAGGCCTTGTGCGAGTTCGCATGGGTTTTGGGCCGACAGTATCAAACCGCACGCGCAGATATAGTGGCGGCAATCCGAGCCTTGGCGAACACCGCAAATGTCATCGTCAACCGGCCAGCTGTCGAGGCAGGGCTTGCAGTGCTTGAGGCCGGCGGTGATTTCGCGGATGGCGTGATTGCCTCCGACGGCGACTGGCTGGGTGGGGAGACATTCGTCTCTTTCGACCGCAGGGCGGTTAAACTGCTGTCAGCGCAAGGACGCCCTGTCCAGCTTCTTTCGTAGCTGTCTTCGCGCGTGTCGCGGTCGGCGGTATGCAACCCATGATGCGATGGGATTGGAGACTGGCCACAACGGGAGCAATTGTTGGAATAATCCCGAGTGGGCAGGTTCGGTGCTTTGCGTTCTCCTTATAGGGTCATGCCGTTTCCAGACCGAGTTCCGGAGCGGCATCTGGCGCCGTTTCGTCGAATATCGCCGACCAGTCCCTCCCTCCTCTGCGGATCTGGAGCGCTCTCGACCTGATCGCAAGCGTCTTCAATCTCTGTGCCGCCGAATCGTAGCGAGCTTCGATCCCCTGCACCGCTGCGCACTGTGCGCCAATACCTCAGAGTTGCTTTCCTGTTGATGAGCCAGAAGGCAAGGCCGATCGTCGTTGGCCGGATGTAACCCCGCCGTCCTCACCCGCATTCGCAAGGCCTGGTCGTGGCAGGCACTGGCTGAGGGGGCAAGAATTCCGTTTACTGGTTGAGAGGGGGGTCCAAGGCGTGCAGTTATCGCATCACCGGGCGACGTGCCATGTCCGATCCATTGATGACCCTCCTGGCGCCCTCTTTCTCAGTGCCGATCCTTGCTTTCATGTTCAACATCCTTTATGTTTCGTTCAACAGTGGAGAATCCAGGATGAGCATACGCGGCACAACGGCAGCCGAAAGCGAGGAGCGGATCGCCCACACCCGGAACCGTCTTGTGCTTGAGCAGGCGAGGGCGGTCGGCCTTCTCGGCGCGGCCAAGAACACACGCCTGTCGGGCAGGGTGCCATCGGAATTGATCGAGGCGGCAAAGAAGCGCGCTCATGTGACCTCCGACACCGAACTGCTGGAGCTCGCCTTGTCGCGGCTAGCCCTCGAGGACGATTTTGGCGCCCAGCTCATCCGCCGCAAGGGCAGCATCTCCGCGGACATTGATCTTGGCATTTGATCTCGGGAGCGCGCTGCGTTCCCTCAAGCCACAGCGGCGTGCCGGGGGGCTGGAACGGCGGCCGGATTCCGCTCTGTCCTGGGCAGGGGACCAGCCGCCTGTCGGCGGTGCATTGCTTCTCGACACGAGCATCTATCTGGATGTGCTGCAGGGGCGCACGCCCGAAGCGGTCGATGACCTTCTGACCTATCGGCTCTGTCAGCACTCGGCGGTCTGCCTTGCCGAGCTCAGCCATGTGTTCGGCCGGCTCGATCCGGGGCATCCCACGACGAAGTCGGTCCTGAAAGTGGTTGCGGACACGATCGAAGATATTCCGGCGCACCGGCTGCACGCACCCGACGTCACCGCCTGGGGACGCGCCGGCATGCTTGCCGGCCTGCTGTTCCGGCTAAGCCGCCTGCCGAAAGGGGAGGGGCATGAACGCCGCTTCCTCAACGATGCGCTGATCTTTCACCAGGCCGGTCTGCTGGGCGCGACAGTTCTGACCGGCAATGTTGGGGATTTCGATTACCTCAACCAGCTTGTTCCGTCGGTACGTGTGATCTTCTACCGGCCCGTGACAGGCTCGCGCCCGCAGGTTTGAAAGCGTCTGTGGAAGATATGCCCGTGCACCGTGATCGTCCACCCTCCTTTGATGACCACCAGTCTTCGAAAAGGTCGCTGACACTCTCCTGCGACCGTTGAAACGCGGGCGGCTACGGCCATTTCTAACGTAAGGACCCACACAACCGATAACTGGATCACCTGCCGCTGGAGGCGCGCTGGCGCGAATGGATGCATGGGGTCGAAGCAACCATCTTTGCGCCGAGCGAGCCCGTCGGCCGCGAAACACTCGCCCGGATTGTCGGCAAGAGTTGCAGCATCGACCTCCTCATCGACGACATCCGTGAGGAGTTGCGCGGCCGTCCCGATGACCTGGTTGCCGTCGGCGCAAGAAGCATTTCCTCTATGGCGGCCCCTCGCACTGGATGCGGCGCTGGGCCGGCGGCTTTCCGGTCTATGCCGCCACGGCCAGCGGCGCTCACATAAGCGACATCGACGGTCACGACTATGTCGACTTTGCGCTTGGCGACACTGGCGGCATGTGCGGCCACGCGCCGGAGGCGGTGACGCGCGCGGCGCTCCGCCAGTTGCAGAACGGCACGACGATGATGCTGCCTACGGAGGACAGCCTGTGGGTTGGCACTGAGCTGCAGCGTCGCTTCGGCCTGCCCTACTGGACATTCACCACCTCGGCCACCGACGCCAATCGCGGAGCCATCCGCATCGCTCGCATGATCACCGGCCGCGACAAGGTGCTGGTCTTTTCCGGCTGCTATCACGGCGGCGTCGAGGAGGCGCATGTCGAGATCCGCGACGGCCGTGTCGGCCTGCGCAACATGATCCATCCCAATGGCGTCAACCATTCGGCCGTATCGAAGGTGGTCGAGTTCAACGATGTCGCTGCGCTCGAAACGGCACTCTCGGCTGGTGACGTCGCCTGCGTGCTGACCGAGCACTGATGACCAATTTCGGCATGATCCCGGTCGCCGATGGCCTTCATGAAGCACCTCGCGAGATCACCCGCCGCACCGGGACGATCCTCATCATCGACGAGACGCACACGATCTCCAGCGGCGCGGCTGGCTATACCTCCTTGCACGGGCTGGAGCCGGACATTCTGGTCGCCGGGAAGGCCATCGCCGGCGGCATTCCGGCCTTCGGCGTGTCGCAGGCGATCGCCGAGCGGTTGTGGGCTATCGTGCCGATGGTCAATCCGCGCGTGCGCCAGTCGGCGCATCTCGGCATCGGCGGCACGTTGGCCGGCAATGCGCTTACCGTCGCCACCATGCCCGCGGTGTTGGAAGAGGTGCTGACGCCAGCCAACTTCGAGGTCATGATCGCCAGGGCCTCGCGGTTGGCAGAAGCCGCGCGAGGCATCATCGCCACCAACGAATTGCCCTGGCATGTGACGCAGATCGGCGCCCGCGCCGAGATCATGTTCATGCCGCAGCCGCCGAAGAACGGCGCCGATGTCATCGCCGGCCGGCGCGGCGATCTCGAGACGCTGCTGCACGCCTTTTACATGAACGAGGGCATATTGGTAACGCCCTTCCACACCATGTTCCTGATGTGCCCGGCGACGACCGAGACCGATGTCGACCGCCACGCCGAGGTGTTCACCCGTTTCGTTGATCTTGTGCGTGGCGCCGGAGTCGTCTGAGCGATGGCGCACCCGTTCGATTTCAGCGGCAAGGTGGCGCTGGTGACCGGCGGCGGGCGCGGCATTGGGGCCGCCATCGTCACCCGCTTCGCCGAAGCTGGCGCTTCGGTCGTCATCGCCAACCGAACCCTGGATGTTGCGAAAGCGCTGGCCGCCGAATTGTCAGCCCGCAAGCTGGACGTGCGTGCGGTTCCTCTTGTTGGCCTCGACCGCGCCAGGCTGCACGCACTGGTCGGCGACATCGTACGCCAGGCTGGTCGGCTCGACATCGTCGTCCACAATGCCGGCGGCTGTCCCTGGGCCTCGATTGGGATCTGGACGAGCACAAGCTCGAAGAAGCGCTGGCGCTCAACCTCAAGCCCTGCTTCTGGCTGGCGCAGGCAGCAGTGCCTGTGATGCGCAAGCACGGCTTCGGCCGCATCCTCGTCACCTCGTCGGTGTCGGCGCGCGTGGCGATGGCCGGGGGCGCGCATTACTCGGCCGCCAAGGCCGGCGTCAACGCCTTCATCCGCGGGGCCGCTTTCGAGTTCGCGCGCGACGGCATCACCGTCAACGGTGTCGAGCCAGGCTTCATCACCAAGCCGGGCAGGGGCACGATGAGCGCGCCGGAGGTTGCGGGGCGCCTCGGCCAACACATCCCCGTCGGCCATCTCGGCGAGGCCGACGACATCGCCTACGCCATGCTTTACCTCGCCTCGGTGCAGGCGAGATACACCACCGGCCAGACCATCGTCGTCGATGGCGGTTCGACGCTACCGGAAACCGGATATGCCGTCGAACGCCGTTGGGGGCTGACATGAGCCGGCGCCTTGAAGGCCGCAAGGCGCTCATCACCGGTGCTGCCACCGGCATGGGCCGCGCCACCGCCGAGCTGTTCAGCCGGCACGGCGCCGAAGTCATCGCCTTCGGCCTCGGCAGTGAGGCCCTGGACGGCGCCGCCAAGGCGAGCGGTAATGTCGCCGTGCACGGCGACTTACCAGCGCAGACGATGTCGCGCGCGCCATCGACGCCTGCGGCGGGTGTCTCGACATCGTCGTCAACGCCGCCGGGGTGATGATCCTCGACGAGCCGGAGAGCCTGAGCGACGAGACCTGGGCACGCAGTTTCGCGGTCAATGTGACGGGCGCCATGATGGTCTGCCGCGCCGCACTGCCGCTCATGAAAAAGCGCGGCGGCGCGATCGTCAACATCGCTTCCGTCGGCGCCTTCAATGCCAGCGGCCAGAATGCCGCCTATTCGGCCAGTAAGGCAGCACTCGTCTCCTACACCCGCTCACTCGCCTATGCGCATGGCTCCGACGGAATCCGCGCCAACGCGGTGGCGCCTGGGCGTTCGAAAAGGTGTTGATGCCTTCAATCGCATCTCTCCAGCCGGATGACGCGCGGTCGGCTCTTGAAGTGATCCTCGGCGCCGAACTCGTCGACGCGACGACGGCAGAACGCTACGGATGGAACAACCGAGCGCTTCCGGTCTCGGAGCTCGATGACTTCGTTGACCAGTTGGCGCGCAACATTGACGCATTGCCGGAAGGCGTCATTGCCGCGGCCAAGAGGGGCGCTGCCTCCTGTAGACCTGCGCGACGGCTATCGGCGTGAGCACGACGCTGGGCGGGTCTTTTCGAACGTCCCGCTGCCGCAAAGCTCATCCGGGGCGGGCTGAAGGCTGGCGCGCAGACCAGGGACGGTGAGCGAAATCTGGAAGGATTACTCCGTGCGTTGGAGGCTTGAGGTTCCGACTGAAGCAAGACGACAAAGCTGTGCGAAATATCCCGCTTGTGCGGTTTCGAATGAGCCGTTGCACGCATAGGATTTGCGGCAGTTCAGATCTTGCATCGATTTTCAAGAAAATCGAGCCGGCCGAAAGTTTGCAAGGAGGGGGTGCTCTCTCCCGGTGGCGATCTCGTCGGCAAGCAGCTCGCCGGCGATCAGGCCAAGCGTTGCGCCGCTGTGGCTGAAGGCGACGTAGTAGCCCTCGATGTCCTTCAATTGGCCAAATACCGGCTCGCCGTCCGCGGGGATTGGCTTGGGGCCGACACCATAGCTTTCCAGATCCAGTTTCGGATGGCCCGCGAGAACCTTCGAGGCTTCGTTGAGAAGCCCCTGAACAGTGGAATCCAGCACCCCATACGCGCCATCGGAATTGACGACCACTTCTTCTTCCGACCAGGCGGAATCGAGCACGAAAGCTCCGTCCGGCGTCGGTCGGATGGCGACGCGTGGCGTGTTGAGCACCGCCCGAAGCGGCAAGTGGATCGGCTTGGTCCTTACCAGCAGCGCAATCGGCGTCCCGTCGGCGATATGTTGGCCGGACTGTGCAACCATGCGCGGCACATCACCGCCGGTGGCCAGCAGCACCGCATCGGCGGTAAAGCTGATGCCGCTTGTCGTGGTGGCGCCAGTGGCGCGACCGTTGGCGACCGTGACCGCGGCGCTTCCGGCATCGGTGACAAGCTGACCGCCACGCGCCACGAATTCCGCAATTAGTATCTCGATCAGCGACGGCAGATCGACCCAGCCTTCGCCTGGGTTAAAGATCGCGCCCTGAGGCGTGACCGCGCTGGCATCTATGCCCGGGGTGACCGACGCTATCGCATCTCGGGACAGATGCCGCGCGTCATAGCCGAGGTCTTTCTCATGGACGAAGACATCGGCGATCTCGTTCGAGGCGTCGTCCGCGTCCCATGTCAGGCCGCCGTCAAAACGCAGCCAGGCGGCATCCGGATATCTCGCGGACAGCGTCCGGTAGCGGTCGATACCGGTCATGCGCAGGCGATGGTATTCAGCCGACCGCTTGCGGGCGGAATTGAGCCAGGCGAGCGAGCGGCCGGAAGCTCCCTTGGCGAGCGGTCCATCATTGACCAGGACGGTTTCGATGCCGAGCCTTGCAAGATGAACGGCCGAGGAGACACCGAAAATACCGCCCCCGACAACAACCACCTTTGAGACCGAATGCGATGTAGCCATGGGATATTTCTTTCACTGTATGAAGGTTGGATTCGGCGGCCGCGACGAAGGCATCTTGGTTTCGATGTGCCTCAGGGCTGCGATGGTGCGATCAAAGCACTTCGGCAAGGAAATGTTTCAGACGCGCGCTTTTCGGGGTGTCGAAGATAGCAACAGGCGTGCCAGCCTCGATGACGCGGCCTTCATCCATGAAGACCACCTGATCGGCGACCTTGCGGGCAAAGCCCATTTCATGAGTCACCACGACCATTGTCATGCCGCGCCGGCCGAGATCCGCCATAAGGTTGAGAACGCCCTTCACCAGTTCGGGATCGAGAGCGCTCGTCACCTCATCGAACAGGATGACCTCCGGATCCATCGCCAACGCACGGGCGATCGCCACACGCTGCTGCTGGCCACCGGAGAGACTGCCGGGACGATGGTGTTTGCGGGCCGCAAGCCCAACATCGGCGAGGCGCGCCGCGGCGATACGCTCGGCCTCCTGCACCGGAATGCCCTTGATCTTGGTCAGCGACAGCATGACGTTTTCCAGGGCCGTGTGATCGGGAAACAGGTTGAAATGCTGGAAAACCATGCCGATGCGCCGGCGCAGTTTCTCGGGCTTCATCGCAAGGATGCTCGCTTCATCGAGCAGCACGTCACCGCCCTTGGGCTCGACCAGGCGGTTGAGGCAGCGCAACAGGGTCGATTTGCCCGAACCTGACGGACCAATGACGCATGTGACCGTGCCCGGCTTGACCGTCAGGCTGACGCCCTTGAGGACATCGAGATCGCCGTAGGCCATGTCGAGATTGGCGATGGCGAGACTGCCGCCCTTGAACCGGGGCAGCGCCGAGCTGCCGTCGGGGCTGGCCTCGGAAGATGGACCGCCGATTGCGCTTTCCAGTTCACTCACTTCGGCAAGGCCGCTGGTGACGAGGCCGGCCTTTTGCTTTCCGACCCGGAGCGAGTTGTCTATGTAGTTGACCACATGGGTCAACGGCACGGTGATGACGAGATAGAAGACGCCGGCCAGAAGCAATGGCGAGAGGTTTCCGGTGACCACCGCCTGGTCCTGACCGACACGGAAAATCTCGCGCTCCGACGCGAGCAGACCGAGGAAGTAGACAAGGCTCGAATCCTTGACGTTGCCTATGAACTGGTTGACCAGGGCCGGCAAGACGCGGCGGATGCCTTGCGGTATCACGATCAAGCGCATGCCTTGGCCGTAGCTCATGCTGAGCGCCCTGCAGGCTTCCATCTGCCCGCGCTCGACGCTCTGGATGCCCGAGCGGAAGATTTCGCCGATGTAGGAGCCGGCGATTAGGCTGAGGGCGAGAATGCCGAGCGGATAGGGCGAAGGTCCAAAGATCTCACGGCCGATGCGGGCGAAGCCCTGACCGATCAGCAAAATCGTGACGATCGCCGGAAGGCCACGGAAAATATCCGTGTAGACCCGGGCGGGAATGCGCAGCCAGCGCGATTGCGAGATGCCCATGACTGCCAGGATCATGCCGAGGATGACGCCCAGTACCGTGGATGCAGCCGCGAGGACCACGGTGTTCTTCAATCCGATGGAGATCATGCTCGGCAGCACGTCCGCCATGGCCTGCCAGTCGAGGAAACTGCGCCGCAGGTTTTCAAGCCAGTCCATTCGCCCCCCTTTCGGTTGCGCTGTCCGCGTCGTCCGACATCATAAGGTCCGGCCGCCGGCGTAAAAAGCCAGCGGCCGGGTGCGGCTACTTCTTGGGAAGATACTGGTCGGGCATCGGCGAACCGGGGAACCACTTCTCGTATAGTGTCTTCCAGGTTCCGTCCTGCATCGCCGCGTGAAGGGCGGTGTTCAATGCCTCGCGAAACTTGTCGTTGCCTTTGCGCAGCACGAAGCCCGCGGGCGCGTCGAAGGAAGGAATGTTGACCGCGATCGTCAGCCCCGAATAGCGCTCGCCATATTGTTTGGCGGCCTCGTAGTCCAGGAAATGCGCGTCGACGGTTCCGTTGTTGAGTGCTGAAACGGCGGAGTTGTTGTCGGGGAATTTGACGAGATCAGTTCCGACAAAATTCTTCGCCGCATAGATCTCTTGCAGTGTGCCCTGAACGACCCCGAGACGCTTGCCCTTGAGTCCATCCGCCGAATTTATCGCCTTGTCGGCGGTAAGTACCGATAGATAGCCTGCAAGATACCCGTCGGAAAAGTCGACGGTCTTCTTGCGCGCTTCCGTCGTACCGATTGCGGCGACCGCGACATCGAAACGTTCGTTCGCAACCGAAGGCATCAGCGCCGAGAATTCCTGGCCGGTGAAGATCACCTGGTCCGGCTTGAATCCAAGGCGGCTCGCGACGTTGCGGAACAATTCGATGTCGAAGCCGGTGAACGTGCCGTCCGCTTGGGTGAAAGCGTAAGGTTTGGCATCGCCCATAGTACCAACGCTGATGACTTTCGCATCAATAAGACCATAGGGATTGTCATCCGCGGCGGCGGCTCCCGAAACCAACCCAGCACCGATGCACACGGCCACAAGAGCCATAGCGCCAGTCCGGATCGGTGACATCAGCGACTTGAGAATTCCCATCCTGTTCATGTCTTCTCTCCACTCTGAAGGTCTGTTCTTCTTGGTATTTACGTCGAGCCCGCAATCTTGCGCCTGACATCGCCCGCGACCGCGAGACGTTTTCGTCACGGCCTTTCGGCTCGCAATTTCTAAAAGAAACCGGTCTCTTTATTGACTGAGACCGGTCTCTTTGATAATCGTTATCGTCAGATTGACCTTCCGTCAACAACTCTTGTAGTCGTCCATCCGATGAAAAGAACCGCACTCAAGACCCGGGCCATAACGGTCAGCGACGTCGCCCGCGCGGCAAACGTGTCGAAAGCGACAGCCGCGCGAGTGCTCGGCGGATACGGCGTCGTCAGCGATATGATCCGCGCGGATGTCCTGGCCGCGGCCAAGACATTGGACTACCGGCCGAACGAGTTGGCTCGCAGCATGACGACCGGCCGTTCCGGCATCATCGGGGTGGTTGTCGGCGACATCGAGAACCCGTTCTTCAGCCTCGCGGTGCGCGGCATCAGCGACGCCGCGAGGGCAGCCGGGTTCAACGTCATTCTGGCCAACTCCGGCGAGAGGATCGAGGTTGAAAAGGCGGCTGTGCGGCTGTTGATCGGCAAGCGCGTCGACGGTCTGATCGTCACGCCGTCGGAATCGCGTGACATCTCACACCTGCGCGACATCCATCGCTCAGGCCGGCCGCTTGCGCTGCTCGACAGGGCGCTGCCCGATCTGGATGTCGATACTGTCACGGTCGACGATCGTGGCATCGCCATGGGGGCGACGAGCATTCTCGCGGATGCCGGCCACCGCAACATCGCCTATGTGACCGCGGTCGACGCCGAAGGGCATGAATACCGCGATCTCGGGCAAATCTACACCTCCTCGGTTCGCGAGCGTATCAACGGCTTCCTCACCGTGTGCCGAAGTGCCGGAATTGATCGGCCGGAACGTTATGTTCGCCTTGGTGCAACAAGCCCTGCCGAAACGCGCAGGGTTGCCGACAAACTCCTGTCCGGACCAGATCGGCCGACGGCGATCCTTGCTTCCGACAGCGTCATAGCGCTGGAGATCTTCAAGGTGATCCGCCAGCGCGGCTTGCGGGTTCCCGAGGATATTTCGCTGATCACCTTCCATGATGCGGATTGGACGAGCGTGACAACCCCGCCCATCACCGTGATCGACCAGCCAGTCTATGCACTTGGCAAGAGTGTCGCGGAATTGCTCATCCGTCGGTTGAAGGGCGAAACACGATCGCCCGAACGGCTCATTTTGCCGACCACGATCATCGAACGCGGATCCGTAGGCCCGCCCTCGACCAGAGGGCGGTAGACGCCCAACCTCAAACGCCAGGTAACGCGGCAGCGGTTGCCCAAATGCCCGAACCCAAAAAGTCGAGCGCAGCGCATGCTGGCTGGATTCTTCGGCGGTATCGTCGAACGTGGGCTGATGCGCGTCACCGACGTCATGGCCTTTCCGCGCCTCGTCCTGGCTTCGCCTTCGTTGCCCTGATTGGACCCGGGCTCGTCAACGGCGCATTGGCGCTGGCGCTGACGAGCAGGCCCGCCTATGCGCGCCAGGCGCGCGTGGAGACGGCCGCATTGCGCCGCGACGATTATCTCGCTGCGGCCGAAATGGTCGGGATCCGCGGTGTCCGGCTGCTATAGGGCCATGTGCTGCCAATGCTGCTGCCGTCGGCCATCATCGCATCGCGCTTGATATGAGCGGCGTCATCCTTGCCGCCGCGGGTCTCGGCTTTCTTGGCCTCGGGATTCGGAGTCGATGGTGGCCGACGGCACCCAGGTCATCTTCGACCAATGGTGGATCGAGGCCGCTCGGGGCTTTTGCGATCTTTCTGAACAGCTTGGGCTTCAACCTGCTCGCCGACGGCTTGCGCGACATCCAAACCGATGACGGAGATAGCGCGCGACCAGCATGTCGCCTGGCGAGCGATCTCTTTCGATACCGCGGCCGCGCGCCGGTCAGTCTACTCGTGCGTAGATGCGGAAGGGTTTGGGGTCGGCAATGTGGGTGAGGAATGGCAGACAAGGAGGACCGATTTGTCCCAACGCTCCTGCTTGATTGGGGTAGAGGCGCTTTTGCCGGCCTTGAGAAACGCGCCACTGATGCGCATGCAAGGCCGGGAGGCCCGGCAGGGCACCTCGGAGGATATAGAAAAGAAACCTTTCACGCGGCTGATGGCGGGAAGCCGATCGGTCAGCTTGCATGTCGAGCTTCGTCGCAAGGCGATGATGAAGCACGGAAGATGCGCGTAGTCGCGACCGTGACTACATCAAGGTAAGTCGTTTTTCATGAGCAATCATCTTTGGTTGTCGGATGGCCTGCCAGGCTCGGCTCGATCGAAGGCGAGGGGGGTGAACGCAACCGCGATAGCGGTGCCGGATGGGCCGCCGCGACGATTGGGCCGCTGTCAGAGTTGCCGGCACAAACGACCCTTGCTCAGCCGTCGGGCAGGCCGCGACTACGCTTTGAAGACCTCAGCGGGTCAGCGACGGAGTAAAATGCTGTAAAGGCGCTGTGTGCCGGTTGGGCTGGGCTATCGGGCAACCATGCGCCTTCAGATAAAGCTCCAGGGCCTCGAAGTAACTGAACGTGCTCTCCGACTTCACAAAGCGAAGCTGCTGGAGTTTGCCGGTCGCGTCATCGATGAAAACGAGCAGGGTGCATGGGTCGCCGCGCTCCTCGAACCAACGGTGATCACTGCCGTCGATCTGCACCAGCTCGCCATAAGATTCCCGGCGCAAACGCGGCTGATGGAATGTCCGGCGCTGCTTGCGCGACAGCCAAATCCCAGCCTCCGCCATCCATTTGCGCAATGTCTCGCGCGACACGACCAGGCCGTGGTTCGCGGCCAGCTTCTCGGCCGCCAAGGTCGGGCCGAAGTCGAGATAATGTTCTCGGACCAACTGGATCGCCAACTCGCCGACGCCGGCGACATATCGATGGTTCGATGGTCGTCCTCGAGCCTTGTGCCGAAGTGCCGCAGCGCCTTCAGCCTGGAAGGTCTTCAACAGACGCTGAACTTGCCGAGCCGACAGTCCCAGCACCCGTGCGGCCGACACCATGGTCGTGCGCCGCTCCACAACTTTCGAAAGCACCTCAATGCGTTGCAGCTCGCGCTCGCTCATGAGGATCAATCCCATTCTGCCGTCTCCCTCGCTCGTTGACGAGCAGGGCGACATTCCTACTTTGCAGAATCAAGACATTTCTATTTTGCGGCAATAAACGTCAGTTCCATAAGATATCTTATGCGACTTTCACCAGTAAAAGTAGATATTTCTCGGTTATTTCAAGTATATCTGGCTCTCGCATCAACCTCTTTGGCAGTTCCATGGCGAATTAATATCAAATGTTGTGACAGTCTCTCCCACCATAAGCCTTGATGCGACGGATCTATATTACTTACTATCACCTCATCGCCCGATAAACCTGGAGGGAACACTCTGAACGCTTCTGCCACGCCGAGGTCCGACGCCGCGGTCAGACCATATCGCCCTTTGCTCGCCTGCCCTCTCGGGCGCATTCACTTGTGCGGCATGCAATAGACTCCCTCGGATTCCATCAGTACCGCGCCACCCTTCAACTCGCTCAGTGCGCCGACCCACGCTTCCGAATACGTGCGGCTGGCATCCACGGCCGTCAGCCATAGAACCCGGTTGTCGGCCAGTTCGACTTTAACTTCCTGCTGCAAAGGGCTTGCCTGCACAGTCTGTTGATAGTGGCGTTTGATCCTGACATTGCTGGCCGGGAACTCAGCTTCGCTGCTGCCGTAGTTCAGCACAAATCCGGTGTGGCCCTCAGCCACCGAGCAACTGCCATCACGCTCACACACGATTTTGGCAGCGGTCTTGCAGTCCCATTTCAGTGAAGCGGGCCACATCGGATTGTCCACGCTTGATCGCGGCCTGTCGCTCTGACCAGCCGCCGTCAACACTGCGCCTTCGAGAACACGGCGATGGGCGCCGGCTTGGCGCTTTCAACAGAAGAAAAGCGACTTGTGGAAATGCTGCACGACACGTCGCCGATGGACTTCCTGCAACATGCGGTGCGCAACCGCGTCTCCATCGTCGTTTCAGGTGGTACGTCAACCGGCAAGACGACGTTTTTGAATGCGCTCTTGAAGGAGATCCCGCCTCATGAACGGATCATCACGATCGAAGATACCCGCGAACTGAGGCTGCCGGCTCCCAACAACGTCACCCTGATAGCTTCGAAGGGCGACCAGGGCCTTGCAAAGGTCTCCGCGCAACAGCTGCTCGAGGCCTCGCTTCGCATGCGACCCGACCGTCTGTTGCTGGGCGAGTTGCGCGGCGCTGAAACCTTCGCCTTCCTCCAGGCGATCAACACCGGCCACCCGGGTTCGCTCACCACCGTCCATGCCAATTCCGCCCGGTCCGCCTACGAGCGGCTGGCGCTCATGGTCATGCAGGGCAGTACGGGCCTCTTACGAAGCGAAATCCTCGACTACTTGCGCGAGGTCATTCCGGTGGTCGTCCAGATGGTCCGCACTGAAGGCGGACGACGCGGCATCAGCGAGATCAAGTTCACCAAAGCCGAGACGATCTAGCGAGCCACCCATGCAGAAAGTCGCAACAGCAATTTTCATGATGTTTATGGCGCTGGCCCTGGGCGTCCTGCTCTTCACGGTCGCCTATGCCGCGACGGATTGGTACCGGACTGGCTCCCACGTTCTGTTCGATCAGCTGAACGCCAATCCCTTGCTGGTTGTTCGGCTAGCCTGGGCTGACGTGACCGCGAGAAATTTTGACCGGGTGCAATACGCCATTGCGGCGGGAGTTTTTGGGTTTCTCTTGCCACTGGTCGGCCTGTTTCTGATGCGCCCGAGAAAGCGCAATGACTCTCGCTTCATGACGATGAGCCACGTTTCAAAAACCGGGCTGACAAAAATGGGCGGCGTCTTCGTCGGTCGAGTGGGCGGCAGGCTTGCCGAAATTCTGTCGCCGGGCCGCGATCAGCGCTCCGGCAAGATTCGCTTGACGCAGCGCAAGGTGATCGGCGGCAAGAAATTGTGGATTGATGGCGATGATGTCGGCGGCTTCGTCATAGGGCCGCCGCGCTCCGGCAAAGGCACGTCTCTCATCATTCCGAACGCCTTGACCTGGCCGCATTCGCTCGTGGTTCTCGACCTGCGGGGCGAGACCTATACGGCGACTGCCGGCTACCGTTCAACCATGAGCCGCGTGGTGCGTTTCGCGCCGGCTGATCCGGACGGCAATACCGCATGCTACAATCCGATGGACTTCATCTCGCTGGATTCGGCGCAGCGCGACATCGACCTTCGCAACATCGCTGCGGCGCTGTTTCCGCGCCCGCCCTCAAATGCAGATCCCTATTGGGTTAATGACGCCCGCCTCCTTTTTACCGGCATAGCGTCCTTCGTCATGGAATCACCTGCGATCCCGAACGAGAAGAAGACCTTCGCCACAATCCTTGAGATCATGAACGGTGCGGAGCAGCCGCTCCTGGAGTTCATCGGCTCGCTGCGCGAGGAACGCCGACGCGAATGTTCGCATTTTACCCTGCAAACCCTGCTGCCATATTTTGAGATGTCTGAGCGGCAGTTCTCCGGCATCTACGTCGGCGTACGCACCGGCATGGCCCCTTTTCTCAACGAGCGCCTGATGCGAGCTACGTCGCGCAGCACGTTCGATATTCGCAAGCTCAAGCATGAACGGATATCTCTCTATCTCGACGTGCGGCGCGAGCAGATTACGTCGCTTGGACCGTTGTTCAACGTCCTGATCACGCAGATGATGAACTTCATGTCGGAAAGCCTGCCGCGTCCGGACAGCATCCGGTGCTTGTGCTGCTCGACGAGTTCCAGAACCTCGGCAACCTCGAGAATGTAACCGAAATGGCGAGCGTGCTCGGCGGTAACGGCGTTTCGATGTGGTTTTTCGTGCAGTCGCTGAAGGCTGTAGACGAGATCTATCGCCAGGAAGGTCGCAAGACGCTCATCAACGCTGCTCGCGTGCAGATCTTTTTCGGTGCGCAGGACGCTGACGATCTGCGATACGTTTCCGAGCAGCTCGGCGAAACGTCGGACGTGCAAAAGGACGTGACGCGCACCAAGGCAACGTTGTTCGACACCTATTACACGCGCTCGGTCCACCGCAAGGAAGTGCGCCGGCCCCTCATGCGGCCGGATGAAATCCGTACGCTCGACAAGAACAAGGTTATCATATTGCCGCGTGGGGAACTGCCAATCCTCGGCACGCGCAATTTCTATTTCGCCGACGGCCAGCTCGCCAAACGCGCGTTCATGCCCCTGCCCGCCTCTACCGACGTTTCGCGGACGAAAAGCCCGGCGTTGGACTCCTCTGCGGCGGTTCCATCTCCTGCGCTCCCGACGATTGTGCCGACAGCACCCGCGTACCGCTCAGGCCTCTTGCAGACCCGCCTGCGGCGCGGCGCGACATTTGCTGCAAAAGCAGGCCGTATGGCTCCGCCGCCGAGCCGGCGCGCAATCGCAAAAGAACGGCTGATGGCAACAGATGCTGCAGCGGTACCAGCTCATGCCGCCATAGATTTTGCAGCGTTGGCGGCCAAAGCGGTGACGTCACGCATAGCACCTGACAAAGAAGCGGCGCTTGCGGCGACGCTGAACAAGCTGCGATCTCTCCGAGCCCACGCATCCGACACCGAGGCTTTCGATAGGAATTTGAGCGTCGTCGAAGATACTTTGCCTGATGAAGTCGATGGATAGGTTATAGCATTCCGATGGGGCGGAGAAGTCATTGTCTATCGTGACCTGGTCGCCGCAATCCTCGACGACACATGCCTCAACAGGTGTCTCAAGAATCCGCGGCGCCGACTTCAATCGCAAATCCCGCGTCGATCGCGCTTCGCGCAACAAGATCGCCAAGTTCCCAATCCGTGAGTTCGCACACCGGAAACATTGTCCTCAAGATCTGACTAACCTCGGATATCGAAACGCATGGGTTGTCGACATTGTCGATCAGGTGCCGGACAATAGCCTGGCGAACGTACGGTGACGGCAGAGGGCCTGCCGGTGATCTGCATCGACGCGCA
Organism: Mesorhizobium sp. M0152; assembly: GCF_040322415.1. Lineage (NCBI taxonomy): Bacteria > Pseudomonadati > Pseudomonadota > Alphaproteobacteria > Hyphomicrobiales > Phyllobacteriaceae > Mesorhizobium > Mesorhizobium sp. M0152. The sequence goes on from NZ_JAMYTH010000039.1 coordinate 22,806, forward strand.
TGCCAAAGCCGCGCTCGACATGGCCCGCGAACAAGACCGATGCGAACATTGCCGATGGCCTGGCGCGCTGCGGCAGGCTTCAGGGGGATGGTACTGTCCCCGGACCCGAGATAACGGGCACCGTGAATTGAAAGGCGGCACCTTTTGGAAAATTCGCGGCCGCCCACAATCGTCCTCCGTGAGCCTCGACGATTGAACGGCAGATCGATAGTCCCATCCCCAAGCCGGTCGACTTCGTCGTGTAGAACGCCTCAAAGGCTCGCTCCAAGGCGAGTTCGGGCAGCCCAGGGCCAGAGTCCCGCACCGCAACGAGAACGCAATCCTCCTCGGGTTCGGTGGTAATCAGCAATTCTCGACGGTGGTCACTCATTTGGCTCATCGACTCGACGGCGTTCATGATCAGGTTCAGCATGACTTGTTGAAGCTGCACGCGATCGCCTTGAACCGCCGGCAGGCCGTCCGCCAGCCGGATATCCAGCTGAACCCCATTTTTCGACACCTCACTGCGAGTGAGCCCAACAATTTCGGAAATCGCAAGATTGATTTCCAGATTGTCCTTTCGTGCAGGGGCCTTCTTAACCAGCGCGCGCGTCCGTTCAATAATGTCAGTAGCGCGCATGCCGTCGTTCACGAAGCGGTTGATCGCCTCTGTCGCGTGTACGATATTTGGCGGCTTGCGAGTGAGGCAGCTCAGCGCGGTCTCCGCGTTGAGGAGTGCGGCCGCGATCGGCTGAGTCAGCTCGTGGGCAATAGAAGCCGTGAGCTGGCCCAAAGTTGTAACGCGGCTCATATGAGCAAGGTCGGCCTGCGCTGTCCGCAAGGATGCCTCCGCGCGCTCAGCGCGAATGATTGCTGTTAGATCGGAGCCTGTGCCGCGATAGCCGCTGAATTCTCCGGCGGCGTCAAAGACAGGCTTGCCGCTGGCTTTCACGTACATCGGAGAGCCGGTGCCGTCCGCAGTGCAGAATACGAAGTCGCGAAACGGTTGGCGTGTGTCAAGGGTCTCAAGAACAAGCCGCCACTTCTCCGGTTCCGTTTCGAAGTCGAGAGCATGATCCCAGCACTTCGTGCCGATTCGATCCGCTGGGTCTGAACCAAACGCATTCTCGGTCAACAGCGTGTAATTGTAATCGGTACCGATTTCCCACAGCCAATCGGAGGCAGTTTCGGCGTAGTCTCGGAATCTCGCTGCGCTCTCCCGCAGCTCTTCTTCGGCACGCTTTCGATTGTTGATGTCCGTGCTGAATCCCGACCACTTGATGAATTGGCCGGCTGCGTCAAGAGAGTGATGAGCAAGAAACAGGAACCAGCGATATTCCCCGTCCGCCCCACGCAGACGAACTTCCGCTTCAATGGGCCCGCTTGACACTGGAACGCTTCGCCAACCGGCGAGAAGCCCGGGAAGGTCCTCCGGGTGGACGCGAGCCTGCCAACCTCGGCCATGTAAGTCTGCTAACGCCATACCAGTGTATTCGCGCCAGCGTTGATTCAGAAAGTCAATTTGTCCGTTTGGCGCGGCCGTCCATACAAGTCCGGGTAATTCACCAACGGCCCCGCCAAGCTCATCCTGCATTGCAGGTCCCTTCACGACCACGGCCGGCCGAAACGCGCCACCATACGAACGGTGATCGACATCGTTTAATATATGTCCTCCACTTAATATATGTTCGCCACCCAAGCCAGTGCGAATGGGTTCAAGTTGAGGTGAGCTGGAGATCTCAAAATGTGCAGCATACCAGAGACTTCGCTAAATCACGACCTCAACTGCCTCACATGCTCTGGTGACGACGCAGGTCGGAAAGCGGCAATGTCAGCAGCCATTGCAAATTTGATCGCGCTCAGGAGCTCCTCGTGCCGGACCGGCTTGGTGAGGAATTCAATCGCCCCCGCTTTCATGGCGCGCACCGACATTGCCACATCGGCGTGACCGCTTATGAAAATCAATGGAAGCCGCACCTTTGCCTTGGCCAGGTCGGCCTGAAAATCCAGTCCGCCGTGTTCGGGAAGCCATGCGTCCAGCACAAGGCAGCTTGGCGGCGAAGGACGATCGCTATCGAGGAAAGCGCGTACGGAGGGGAAAGCCTCAGCGCATAGGCCCGCCGACTCTATTAAGCCGACCAAGGCCTCCCTAATCTCGGGCTCGTCGTCTACCACAGCTACATAGGGCGCTGCGGTGCGAGACGGGGCTTCGGGACTCGGAACCAGCCGCAACCATTCCGGCACAGTCGCGTGTTCCGATGTTTTCTCCATAGGTGGAGGCGCCGCATTCTCTCTGACGTCATCGTCCGCGAAAAGGTAACCGCGGCCAGGAATGGTCTTGATCATATCTCCGTCCGACCCGAGCACCCTTCGCAGCGCAGCCATCTGAAATCGGAGGTTACTGTCGTCGACGATAGTGGACGGCCATACGTACTTCAGGATGCCATTCTTCTCGACGATCGTGCCACGCACCCGCAACAATGCGGTCAGGAGATCGAAAGCTCTGCTGCCGATCGGGACCGGACGACCGTCACATAGCAAGACACGCGATCGAGGCAACACGCAGAACCGTCGGAAACGCAAAGGGCGCTCCCCAAATGACTCCGGCTCCTCACCTGTCCGGCCGGTAGTCGTGGATATCTGCGATTCCGACCCGTGCATGTACGCGTCCCTCAGGCTTTCTTAAGATACTGCCTCTGACTTAATTAGATCTCCCGGATGGACTTCCATACAGTCAAGCCTTGCCGCGATTCAGGGCCGTGTTCACGGCGGCTAGGAGCTTATTGGCAGTGATCGGTTTCAGCAGCATCGCTACCGCTCCATTCTCCATCGCTGATTCGCGAAACCCATTTTCGGAGAATGCGGTGATGACAATCGTCGGGATCAGACGGCCTCTGGCGATCAGGCTCTTCTGAAGCTGCAACCCGGACATTCCTCCTAGCCTTACGTCAGTTATCAGACAGGAAACGGAATCGATGGAATTCGATGCCAGAAAGCTCTCAGCTGAAGCAAACGTGACGACCTCAAAATTGAAGGCCAATAGGAAACCTTGCAGCGCTTCCCTCACGCTGGCATCGTCGTCTACACAGGCGATCAGCGGCGCCCGCATCGTGGCTTCTTTTTGTTTCTTCACGTTGGCGATGATGGAGGGAGGATCGATATTCCGCAACTGGACGGGAGTCCGGCGCGCCTCGCTCATGGTGGTGGCGGAACTAGACTTTGGTCTAGATTCTGGTGGGCTTAGCTTGGCTCTGGCCCAAACCGTCAGCCATTCGTACGAGTTCCACGACCGAGCCAGCCTCCATCTTACGCATAACCTGGCCACGGTGAAGCTTCACGGTTGCCTCGGTCACAGCCATGGCGGCCGCGATCTGCTTGTTTTGCATCCCCGTGACTACGAAGGCCATAACCTGACGCTCGCGCTCGGTCAGTTTGCCAAATCTCGCCTGAATCAAAGCACGGACCTGCGCGTTTTTTCGCCGAGCTGAATCCTGTTCGATCGCCCGTTGCACGGCCTCGAGAAGTTCCTGCTCTCGCACCGGCTTGGTTAGGACTTCGACGGCCCCGGCTTTCATTGCCCGTACTGACATCGGTACATCGGCATAGGCGCTGATCAGGATAATAGGTCTGGCACTCTCTGCCTGGGCCAGCGCCTCCTGAAACTCCAGTCCGCTTTGCCCCGGCAGGCGAATGTCGAGGATCATGCAGCCCGGTGACGCCGGCCGCTTCGCATCGACGAATTCCTGCACCGAGCCAAAAGCCTCGACGTACAATCCCACGGATTCGAAGAGGCCATGCAACGCCTCCCGGACGCCTTTATCATCGTCGATTACGATGACGGTTGCCTTGCTCGGCCTAGAGGGCTGAGTCATGGACGCTCATCCCCATTTGCAAAATGCACCGTGAAGTGGAAACACTGCCACAAGCCAATTCTTGGACGCCCAAAAGCGCCCTCCGTGAAGAATGCCTCAACCATGTGGTCGGCGCCGGTAACGGCTCCAGCTGGTATTGCGACAAGCCCATTTGAGATGGTCCCGGGTCATTCAATGTCTCTTACAGCTCTATCTCCTTCTCCGGAAGGCCGATAGGCGGAACTCGCCTGGCGCTGTCCGCTTACGTCGCATTGTTCCGATGTCGACTTATGCGGCGAAGCTCATTTCATAAGGTCTCACGTGTGCTCACGCGCGCTCTAACTTTCGAACTGGCCTACGATGCTCCCGCACGGTCGCGCGGGATCCTCAGCGGAGTATTCGAGTGGCTATCAGAGCCGACTTCCGCGAATGTCCGTTGCGACTGTGACCTTCCCCCTCGCTGCTCTCTGCAAGGTGCTGGTCCCGGAGTTCGTTCTCGACAGCCGTGTGATGATCCTCTCTTTCGAATCATGGCCTCGGCACAGAATTCCTGACTTCCTTGCTGACACGTTGGCACCGAACGGGATCGTCTCCGAGATCGCCCCCGCGAGCGCGCTCATCAGCTGCTCAGGGTCCTCAGTTCGCCGAGCGCGATGCCCGCCAATGTGCGGATGAGTAGCCACACAATGGTCACCGTCGCGAACGCCAACAGCATGAGAGCGATAGCGTCCGTAAGCCACCCGGGCTCTGCTTGAGCAAATCGCAATGCTGCAATTGCTGATGCTGCCAAGGGAAAGCTCACGGCCCACCACGAGACTCTGAATGGACAGCAGATCGGGAGATAGCGCAACCTTCCGACCAACACGACAAGCAAGAAGAGAGTTGTGACATACAAAGCTTCGGCGAACAGATCGACTTTTCCGACCGTCGAGACATACGCTGAAAAGCCAACCGAAAATGGTGCCACAAGGATCATCAGCGACGGCTGCAGTGCGTCAGCCATTGGGGGCCCAAACACCAGCCGGGAGAAAATGATCGTAAATAGCGGAACGGCGAAAAACAGACCGACTGACAGCCCTAGAACCATCACGCCATGCATGGGCGGTAAATTGAGCAAAGGGACGGCAAGCGGGACATCCAGCAAGCCGACGACCGGCACTATCCATGCCGGCGTGGCATGGACGATCTCTTGGCGATTATTGATCCAGCGACTCACAATCGACAACGCAAAGACAAGCATGCCAAACGCGCCGATCGCCCACATTGTCTGAGCAAGCGCCAAACACACGGGAGCGAGTACGAGTGGCAGCAATAGCAAACTAACAAGCAATGTGCCGAACATGGTGCCCGCAGTCGGATGGCGCAATTCGGCTTGAACCTTATCTGGCGCAATCGAGACCTTCACAGCGTATCCGACCGCCACCATTACGAATGCGATCACAGCGAACCCACCGACCCATATCGAAATAAACATGGGTACCTCGAATCTTACGTGAGCAAGGCGCCAGGCCACGCTGAGGCCGGTCAACCCCATAACCCCACCGAAGAGTGCGAGCGGCAAAGATTCAAGCGCACGCCAGCCAGCGATTGATGCATCTGGCTTCAAACTATTGTTTTGCATCTCGCTCTTCCGCAATTGCCCCCGGTATATGCCGTGCTGCGATCGAGGACTGGAGTTCCGTGATCCTGGAATGAGGAGGCGCCACGATTTGCTCCCGCTTAGCTATTGCGGAGTGGAGGCTGACGTCTTGTGCACAGTCCCAGTCGAATTCTTCGAGGCTCACAGCAACGGGGCGTTCACTTGAATGCGGTATGCAGCCAAGGGCCTCTGCCAAACATTTCGCTTTTTCGACAATTGTCGGCGGTAGCGGCTCCGCTATGAAGTCGATGATGGCAGGTGCCGTGGCCCGCCATCAATCAATCGTACCAAGAGGGCTTCAGCCAAGCCAGGGAAAGTCACGAGCCGGCAAGCGCGTTCAGATCCGCACAGAACTCGGCATAGGGCTTGCTCATAGCCGCGTCCTGACACTCTTTCATCATTTTCTCGCGCTTGGCTTTCGGCATCGCCATGAAGGTTGCCCCGAATTTCGCATTCGGAATGGAGCCAGGGTAGGCTTTCATGGAACCGGTGGAGAACGGCTGTGTGGCGAGAGGGTCGTAGACGTCCAGCGCGCCGGCAAAGGCAATTCCACCGGCGGAAAGAGCAAGTGCTGTACCGATATAGATAACCTTGATGTTCATAGTATCGTCCTAATCTGGGCTTCAGCGACCGTCCCATTGACGGCCGTCTGTTGTTGGCTAGGGTCAGCCGGACCGGCGCTGGCACCAGGTGTGCACGCCTCCGCGATGGCCTGAGCGACTTAGCGCTCCAAGCTCGCCAGACTGATGTTGACGAGCTCTGAGCAAATAAGCATCGCCAGTTTTGCGGATCGCAATCTTCACCGCACCTTCGAAACAGACCGACCAGCCAGCGGCGAGGACCCGCTCCTGATAGGCGCCACTGCCATGAGGCGAAACCCTGACGTCCAAGTGGCTGTGAGTGCTGCGGGGCACGCCGGCGTCTCGATCCCCATCAGTGTGGCGTTTGCTGGTATGCCGTGAGTTTCTTGTTTGCGCCATTTTAAGTTCATTCCAAATGACTTGCTATACATCGACCACCACGCCCTAGTTCGTGAAGGATCATTAAAATCTAGATACGGCATTAAGAGCTGTTGGATATTTCCTATTCGGATGGGATTTTGGCTATATTTCTGGAAGTGATAAATTCTCAGGATTAATGCGGAGGGATCGCATCTTAAGAGGCACTTCGTCCATCGAGGGGAGGTGGTAATCTGCCGCCCGATATATCGCGTCGATGGCTGCAAGCGGCTCGGTGGCACTTTCGCGCGGCCGCACCGGCGGCCCGTTTGTCTGCTGAGAAAGCGCACTGAAGCGGCCGGAAGGAGGCATCACAACCGCTAAATTCTAGCAGCATTCCACAAGGCCTAACGGGCGCTTCTCTGCGATCTCTGATTGAGTAATCGGGCACAACGAAACAGGACCGGCCGCAACTCGCGACGGCTCACTGGAGATGTCTGATGAATACGCACACGAGCATCTACTCAAAGGCCACCAGTCAAACAGAGTTTTCAGTTGAAGCGATGACGCTCCTCGATGACGTCCGCAGAGCGATAGGGCGAAATACCGAGGCCGGACGCGTTGCTGCCTTGCGTTTGGTCACGCTCTTTACTCTACCAACGACGGCAGAATCGGCGCTCGTTCGCGGCGGCTTGGCGCCTTGGCAGATGCGCAGGCTGGATCGCTACCTCAGAGAGCATCTGGAGCGGCCTCTTCGCCTGGAGAAGCTCGCCGAGCAGGTCCGACTAAGCGTCAGTCACTTCTGTCATACCTTCAGAGAAAGCTTTGGGACGAGTCCGCACGTCCACATTACGCGCCTGAGGTTGGAATTGGCTCAGCATCTCATGCTGTCCACAGACGACCCGCTAAGTCAGATCGCGCTCGAGTGCGGCCTGTCAGATCAAGCGCACCTTTCGAAACTCTTCCGGCGCGAGTTAGGCGACACCCCAGGCGCGTGGCGTCGGCGAAACCTCACCGATGGTCAAGCCGAAACCAGCCGCCCTCATCCAATCGGAAGCCAATCCGCCGGTGCAGCATGAACGGGGCACCATCGGAACCCCTTGGTCCTGCACTGCGTTCGGCCAAAATCGGTGTCAGAAGACGCGAGACAACGGACGATCGGCACAACAGCATTTTGGAGGCTCGTTGGCTTCTTGCTATACCCGTTTCGCTTTTGCTTACGGTGCTTTTGGCTGGTTTCGTGCTCACCTGATCGTCAGGTCAGCGTAAAAGGCGATCAGCAGGACCCCGATGGCTGAGTGGCGTCGGGGCGAAGCTCAATAAAATCCAACAGCCTTAATCGCTGTCAACTTGCGGAAGTCCTGGATTTTTTGGTTCGCTGCGCGGGCGTGAAACGTCCCGTTCCTTAGAGGAGAATGGACATGGCTGACGCGAGCTATTCCCCGACCACAAACCCGATGCTCACCGGGATCAAGGGGCTTTGTCCCCGCTGCCAAAAAGGCTCATTGTTCGCCGGGTATCTGAAGCTGGCGCCTCGCTGCGAGGTTTGCGATTTGGACTACTCGTTTGCAGACCCGGCTGACGGCCCAGCGTTCTTTGCCATGACAATCGCGGCGGTTCCGGCGCTGGCATTTGGTATCTGGTTTCAGACCAGCTTCGGGCTGCCGCTGTGGGTTCACGGCCTCACAACATTGCCGCTGACGATTTTCAGCTGCATAGCACTGCTTCGCCCGCTTAAGGGGTGGCTCGTGTGTTCGCAGTTCTTCCACAAGGCGCACGAGGGCTTGATAGATCTGGAATGGCACGCCGATGCTGCGCGCAGAGCGGCGAAAGCAGAGGACGCATAAAATTCGCAACCGGATACGGTGCCGAAGCACCTAGTCGCGTGCGACAGCCGTCGCGACCAACAACGCTTTATCGCGTCATCAGCATTGAAAGGTTTCCCTCACGCCTGGACTATTCGCGCTCCGCACAATGGCGAGGAGGATCCGATGATGATCGGCCCGCTGGTGGCGCTTTCCAAGAGACAACACGGCGCAGGATCAGCGCCCGCATGATGAGCTCGCCGAGGCTGGCTTCCTGAACCATCAGGTCACGCAACATCCGGAGGGAATGACGAACGCCTCGACCGGCGCGGGCACCTCGGCATTGACCAGCGACGGGCGAGCCGAAAGCTGCGCCAGTTCGCCGTCGAAGCTGGCTGCCCGGGCCATGGCTGACAATCGTCTCGCCCCCCAAGGCCTTCCTGGTGATGTCCGCTTTGCCGGACAACACCACAATCAGGCCGGGCGCCACATCGCCGGCCTTGATGATGTGCTCGCCGGCAGCATAGGCACTGGCTTCGGCTACCCGGCGCATCGGTGGATATCCGCTTTCACCAGCCCCGGGAACTTCGGAGTGGAAGATCGGCACCTCGCCGGCGGCTAGAACTAGGCCGAGGATCGCCGCTTCCGACGTCTGCTACTTGTTCTGCATCCGTCCACTCCTCAATGCGTTCGCTGACGATGGCGGCCCGCAATTGTTGGAACTGCCCTCCATGTGACTCGCGAAAGCCGCCGCAATCTCGTTTTCGGTAAAGCGGGGCGTTATGTGTTGCGGGCAGTTCCAGTCGAAGGCCTCGACCTTGATGAGCATCACGCGTTCGACCACTGCAGCATAATCCGCGATTGTCAGGCTTGCCGTGAGCGCCGTATCATCTCGGGTACCGATGACATGCATTCGACCGAATATCTTGAGACGGCGCCTGTTCGGATAGTCCATCAGCAACAGCGAAATACGGTCGACCGTGGCGACGTTGCCGGTGGTAATGTACTGCCGGTTGCCCCGGAAATCCGCAAAGCCCAGAGTCTGTTCATCAAGGACCTTCAGGAATCCAGCCGGCCCACCGCGGAACTGCACGTAGGGCCATCCGGTTTCGGAGACCGAAGCAATGTAGAAGCTGTCGCGCTCGGCGACAAACTTGATCTCATCTGGCCCAAGCTGGCCGTTAATATCGGAGCCAGCTTGACGACGAGCATAAGCGCTGCGGCTGCCCATCGTTTGCTGCACGGACTTCACTGCGTCAGTGAACGCGATTTCGGCGAATTTGTGGGCCATTCATTGCTCCCTGCGAGCCGCTAGACGGTTGGCTAGATGGCACGAGAATCGGCTGATCTGGCAGATTCTTGGGTCCAACTTTGAGATCTTCCTTGCTTCCCGGAAGAGCGAAAGGACGGTCGCGCCGTCACGCACTGGTTGCCGATCGGGAGGGAAAGGTCGGCCCGTTGCCGAGTTCAGTCTTCTGGCCGATGGCGGCTCGCGCATTCGAAGCTATGTTCGCGGAGGATCTCGGCAACGACCGGAATGACGCGTTCCCCGGTGATTACAATCCTAAATCCGACAGGCTCGGATGATCGGCCGGACGTGGTCCGGAGCGGTCCCAGAAGAATTTGCATTCTGAATCCTGAATTGGCAAATCATTGATGCAGGCAAAGCGCTTTTGCATCAGGCCGTTTTCATCGAATTCCCAATTCTCATTGCCATAGGCGCGGAACCAGTTGCCGGAATCGTCGTGATATTCATAAGCGAAGCGAATGGCGATGCGGTTGTCGGTGAAGGCCCAAAGTTCCTTGATCAGCCGATAATCCAGTTCACGCACCCACTTGCCGGTCAGGAAGGCGACGATAGCCTCGCGTCCCTGCACAAAAGTCGAGCGATTGCGCCAATAGCTGTCAACAGTATAGGCGAGCGACACGCGTTCGGGATTGCAGCTGTTCCAGCCATCTTCTGCACCGCGAACCTTCTGGATGGCGGATTCGCGGGTGAATGGCGGCAGCGGCGGGCGTTGTTCAGGCATGATCCTTCTCCTTTCAGTTTCCGATTGGTAGGCGGTTGTCACGGTCCCAACGGCGTAACCTGAAACCTAGATCTGCGCGGAGCCGCCATCCACAAACAGCTCGCTTCCTGTGACGAAGCTGCTGTCGCTGGAAGCAAGGAAGAGGGCTGCGCTTGCGGTTTCGTCGGGGTCAGCGAGACGCCCTAATGGCGTTCTTGTCGACACGAACCGGATCATCTCATTGTGTGCCTCCTCGGATGGCGCGAGCTCGTGCCAGCCGGGAGTGGAGGTGGCGCCGGGAACAAGTATATTGACGCGGATCCCTCGGCCGGCCAGATCAAGTATCCAACTGCGCGCGAAGTTGCGGATTGCTGCCTTGCTGGCGCCGTAGACGCTGAACCCAGGCGTGCCAGTGGTCGCAGCGGTCGATCCGGTAAGGATGATCGAACTGTCGTCACGGAGAAGCGGCAGCGCCTTCTGGACTGTGAAGAGCGTGCCTTTTACGTTGACTCCAAAGGTTCTGTCGAAATGCTCTTCCGTAATAACGCCGAGAGCGGAAAATTCGCCGCCACCTGCGTTGGCGAATAGAATGTCGATGGCGCCGGCTTCATCCTTCACGATCTCAAAAAGGCGGTCGAGATCGGCTAGGTTCGCTACGTCACCTTGAATGCCTCGCGAATCATTGCCAACTTCGTTGATCGCCGCATCGAGTTCCCTTTTTCGGCGGCCGGTCATGAATACACGGGCGCCTTCCGCCGCAAACCGTTTTGCCGCGGCCAAACCGATGCCGCTCGTTGCGCCGGTGATCACTGCGACTTTTCCGTTGAGTTTGCCCATTACGAAATCTCCTGATCCAAGTTGGTCGCGGCGGCGATGAATAGAGGCAGTGTGTGGTCCCAGCCTGCGGCTGGCGGCCAAAATTGTTCAACGGCGCTCATGTTTCAACCGAGCAGACGCTCCGAAATCCGATTTGGCGATCAAACGCCTTCGTAGACCAACCGGGTGAAAAAACCGGGATCGATCACGAAGTTGCCCCACTTGCCGTCGAACGCAGCGGTAGGTTTGGCCACCACGGTTTCGTCGCGCGTTCGTCCCTGGCGCTTCAGCTTCGCGACATTCTCCCGGATCGCGACCAGCATGTCGCGAAAGTCCTGGAGCTCCGCTCTGTTGCTGACCGGATGGCCGTGACCCGGAATGATGATCGTCTTGCCGGTTGCCGCTGCGAGATTAGCGTCGGACGCAGCGATCATTCCGTCGATGCTGCCGCCCGTCGAATAGTCGATGAAAGGATAAATGCCGTTCCAATAGGTATCACCGACATGGACGATATCTGCTTCGCCAAACGTGACGGAGATGTCGCTGTCGGTGTGCGCCGCGCCGCAACGTTTCAGTGCGATGGACGCCCGGTTGAGCTGCAGATCGCGCCTGTCGGCGAACACTTCGCCTGGTAGCCCATCCGGGAGCAATGGCAGGAAGTTATAGTCCCATTCCTCGACGCGCTGGGTCTGTGAGAGATAATTGCGGGTGTTTTCGTGAGCGATGATTTTCGCTCCGGCCGAGCCCACCCATGCATTGCCGTCGGTGTGATCGAAATGCCAGTGCGTGTTGATCAGATGTGTGATCGGCTCGGGGCCGAGATTGGCGAGCGCCCTCGTCATTTGAGGGCGGGAAACCCCGATGCCCGGCATCGACAAGCGCCTTGCCGTCGGGTCCAGTGAGGACCGCAACGTTGCCGCCGGAACCCTCAAGCACACTCACGTTGCCGCGCAATTTGTGGGTGCCTATGGGCGATGCGGCGGCACCGTCCTTGATCAGGCTGACGATGCCGCGTGCCTCGGAAAATGCTTCCCGAGGTGTAAGCCAGCCGCCGGTAACAGCGCCGGCGGAAGCGGCCAGGCAGCACAGGCAAAAGCCGCGACGCGAAAGTAAATTCTGGCGGGCGTACATGATTGTCCATCCTTGATGTGCGTCATGTCTTGTTTGTGCCTTTTCAGGCCATCCGCTGGCGGCCGTAACGCCGCCAGCGCTCAGATCGCGGCTGACGCCGGCTCAGTTAGTAACCACCTTGCGGTCCAGGAAGTCCCGGATAAGCGGAACCATCTCGTCCAGCTTGTCTTCGAGCGCGAAATGCCCGGTATCCAGCAAATGAAGCTCGGCTCCTGGCAAATCACGAAGATATGGGCCGGCGCCATCGGCGGGGAAGATTTTGTCGTTCTTGCCCCAGACGATCAGCATCGGCGGCTTGCGCTCGCGGAAAAATGCCTGGAATTTCGGGTAGAGTGGAACGTTGCTGCCATAGTCGTGGAAGAGATCGAGCTGAATGTCCTTGTTGCCGGGACGGTCGAGCAGCACCTGGTCATGTGCCCAATTGTCCGGGTCGACCCGGGAAACGTCGGCTACGCCGTCCGTGTATTGGAATTTCGTGATGGCAGGCGTGACAAGGAAACTCAGCGCCTTCCGATGCGCGGCCGAACCGTCCGCCCAATAGGCCTTGATCGGATCCCAGAATTCCTTCAGGCCCTCCTCGTAAGCGTTACCGTTTTGCACGATCAAGGCGGTTACCCGTTCGGGATGTTTGAGCGCGAGCCGGTATCCGACCGGAGCGCCATAATCCATGACGTACATCGCGTAGTTGTTCGCGCCGAGTCGCCCGAGCAAGCCATCCACCAGATCGGCGTAGTGCGCGAAGGTGTACGCGAATTTGGTGTGATCAGGTGCCGCGCTCTCGCCAAACCCCGGGTAGTCGGGCGCGATCACGTGATAGCGGTCGGCAAGCGCCGGGATCAGATTGCGGAACATGTGTGAAGAGGTCGGGAAGCCGTGAAGCAGAAGCACAACCGGCGCGTTAGCCGGCCCTGCCTCACGATAGAAAACGTCGACGCCACCGATCTTGACGGTGTGGTAGTGGGTGGTCGAGTCCACGGTCTCAGCCGCAGCACTTGCAGGGGCGTTGACCATCATCGGCATTGGGCTCGAGGAAAGCAGTGCAGCAGCGAACACCAGCGCGGTGCGGCGGGTATTGAACGTGAACATTTGATCTCCTTTGTCCGGCGGCTGCCGGGATTGTTGAGGAAAGGCGCTACGCGGGCACGCGGTTGCCCGCGTAGCCCAGTCAACGGCCTGTGGGGGGAGGATGCGGCGAGTCAGGCCGTTTTGCGTATGAAGGCGAGGAGCTCCGCGTTCACCTCGTCTTTGTGTGTCGTGCATAAACCGTGCGGTGCACCTTTGAGCACCTTCAGTTTCGCGTTCTTGATCAGCTTCGACGAGAGCAGAGCCGAATCCGCGATCGGGACGATCTGATCGTCGTCGCCGTGCAGCACGAGCGTCGGCACGTCGATCTTCTTCAAATCCTCGGTGAGGTCGGTTTCGGAGAAGGCCTTGATGCAGAAGTAAGACGCCGGGAAGCCGGCCATCATGCTCTGGAGCCAGAATGACTCACGGACTCCCTCCGATATCTTCGCTCCTGGGCGGTTGTAGCCATAGAACGGAAGAGTGAGATCCTTCCAGAATTGCGAGCGATCTGCGAGAACGGCTGCGCGCAACTGATTGAATGCTTCGACCGGTGTGCCGCCCGGGTTCTTCTCCGACCGGAGCATGACTGGCGGAATGGCACCAATCAACACGGCTTTGGCCACTCGTCCCGTGCCGTGCCGACCGATATAGCGGGTGACTTCACCGCCGCCGGTGGAATGGCCGACATGGATTGCATCCTTCAGATCAAGCGCGGCGGCGAGTTCGGCGAGATCGTCGGCATAGGTGTCGAGGTCATTGCCGTTCCAGGGCTGGCTGGAGCGGCCATGTCCCCGGCGATCATGTGCAATGCAGCGATAGCCGTTGGAGGCCAGAAAGAACATCTGGTCCTCGAAGGCATCGGAGGAAAGCGGCCAGCCGTGGCTGAACACGACAGGCTGTCCCGAGCCCCAGTCCTTGTAGTAGATCTCGGTGCCGTCCTTGGTGGCGAGAGTATCGCCGGTTAGACCCTTCTGAGGTTTTTTGGCGGCCGCCCGAGCCTCATTTCCACCCGGTACGATGGGGAGACCCATGACTGACGTTGCGACCAGCCCGGTCGCTCCTATCAGCACGACCCGGCGCGACGCAGAGGCAAGGAAGCCGGAAGCTTTCTCGGTCATTGATTTGTCCTTTCGAAATCGGGCAGAATTCACCCAGAGCGCCGGGCGGTTGTTTTCTGCGAAGCCGCGGAGTCGGATTTTGCGTCAGGACTTGATGAAGGCGAGCAACTCGTCGTTCACCCGGTCCTTGAGGGTGGTGCACATTCCGTGCGGGGCGCCTTCATAGACGACGAGTTTCGCGTTCTTGATCAGCTTCGACGAGAGCAGAGCCGAATCCGCGATCGGGACGATCTGATCGTCGTCGCCGTGCAGCACGAGCGTCGGCACGTCGATCTTCTTCAAATCCTCGGTGAGGTCGGTTTCGGAGAAGGCCTTGATGCAGAAGTAAGACGCCGGGAAGCCGGCCATCATGCTCTGGAGCCAGAATGACTCACGGACTCCCTCCGATATCTTCGCTCCTGGGCGGTTGTAGCCATAGAACGGAAGAGTGAGATCCTTCCAGAATTGCGAGCGATCTGCGAGAACGGCTGCGCGCAACTGATTGAATGCTTCGACCGGTGTGCCGCCCGGGTTCTTCTCCGACCGGAGCATGACTGGCGGAATGGCACCAATCAACACGGCTTTGGCCACTCGTCCCGTGCCGTGCCGACCGATATAGCGGGTGACTTCACCGCCGCCGGTGGAATGGCCGACATGGATTGCATCCTTCAGATCAAGCGCGGCGGCGAGTTCGGCGAGATCGTCGGCATAGGTGTCGAGGTCATTGCCGTTCCAGGGCTGGCTGGAGCGGCCATGTCCCCGGCGATCATGTGCAATGCAGCGATAGCCGTTGGAGGCCAGAAAGAACATCTGGTCCTCGAAGGCATCGGAGGAAAGCGGCCAGCCGTGGCTGAACACGACAGGCTGTCCCGAGCCCCAGTCCTTGTAGTAGATCTCGGTGCCGTCCTTGGTTCTGATCATGCTCATGGTCCTGTCCTTTCTGATCTGAACCGACCGCGGTGACAGTCGGCTCGGTGGCAGCGAACGCCGGAAGCGCTAATTTTGTCGGTGTGAGTTGGCTCGCGTCGCCGATCACGACGCTCTCGTAAAGGCTTCGAAACTCGAACCCGGTTTGCTTGGGCTGTTCACTCGCTTCGCCGCTTTCTTCCGTCTTGCTATGCCTCCAACTTACGTGAGGGGACCGCATAGATCGAAGGAGATCGCGAGAGATTGCGTGAGGAGTTGTTAGGCGGCCGCCCGCAGCTCGCTTGGGCAAAAACGCCTTCTTCTAATGAAAGGTAAGTTGGTTTTGAGCTACCAGCCGCCTTGCGGAGCGACTACGGTTGCAAGGTTAACTGCCGTGAAGCGGGGGTCGCTTGTGATGGACATTTCCGGATATGTGCTGGAAAGGCTGCGCGAAGACGGCGAGACCGCTCTCTATCGCGGACGAGCGTCTGGCAAGACGATCCTTGTTCTGTCCCCAACCTCCCTCCAGCCGCAAAGGTCGACTCTCGAACGGCTGGAGCGGGAGCATGCACTATCCAATGATCTTAACCCTGCCTGGGCCGTGCGGCCGATGGCGCTGGTACGCCATGAAGGCCGTGTGGCGCTCGTGCTTGAAGACCCGGGCGGCCGTCCACTTGACTGGCAACTCGGCGCGCCTCTGCCAACAGGAGACTTCCTGAACTTGGCCATTGGGCTTGTCGCAGCGCTTCGGCAGGTCCATGCCTGTGGCCTGATACACAAGGATATCAAGCCGGCGAACGTACTCGTCGACGATAACTGGCATGTTCGGCTCATGGGCTTTGGCCTAGCGACCCAACTGCCCCGCGAACGTCAGTCTCCAGCGCCCCCGGAACTGATCGCGGGAACGCTTCCTTACATGTCTCCTGAGCAGACAGGCCGTACGAACCGCTCAATCGATTCGCGCAGTGATCTCTATTCCCTCGGCGTCACCCTTTACGAGATGTTGACTGGAGAGCTGCCGTTCACCGCCTCTGAACCCATAGAATGGATCCATTGCCATATCGCGCGCCAGCCAATCCCGCCGCGTGAACGTGTGCCCACTGTCCCCCAAACCCTCGAGGCGATTTTGGTCAAACTCTTGGCCAAGACAGCGGAAGAGCGATACCAGACCATCATCGCGGTCGAATCCGACCTGCGGCGTTGTCTCGATTCGTGGACGACACATGGACGAGTCGACGCATTCGCGATTGCAGCGAGTGATCGCCCAGACCGGCTTCGCATCCCGGAGAGCGTGTACGGACGCTCCAGCCAGCTCGACAGCCTACTGAAGGCCTTCGGTCGCGTCGCCAGACTGGGAGAAACGGAGGTCGTTCTAGTGTCGGGCCCCGCGGGAGTCGGTAAATCGTCGCTGGTGGGGGAACTGCGCAAGGCGCTGGTTTCAAAGCCAGGCCTGTTCGCGGCTGGCAAGTTCGATCAGTACAAGCGCGACATTCCATACGCGACCATTGCCCAGGCTTTCCAAGGCATCGTCCGCGAGATCCTGAGCCTCGAAGAAACGAACCTTGATCGGTGGCGGCGAGAACTACTCGAGGCGCTGGGGCCGAACGGCCAACTGATGATCAACCTGATCCCGGAGCTCGCCGTCATCATTGGCGAGCAACCGCCGGCGCCCGATCTCCCGCCTCAGGACGCGCAGAATCGCTTTCACCTGGTTTTTCAGCGGTTCCTTGGGGTCTTTGCCCGGCCGGACCACCCGCTGGCGTTGTTCATCGACGATGTGCAGTGGCTGGATGCGGCCACGATCGAGCTCATTCGGCGTCTTGCTGCGGAGTCGGACGTTCGAAATCTCCTGTTGATCTGTGCGTATCGGGACAATGAGATCGGACCGACTCATTCCCTCGCTCCGATCCTGGAGATGATGCGGAACGCCAATCGCAGGATTGAAGAGGTGCGTCTTGGATCTCTAGCGCGCAACGAAGTATCGCTTCTGTTGGCGGACGCTCTACAGTCAGATGCCAATTTCGTTCGGCCTTTAGCCGAGCTTGTGTATGACAAGACCGAGGGTAACCCATTTTTCGCTGGGCAGTTCCTGGCAGCGCTTGGAGACGAAGAACTGCTCGCTTTCGACCGGGACGCGGGCACATGGCGGTGGGATGTGGCCCGTATCGGCGCCAAGGGGATCACCGACAACCTCGCCGAGCTCATGGCCGGAAGACTGGCACGCCTGTCCGGCGCGGCAATGGAGGCGGTGAAGCTTCTGGCCTGCCTGGGAAATGGTGCGCGGCTGATGACGCTGAGCATCGTCGTCGGGCGGTCCGAGCAGGCAACGGACGACGCGCTTTGGGAAGCCATTCTCGCGGGCCTTGTCCTGATTGTGGACGGCGGCTTCGCATTCACCCATGACCGTGTGCAGGAAGCGGCTTATGCACTCGTCGCGGAAGGCGAGCGTGCCATGGTGCATCTTCGGATTGGCCGATTGCTTGCAGCGCGGGCCACGACAGAGGAACTCGAGGAGAGCATCTTCGAAGTCGTGAACCATTTCGCTCGCGGCGCGGCGCTAATTGCCACGCCGGAGGAGCGCGAGCAAGTCGCCGGGCTAGACCTCATAGCGGGCAAGCGGGCCAAGGCGGCTACCGCTTATGCCTCGGCCCTGCAGTATTTTACCGCCGGCCGCGCTCTGCTGGCGAACAACGGATGGGAACGGTGCTACCGACTCACGTTCGACCTTGAGCTGAACTGGGCTGAGTGCGAGTATCTATCCGGAGAGTTGGCGTCAGCGGAAGCACGTCTTTCGGCGCTGTCAATGCGCCCGCAGACCACCGTTGACGCTGCTGCCGTGACCTGTGTTCGCCTCAATCTCTACACGACCTTGGACCGCACCGACAGCGCTGTCGAGGTTGGCCTGGACTATCTCCGGCGGGTTGACCCCCAGTGGTCGCGGCATGCGACGGAGGAGGACATTCGCCAGGAATATGGTCGGTTATGGCGCCCGATCGAGGCTGGCTCGATCGAGGCCCTGGTCGATCTGCCACTCATGACCGACCCCGACCGGCGGGCGACCATGAACGTGCTCACCGCGCTCTTATCGCCGGCCCAGTTCACCGACCTGAACCTGTTCCGTCTCGTCATTGTAAGGATGGCAGCGCTCAGCCTCCAGTACGGCAACACCGATGGATCATGCCTCGCTTATGCGCTGCTTGGCAGCGTCCTCGGCATCTACTTGGGCAACCCCCAGGCCGGTAGTCGCTTCGGCAGGCTTGCCTTGGATCTGGTCGAGAAGCGAGGTCTCGACCGTCTTAGCGGTAGCGTCTATTCGGTCTTCACGCTCCACCTTGCCCATTGGACGCAGCATTTGGCGACCTGCCGAGTCTTCCTGCGACGCGCCTTTGAGGCGGCGCGGGACGCGGGTGACCTTACCTTTGCCGCCTTTTCCCGCGTCGACCTGGTCACCATCCTTCTCGCCTCCGGCGAGCCGCTCGGCGAAGTGGAACGAGAGGCGGAGAGTGCGCTCGAATTCGTGCGGCGCGCGCGCTTCGGTCTCATCAGCGATGTCATTGTCGCGCAACTCAGGCTTATCCGGACCCTCCGCGGGCAAACGCCGGATTTCAACTCTTTCAATGACGCAGAGTTCGATGAACTCCGGTTCGAGCAACATCTGGAGGACAACCCGCGACTGGCGATCGCCGCCTCCCGCTACTGGATTCGAAAACTGCAAGCCCGCGTCTATGCCGGCGATTACGCATCTGCCGTCGCAGCAGCATCGAAGATCGCGTCTTTGCTTTGGACGCTGCCGACTCAAATCGAGCTTCCAGAATACCATTTCTATGCGGGACTCGCTCGGGCGGGGCGCTACGACTCCGCGTCGGCGGAGGAGAGATCCAGCCAATTGGAAGAGCTTGCAGCCCATCACCAGCAAATCGCGGTCTGGGCGGAGAGCGGCCCCGAAAACTTCACGTACCGCGCGGCCCTGCTCGGGGCCGAGCTGGCCCGTCTTGAACGACGGGACTTGGACGCCATGCGGCTTTACGAGGACGCTGTGGCGTCGGCGCGCGAGCAGGATTTCGTCCATAACGAGGGCATTGCCAACGAGCTTGCCGCGCGGTTCTACGCAGAGCGCGGCTTCGAGACGATCGCCGACGCTTATCTACGCAATGCGCGGTCCTGCTACCTTCGTTGGGGTGCCGACGGCAAGGTAAGCCAACTCGATCGGCTGTATCCCCAACTGGGCGGCGAACTATCGCGGCGCGTAGGAACCGCTGCGAGCGGGATCGAGTTGAAGCACCTGGATCTGGCTGCTGTGATCGAGGTGTCGCAGGCAGTGTCCGGCGAGATTATTCTTGAGCGGTTGATCGAGCGATTGATGAAAGCGGTGGTTGAGCACGCCGGCGCGGTCCGTGGGCTCCTGCTCCTGCCGCTGGAAGGGGAGATGCGCGTCGTCGCGGAAGCCATCACCAGCGCCGAAGGCGTAGTCGTGCATCCCCGGCGTCAATCTAAACCGGCAAGCGAGCTGCCTGAGTCCATCTTAAACTTTGTCACGCGCACGCATGATGTCATCATCCTGGATGACGCTTTGACTGCCAATCCGCATTCGGCCGACCCCTATCTGCTCCGCGCGTGTCCACGGTCGGTCTTATGTCTCCCGCTGGTCAAGCAGAAACTGCTTGTCGGTGTCCTCTATCTGGAGAACAACCTATCGTCCCATCTGTTCACACCGACCAAGCTGTCGCTATTGCGGGTTCTTGCCTCCCAGGCGGCCATATCGATCGAAAACGCGCAGTTATTCCTAGATATCAAGACAGCGCAGGAATACGCGCGAGGGGCGGAAGTCGAGTTGCGCGAGTCATTCGACATGATCCCCGCGCTGGCCTGGAGCGCTCTACCCGACGGCTCGATCGAGTTTGCAAACAAACGGTGGCACGATTTTACCGGTATCCCGCCACAAGCAATGACGGGCGATATATGGATCTCCACCTTCCACGCTGCCGATGTCGACAAGGTCGTAAAGAAATGGACGGACGTCCTGGCGACTGGTCTTGGAGGAGAAATCGAAGCGCGCATGCTACGGTTCGACGGCGCGACCCGCAGGTTTCTGGTTCGGGCCTCGCCTATGCGGGATGAAAGCGGCGCAATCGTGAAGTGGTATGGCACGAACACTGATATCGAAGATATCAAGCGCGCCGAAGAACTGATATCCGCCGAGAAGCGGCTCCTTGAAATGATCGCGGACGGCTGCGATCTGATGCCAATTCTGGACTCCCTGGTTCGAGCTATCGAAGATTTGACTGGCGGATCGCCGGCAAGCTTGTTGGTCCTGGATGCAGCGACCAACACACTTCGACATTGTATCGGCCCAAGCCTTCCGGCGAGCTTCGCGAAGGCTATCGACGGCGTGCTGATTGGACCTGCAGCCGGATCGTGTGGCACGGCGGCCTATCGCGCGGAGAAGGTTTTCGTCTCAGATATCGAAACCGATCCGCTCTGGATTGGCTATCGCAACTTGGCCTTGGATCATGACCTGAGAGCCTGTTGGTCAACGCCTATACTCTCAGGCAGCGGAGGGGTTTTCGGTACCTTGGCGCTCTATGCTCGTGAAGCGCGTGAGATCACAGCATGGGAGGAAAGGATCTTGGAACAGTTTACCCATCTCGCCAGTGTTATCGTGCATCGGAAGAACGCCGAAGACGCTCTAAGCAAGAGCGAGTCGATGCTGGCAGAGGGCCAAAGGATCAGTCATACCGGGAGCTGGAGCCGGAGTGCCGGGACAGACCGTATATCGTGGTCTGAGGAGTGCGCACGGATCTTCGGGTTTGACGTAAGTGAAAGGGAGGTCACCTATCAGGCACTATTGGCGCGTGTGCATCCGCAGGACCGGGACCGCGTCGAAGCCGTGCATGCAACTGCAATGGCAGATGGGGGAGAATTCGAGTTCGAGCACCGCATCATACTGCCCGACGGATCGGTCAAGTTGGTTCAGAGTCGCGGGCGATTGGCGTTGAATGAAAGCGAGCCTTCAAGTTGCGTGGGAACGATTTTCGACATAACCGAACAACGAACCAAAGAGGAGGACGCGCATCGGTTCGAGATGACGCTTCGAGAAGCCCAGGCGGGCCTTGCCCGCGCGGGAAGATTGACCGCCATGGGTGAACTGACAGTTTCGATCGCCCATGAAGTCAACCAGCCGCTGATGGCAATCGTGACAAATGCCGCAACTTGCGTGCAGTGGCTTACAGAAGAACATCTCAACATCTCGAAGGCACGGCAAGCCGCAGAGCGCCTCGTGAGGGACGGCCACCGCGCCGGCGATATCGTCGCCAGCATCCGGGCGTTGGCCAAGAAGTCTCCACCGCAGATGAGAGTACTGAATCTCAATCAAGTGATCCTCGAGGTGCTGCTGCTGACGCGTGGCGAACTGCGCCGACATGAGATAGTCGCGGAGACAGATCTCACGATTGATGCCGAGATCCTTGGGGACCGTATCCAGATGCAGCAGGTCCTCTTGAATCTGATCATGAACGGTATTGAGGCGATCTCTGCGAGTCAGCATGAGCCTCGACGTCTGCATATAGACGCTAAACCAGGTGACTCTGGCTACATCTTGGTGACTGTTTCCGACACAGGAGTCGGGTTGGATCCGGACAACAGCGCCCAACTCTTCGAAGCCTTTTTCACGACGAAGCGCGAAGGAATCGGCATGGGGTTGTCGATTTGTCGCTCCATAGTCGAATCGCATGGCGGTCGCATATGGGCCGAGCCGAGAGCGCCCTTGGGAAGTGCCTTTTGCTTTACCTTGCCCATTTTCGTCGACGACAATGCCCATACCTGCTTGCATTGATGTTACAAGGCCGACGGTCTTTGTCATTGATGATGACGAGTCCGTCCGCGACGCGTTGAACGATCTTTTCCAGTCGACTGGCCTCCACGTGGAGCTGTTCGCCTCTGTCCAGGCGTTTCTCGCCGACGACCAGCCGGATCGTCTTGGGTGTTTGTTTCTGGGGTCAGAACAAGGGTTCAGAATCGCACGCTCGGGCCGAACGTCGCCAACAAGGCGAGAAAGGCGATCAGGACAAGCCAGAAAGCGGAGGCTCCGGCCGGAATGAGGATCAGGAGGAGACCGGTTGCGACTATACTCAGCGGTTCCGCCGCGCCGCCGGATAATAGATCTGCTGCACAGCACGATATGTGCGCTCGTCGAGGCGCATCTTGCCCGGAAGCTCGAGGGCATGTGCAACCGACAGCGCCATGGGCAGTGCGACGATCACGATGGTCACGACTTGGAGTGATCGAATATTCGGAGCCTCTGGTTCCCACCGCTGACATCGACGGACTCGGAGAGGAACGCTGTTTGGCGCGCATTGGTTCATTTACGGCTTCCACATCCAGAAACCCCTCGGCGTGAGCGGAACGGCTGCTCATCGCGGATGGCCCGGATAGTTGGAATAACTTGAGGCGCATTGCTGCCATCCAGCCTGATCATTCTGTGACGAATGCGTCGTTTTGATAGACCACCGCGCGAGGACGCTAGGTTGGCCTTGCTTAGCGTTCGTGATCGTTATCATTCGAGCGCTGGGTCTTACGATCCTGCTCTTCCGACTGCCGAGCCTTCTGTTTGTTGGCGTCCTTCTGCTTGGCTCTCACCTTCTCCTGCTCGGCGCCTGTGCCCGGCTCCTCCGGCTGGCGGCGATCGTCCCGAGTCGTGAGGTCTAGCCCTGGCGCCTCGCGCCCGGGGATCGGTTCCTCACCGCCACCACCACGACGCTGCTGCTGCTGCCGCTCGAATTGCAGCCGCGCGAGACGATCGTGCATCTTGTCGTTCACCTCTTCACGATACTGTTCGAACTGTCCTTGATGCGCCGGCGGCAGCGTCTCGCGCATGTTGTCCAGAGCCTGATTGACGCGGGCCATCTGACGCCGCATTTCCAAGGGGGTCTGCGCCATGTCCAAATCTCCTATCAGTCCGTTCAATTCTCTCATACCGGGATGGGACAGGAAAGACTTCTGCCCCGATTGATCAGCTCCGCGATCCGCGACAGGGCCTGGCCGCCCCTCCCCTGTCCGGTCGCGACGGAACCGCAGCAAATTGTTGCCGATCGACTCCGCCGCCGAGAGAGCCTGACCGACTATGCCCGCGCTCCGCATCGTCGTCACAGTCTTTTGCCATGCGGCAGCGATTGCATCGCCGTTCACGACTAGGGACTGACCATCGATACGGCGTTGCCGCTTGGCCTCCACTCGCTCGATCGTCCTGGCGCTGACCTGGTAGCGCGGATCGCTCTGGGCGCGGCTATAGGCTCCGGCATGCTCCTTCGTGAATGGCCGCGTCATCGCATGATCCATGCGCCGCGTCGCCACCATCGCAATGCCGTTCTCGCGTGCTTTTTCCGCAAAGGTCTCGCGCCAGGCGACCAGATCTGGCTTGTAGAATTTCAGGCGCTCGCCGTCGGCTGACCGTGCCTGCACCATCGCATGGATATGGACGTGCTTAGTGTCCTTGTGATGCGCCAGGACGAACTTGTATCGTGGCGCGCGCTCCTCGAGCACGGCGCGTGCCGCGGCCATGACCGCGTTGGCATCGGTGCCGGCTCTTGCCGAGAAAAGCAGGTGATAGGCATTGCGGCGCTCACGCCCTGAAAACTGCGGGCGCCATTGTTCGTAGACCGCAGCAGCCGCCTTGGCGGGATTCTTCGCGCCGCGAACTGGCTCGCCGTCCGAATTGCGGACGTCTTTGTTTGTACGGATGAACTTTTGCAAAAAGTATTTCGCTTTGGGTTCACGGCTGACGGCTGCCGTTACCTCTGCCTTGGCTACCACCCCGGCCGCGCCCATGGCCTCAGAAAAGCGCGCCTCGATCTTGTCGAGCGCCTTGCTGCGCGAATTTTCCCGACCACCGGCCAGCACCTTGGCGAGCGGCCCGGCCCGCTCATCGGTGTGTGCGTAAACCTGAACCGTCTGTCCGTCCTGTGCATAGATGAACGGTTTTGCACCGAAGGCCTTGTTCAACGCCTCGCTCAAGTCGGCACCGGTGACCTCGCCGGCCAGTTCGAAACGAACCTCGAGAAAATTGGTATTTTCCAAGGGCGGTTCGAACGTCTCGCAAAACGTCTCCAGGAACGCCTTTCGTGCGGCGCCTGTCGCAAGGACCTGCCCATCCTCGTCGAAAATCTCTATGTCGTGTTTCTCGCCTTTTTCGTCCTCGCGCTTTCCGATGTAATTGAGCAGCCGAGCGGCGGCTTGCCTAGTCGATGGCGGATTGGGCATGACCTTAAACACAGCAGGCTGCGCACCCGCCGCATAGCCTGCCCGTGCCGCCACGGCCCGCGCCTGATAGCCCGCCCGCGCCGCTCGTCCTGGACTGCTCGGGCGCGCAGCACCACTGCCGCCGCCGCCGCGCCGCTTCCAGTCTTCCTCCTCCTCCTCTTCCGGCCGGAAACCGACGAGCGTGGCGCCATAGACCATGATCGGCGCGCTAGGGGCCTTGGGCGAGCTCGCAGCCGCGGCGGACTTCGGAGCCCTGCTCCCCACCACTCCTGTCCCTCCCGGGGGCGAACGAGGGACGTTCCTGCCGCCACCAACCGTCGAGCCGGCTTGTCCTTGCCCGAGGCGTGCGCCGCCACCGGTCCGCTCATAACTCTTCATCGCCTGGAATTCGCCGGCCGCGCGACGGGCGCCCATCAGAGGCTTGGCGTCGTCCAGGTCCTCACGCTTCACGCCGGACTCGCCCCGCAGATAGCGTTCGATTTCGGCCGCGTAGCCGGCAAGACGACCGCTCATGGCCTAGCCACCCTCGCCTTGCGGGGACCGACGGTCATCGCCTTCAGTTCCTCGCGGAACTGCCGCACGAGGTTGCCCACGGCGATCAGCGCCTGCTCAAGATTCTCATCATTGGCAACACGGCCGTCGTTCATGGTGCGCACGGCCTGATTGAAATTGACGCCGACGCGCCGCAGCTGATCGGCCATGTCCACGATCGCCGGCCGCAACGCCTCTGACGCGATAGGCAGGTGCCCGACCTCTGCCCGCACGAGACGCCGGACGACCTCGCTAACGGTTACGCCGTCCCGCTCCGCAATGGCTTTGAGGCTGGCCAACTCGTTAGCCGAAAACCGGATGTGCGTCACCTCGCCATAGCGCCGTGACGCGCTCTTGATCGCTGCTTTCTGGGCGTCTGCATCCATCTCTCAAGCCCGCTTGCGGGCGCTAAGGCCCGCCAGGGCCGCGCCGCCTATTTTGTGTGTATCACAAAATAGGCTATCCTGCCAATAGCAAGCAGGGGAATGAAAATTACGGTCGCGCGTCTTCTCACCAGCCCAGTTTCCAGCGGCAGCCGCGCGGGCGAAATGTTCCCATCGTGATTTGCTGCGATGTGTCTATGATGCGTTGGCGACTTGTTTCCGTGTTAACATGGAAACATCGGCTCCTGATGCGCAGCCGGAAAAGCTTAGTCGGAAACGCGCAGTCGATGGGCCACCGGACCCCTTCTTCGCTGAAGACAGCAGCTGCGCAAAAACTGCCCCTTGAGCGAGCCCTTATCGATGCGCGCCTGGGTTGCCAAACCAGCCTTCCCCGTCGACAATGTCACCACGTTTCGACTGTGATTTTGTTTCATGTGTCCATGATGATTTGTTTCCATGTTAACATGGAAACAAAGGAGACAACGTGGGAAGGAGGCCCCCATGATCATCACCGCTGCGATCCCAAAGGGCGGCACTGGCAAATCGACGATGCTGCGCACCCTCGCATCCGTCGCGCTGCATCGGGGCTATTCGGTCACTCTTATCGACGGCGACCGGCGGCAGAACATGAACCGCTGGTTCCAGATGCTGGGCGAAGCTGGCAATCGTCCTGACAGGCTCACGATGGTGAGCGCGATGACGCCGCAGGAAATCCTTCGCGCGGCAGCCACTCACAACGGTGAACGCTCGGTCGTCTTGATCGATACGGAAGGCACCACAAACGATAACCTCATGGCCGGGCTCTTCGCCGCCGATATTGTCGTCGTGCCGGTCTATTTTGCCCTCGACGATGTGACCGCCGCCATCCAGATCACAGACCACTACATCCCGCTGGCGGTCGCGAGCCGGGGTAGACCGCTGCCTGCGATATTCGTGCTGACCAAGCAGACCATCATCGATGGCAGGGCGCGAGCCCTGACCGAACTGCGCGCCATCATCCAGGCCAACGGCACGCCGATTGCAGAACACGTCCTGCACAATCGCGTTGCCTACCGTGACCTACAGACCGGGCAGACCCTTTACAGCCCCGAGGTGCCCGATGCGAAGGCGGTTGCAGAGAGCGAAGGGGTCTTTGACGACCTTCTGCAAACCTTCATCGAAGCCACAAGGAACGCGGCATGAGCGAAGAACCCGCACTGAAACCCGGTGACGACAAGAAGGCCCGCATGATGAAGGCGATCTCCACGCAGCCGCCCGTACTGCCCAGCATGTTCATCCCACCGAAGGTCGAGACGTCAGGGATCAAGGAGCAAGCTGCGCCACAGATGCAGGAATCGACAAACCCGTCCCCGGCAGTCGGACCCGATTTCCGCAAGCTGCTGCGGCAGGGTCAGAAAAAGGACCCCATCGCCGGAAAGAAGATTCGCGAGGAGGAGATGATCCGCTGCGGGTACTATCTGACGGCTGCGGAGCAGCGGCAGTTCAAGTTGCTGGCGATCAGCAATGGGCACAGCATGACCGAACTGCTGCGAAAGGCTGTCCAGGATTATATCCGCATTCATAAGCACAAACTGCCGAAGGAATAATCGGCGGTTTCAAGTCGTTGTCGCATGCCGTGACGGGTGATGTTCGTGGCTCTTTTGCGACCCGCAAAAAAAGGGCCCGCAACGGAACACTCCGTCGCGGGCCCTGAGACGTGTTGCCTACTTAGGTTGGTTGAGGTGTTTCAGCACCTCGCCGAAGATTGCGTCTCGCACCGGACGCCCGCTGGCTGCCGCTTTGTCATCGACCAGCTTTGCGGCCAGTTTGGGCGACAGCGGGATGAAGTCGTAGCCGTGTGAGATGGCTACGCGGCGAAGATCCTCAAGCGTTTCAAATGCGCGATCGTGGGTGCCAAGCCAAAGACCGGGCTCGTCGGTTTCTTCGTGCGGGAACGCTTGCAGGAAGTAGGTCCGAAGTGGTGGATCGTAGCCGATGACAGCGTCTGGATCCGAGCGGACCTGTCCGGTGACGGTGCCAGTGACAGTGATGGTGTAGCGGCTCATTGCGACCTCCTTTTGCCGGGGGGGGGGGGGGGGGGGGGGGGGGGGGGGGGGGGGGGGGGGGGGCCCCCCCGGCGCGGCGGGGGGGGGGGGGGGTGGGGGGGGGGGGGGGGGGGGGAGGGGGGGGGGGCGGG
>NZ_JAMYTH010000040.1:0-47361 GCF_040322415.1 Mesorhizobium sp. M0152
CCCCCCCCCCCCCCCCCCCCCCCCCCCCCCCCCCCCCCCCCCCCCCCCCCCCCCCACCCCCCCCCCCCCCCCCCCCCCCCCCCCCGCCCCCCCCCCCCCCCGCCCCCCCCCCCCCCCCCCCGCCCCCCCCCCCCCCGCCCCCCCCCGCCCCCCCCCCCCCCCCCCCCCCCCCCCCCCCCCCCCGGCCACTTAACCCGCCCGCGGCCGCGGCCGCGACGATCGTCGGCTTCGAGCGGAAATTCAGCCGGTCGGAGCCGGCCGTCACCTTGACGGTCGAGCCGTCCAGGATGTCGCCGAGCAGGATCTTTTCCGCCAGCGGATCCTGCAAGTCCTTCTGCATCACCCGCTTCAGCGGCCGCGCGCCATAGGCGGGGTCGTACCCCTTGGCGGCCAGCCAGTCGATCGCCTCCTGGTCCAGCGCAAGCGTGATCTTGCGGTCGGTCAGCAAGTTCTCCAGCCGCTTGAGCTGGATTTCGACGATGCGGCCCATATCCTGCCGGCGCAGCCGGTGGAACAGGATCACCTCGTCGACACGGTTGAGGAACTCCGGCCGGAACGATGCCCTGACGACGCCCATCACCTCGTCGCGCACGGCGTCGACATCCTGGTCGTCGCGGAGATTGACCAGATATTCAGCGCCGAGGTTGGACGTCATGATGATCAGCGTGTTGCGGAAATCGACGGTGCGGCCCTGGCCGTCGGTCAGGCGGCCGTCATCGAGCACTTGCAACAGCACGTTGAAGACATCCGGGTGCGCCTTCTCGATCTCGTCGAACAGCACGACCTGATAGGGCCGGCGCCGCACCGCTTCGGTCAGCGCACCGCCCTCCTCATAACCGACATAGCCGGGAGGCGCGCCGAGCAGCCGCGCGACCGAGTGCTTCTCCATGAACTCCGACATGTCGATGCGCACCATCGCGCTCTCGTCGTCGAACAGGAAGTTCGCCAGCGCCTTGGTCAGTTCGGTCTTGCCGACGCCCGTCGGTCCGAGGAACATGAACGAGCCGATCGGTCGGTTCGGATCCTGCAGGCCGGCACGTGCACGACGCACGGCTTTCGATACCGCCTGCACCGCTTCGCCCTGGCCGACGACGCGCTTGCCGATCTCGTCTTCCATGCGCAACAGCTTGTCGCGTTCGCCCTGGAGCATCTTGTCGACCGGAATACCGGTCCACCGCGAGACGATATGGGCGACGTGATCCGGGGTGACCACCTCTTCGACCATGCCGGCCTTGCCGTCCTGCGTCTCGGCTTCCCTGAGCTTCTTTTCCAGCTCCGGGATCTTGCCATAGGCGAGTTCGCCGGCGCGCTGGAACTCACCCTTGCGCTGGGCAATGGCCAGTTCGTTGCGGGCCTCGTCGAGCTGCTTCTTGAGGTCGGCGGCGAGCCCGAGCTTCTGCTTCTCGGCCTGCCATTTGGCGGTGATCTCGGTCGATTCCTCCTCAAGGCCGGAGAGTTCCTTTTCCAGGCGGGCGAGCCGGTCCTTCGACGCATCGTCCGTCTCGACCTTCAGCGCCTCGCGCTCGATCTTGAGCTGCATGATGCGGCGGTCGATCTCGTCCAGCGCCTCCGGCTTGGAATCGACCTGCATCCTCAGCCGCGAGGCGGCCTCGTCGACCAGGTCGATCGCCTTGTCCGGCAGGAAGCGATCGGCGATGTAGCGATTGGACAGCGTCGCCGCCGCCACCAGCGCCGAGTCGGAGATACGCACCTTGTGGTGCTGCTCGTACTTCTCCTTCAAGCCGCGCAGGATCGAGACGGTGTCTTCCACCGTCGGCTCGTCGACGAAGACGGGCTGGAAGCGGCGGGCAAGGGCCGCGTCCTTCTCGACATGCTTGCGATATTCGTCCAGCGTGGTCGCGCCAACGCAGTGCAATTCACCGCGCGCCAGCGCCGGCTTCAAGAGGTTGGACGCATCCATAGCACCTTCCGCCTTGCCGGCACCGACCAGCGTGTGCATCTCGTCGATGAACAGGATGATCCCACCGGCGGCGGCGGTAACTTCCGAAAGCACTGCCTTGAGCCGCTCCTCGAATTCGCCGCGATATTTGGCGCCGGCGATCAGCGCACCCATGTCGAGCGCCATCAGCTGCTTGTCTTTCAGCGATTCCGGCACGTCGCCATTGACGATGCGCAGCGCCAGGCCTTCGGCGATCGCCGTTTTGCCGACGCCGGGCTCGCCGATCAGTACCGGATTGTTCTTGGTGCGGCGCGACAGCACCTGGATGGTGCGGCGGATCTCGTCGTCACGGCCGATGACCGGATCGAGCTTGCCGGAGCGGGCGTCGGCGGTGAGGTCGCGCGCGTATTTCTTCAGCGCGTCATAGCCCTGTTCGGCACTCGCCGAATCGGCGGTGCGGCCCTTGCGGACGTCATTGATGACCTGGTTGAGCGCCTGTGGCGTGACGCCGGCCTTGGCCAGGATTTCGGCGGTCTTGGCCGACTTCTCGACCGCGAGCGCCGTCAGCAGACGCTCGACGGTGACAAAGCTGTCGCCGGCCTTCTTGGCCACGTCCTCGGCTGTCGAAAACACCTTGGCCAGAGGTTGCGCGAGATACAGCTGGCCGTTGCCGCCTTCCACCTTGGGCATCGCCTCGAGCGCCGTTTCGACGCCAAGCTTGACGTCGCGGACGCTGCCGCCGGCGCGCTCGATCAACGACGCGGCCAAACCCTCGTCGTCGTCGACGAGTACTTTCAGGATATGTTCGGGAGTGAATTGCTGGTGATTGCGCGAGAGCGCCATGGTCTGCGCGGACTGGATGAAGCCGCGCACGCGCTCGGAGTATTTCTCGAGGTTCATATCTGTCTCCTTCCATCACCGGCCCGCTTCGCGGCACCGGATCAGATTGCGGTGACGGACCCGCTCATTCGAGCCGGATCCCGTTCAGCCGAGATATGGTATGTGGTCCATGCCGTCTCAAGACGCCTTGATGTCGGTCAAAGCATAATATTCCGCGGCCGCGCAAACGAAAACGGCGGAGATTGCTCTCCGCCGTTCAAGTCGTGAAATACCGTTCGATCAGTTGTCGATGTCGACATTTACGGGTTCGGCGTTGCCGCTGTCGACCGGAGCCGTGGTCACCTCGCCCGCATCGGCAGTGTCGTTGCCGCCTTGAGCCTGATCGGCATTGGCGCGCGGACGGCGCGGGCGCCTCGGGCGACGGGCGGCACCGCTCTCGGCGGCCGCCTCGTTGCGCTCGGCCTGGGCGGCCAGATCTGCCGGCGAAAGATGCTCGAACAGCGGGGCAGGCTCGGCTGCCGCAACGGTCTCGGCTGGCGAGCCTGCTTCTGCCTGGGTCGGGGCCTCGCTTGGCTGCTGCTGGCCGCCTTGCTCGGCGGACGAACCATAGTCGCGCTGGGCGTTCTGGCCGTAACCGCCATTGGGGCGGCGATCGCGATGGCGCCCGCCATTGTTGCGCCCGCCATTGTCCCGATTATCTCGGCCCGTTTCCCGGTTCAGCGCGACCTCGGCCGGCATGCCTTCGACAACAGGCTGCGGACCGGCGCCATGGTTGATCACCGGAACCGGCACATCCGAAATGTTGCTGCCAGCATTGCCGGCATTCTCGAACTCGTCGCGATCCTCATCGCCGTCATCGTCGAAATCGTCGCGATTCTGCTGCACGTTCTGGATCGGCATCTGTGCCTGCGCGGCCGCGATGATGCGATTGTAATGTTCGGCGTGCTGGAGATAGTTCTCCGCCATGACCCGGTCGCCGGAGCTTTGCGCGTCACGAGCGAGGGTGGCGTATTTTTCGGCGATCTGCTGAGCCGATCCGCGGATTTTCACGTCCGGACCGTTGCTCTCGTAGTTGCGCGTCAGGGGATTTGGCCCCTTGCGGTTGTTGTTGTTGTTATTGTTGTTACCGCCGCCGCCATTGTTGTTGCGACCGCGCATGCGCCTGTTCTGCTGTTGTGGCCTCATTCGACTCTCTTCATTTTGAAATTTTCGAAAACTCGTCACGAACGGAGGCGCTCATGCAGCCAGCCGTTTCGTTTCTTCACCGGCGTTCGCCCGCATCGATTGCGTTGGCGCCACGTGCCATCCTGTTCCGGTTACATCACTTGCCGGACGATTCCCGCACGAAGCTTGGGCGTCGTTTGCGCAAGAAGGCAGCTATTTCCAAGGGAACCGAATCGCTAAGAGCACTGCCTGCTTCGTCTCATCCGGTTGACGCGACCCTAGCCGCATTCCCCGGCATTGCCAAGCGCTTTTTTCGCACTGCGTCAAGGCTTTCCCCGGTGAAAGACAAGAACCCTGTCGTTTCCGCCAAGGTCCTTAAACATCCCGCCGACCGCATATCCGGCCGTTCGGAATATATCACTGACCTCGATGCGTTGCGTGTGGCCGACCTCGACCGCGATCCTGCTTTCGGCTTCCAAAAACCTTGCCGCCTCGGCGGCGATGATCCTGTAGGGGTTCAGCCCGTCCGCGCCGCCATCCAAGGCTAGGCGCGGGTCGAAATCGCGGACTTCGTCCTGCAGATTTCCAATGCCTTCCGACGGTATATAGGGAGGGTTTGCGGCAATTACATGGTATCGGCCAGAAACTTTTTCAAACCAGTCCGACTGGAGCGCCGTGAACCGGTCGCCAAGCCCGAATTGCCCGGCATTGCGGGTCGCCGTCGCCAACGCGCCCGCCGAAATATCGACGCCGGTGGCAATCGCGGCCGGTACGGCGCTGAGCAGCGCCAGGGCGATGGCGCCCGTGCCGGTGCCGAGATCGAGGATGCGGCACTCGCCCTCCCGCGCTGCTGTCGCCTTGACGAAGGGCAGCACCGCTTCGACAAGCGTTTCGGTGTCCGGCCGCGGCTCCAGCGTTTCCGGGGACAATGACAGGCGCAGACCATGGAATTCCCGATAGCCGAGGATGCGGTGCACCGGCTCGCCGCCGGCTCGCCGTCTCAGGGCCGCGTCGATCTGGGCAAGCGCGCCGGCAGCCACCTTGCGCTCGGGATCGGCAATGGCCTGCGTGCGCGTCGTGCCGGAGAAATGTTCGACCAGCAGCCTCGCGTCGAGCGCCGGATCATCGACGGCGGCGGCGGCAAGCCTGGCCCGTGCTTCCCGCAGCAGCGCTCCCAGCGTCTCGGGCAGATGGTCAGCCATCAAGGCCGATATCGGCCAGCAGCTTCGACTGATGGTCGGCGATCAGCGCGTCGATGACTTCGTCGAGCTCGCCCATCATCACCCGGTCGAGCTTGTAAAGCGTCAGGTTGATGCGGTGGTCGGTGACGCGGCCTTGCGGGAAATTATAGGTGCGGATGCGCTCCGAGCGGTCGCCGGAGCCGACCTGTGACTTGCGCGATTCCGAGCGCTCCTCGTCCGCCTTGCTGCGCTCCATGTCATAGAGCCGCGCCCGCAGGATCTGCATGGCCTTGGCCCGGTTCTGGTGCTGCGACTTTTCCGCCTGCACCACCATGATGCCGGTCGGCAAATGGGTGATGCGAACCGCCGAATCGGTGGTGTTGACATGCTGGCCGCCGGAACCCGAGGCGCGCATCGTGTCGATGCGGATATCTTCGGCCCTGATGTCGATATCGACCTCTTCGGCCTCCGGCAGCACGGCGACCGTCGCTGCCGAGGTGTGGATGCGGCCGCTCGCCTCGGTCGCCGGCACGCGCTGCACGCGGTGCACGCCGGATTCGAATTTCAGATGGGCAAAGACACCCTTGCCGGAAATCGTGGCGATGATTTCCTTGAAGCCGCCGGCATCGCCATCGCTGGCCGACACCGTCTCGAACCGCCAGCCGCGCGCGGCGGCGTAGCGCTCATACATGCGAAACAGGTCGCCGGCGAAGAGTGCAGCCTCGTCGCCGCCGGTGCCGGCGCGGATTTCGAGGATGGCATTCTTGTCGTCTGCGGCATCCCTGGGCAGAAGCAGGATCTGGATGTCCTTTTGCAGCGCCTCGATGCGTTTCTCCACGCCCGGCAGGTCGGCCTCGGCCAACGCCCGCATCTCGGCATCGGTGCCCTTGTCGGCAAGCATCGCTTCGAGGTCGGCCTGCTCATGCTCGGCCTCGCGCAGCGCCCTGACCTTGGCAACCATGTCCTGGATTTCGGCATATTCCGACGCCATCCGCACATAGGCGTCCGGCGCCGGCCCGGCCGACATCTGCGCTTCGAGCATCTCGAAACGTTTGACGACTTGGTCCATGCGGTCGCGGGGAAGATTGATCATGGCAAAGGCTACAGGGGAATGGAGCGATCGTCGGCAAAGGCCTGCAGCAGCGCCCGCATCGGCAGCCCCTGCGCCGGCGCCATCAGATTGTCGTCGAAGAACGCCTGCAACTCGCTTAGCGGCAATTCCGTCAGCATGGCCTTGACCGGACCGATGGAGGCCGGCGACATCGAGATCGAGCGGAAACCGAGACCGACCAGCGCCATCGCCGAGATCGGCTTGCCGGCGAGTTCGCCGCACAGGGTCACTGGCGTGTGATTGCGGGCGCCGGCATCGGCGATCTGCTTGAGCACGCGCAGGAACGGCGTCGATAACGTATCGAAGCGGTTGGCCAGTTGCGTGTTGCCGCGATCGACCGCCATGACGAACTGGAACAGATCGTTCGAACCCACCGAGACGAAGTCGACCGCCTTCATCAATTCGTCGAGCTGGAACAGCAGCGACGGCACTTCCAGCATGGCGCCCAGCTTGAGGCTGGTCGGCAGGTGATGGGCGAAGCGCGAGAGGTGCCGCACCTCGCGGTCGATGATCTCGCGCGCCTGGGCGATCTCGCCGAGCTCGGTCACCATCGGCAGCATCAGCTTGAGCTCGCGCCCGCCGCTGGCCTTGAGCAAGGCGCGGATCTGGGTGCGCAGCAATCCCGGCCGGTCGAGGGTGAGGCGGATTGCCCGCCAGCCAAGCGCTGGATTCTCTTCCTGGATCGAGCCCTTGAAGTAGGGCAGCACCTTGTCGCCGCCAATGTCGATGGTGCGGAAGGTGACCGGCTTGCCGCGCGCCGCCTCGAGCACGTCGCGATAGAGTTTCTCCTGAGCCTCGGCGCGGGGGAAGGTAGAAGCGACCATGAACTGCAGTTCGGTGCGGAACAGGCCGATGCCGGCCGCACCCGCCTCGGCCAATTGCGGCAGGTCGACGGCAAGCCCGGCATTCATCAACAGATCGACCTGGACGCCGTCCTTGGTCGTCGACGGCTTCTTGCGCAGCTCGCGATAGACTTCCTGCCGGCGCGCGCGAAAACGCACCTTTTCGGCGTAGGCGGCTTCGAGGTCGGACTGCGGCCGCAGATGGATCGCGCCCTCTTCGCCGTCGACGATGATGGCATCGCCGTTTTCCGCCATGGAAACGGCGCCCTTCATCTGGCCGGCGACCGGAATTCCCATGGCGCGCGCGACGATCACGACGTGGCTGGTGGCAGCGCCATCCTCGAGCACCAGCCCGCGCAGCTTGTCCCGGGGATAATCGAGCAGTTCGGCCGCGCCCATCGAGCGGGCGACGATGATGGCGTCCTTCGGCAAGGAGGCGGCGACGTCCTCCGGGCCGCGCCCCATCAGCTGGCGCAGCAGCCGGTTGGCGAGATCGTCGAAATCGCTCATCCGCTCGCGCAGATATGGATCGGTCATGTGCAGCATGCGGGCTCGCATGTCGCTCTGCACCTTTTCCACCGCCGCCTCGGCCGTCAGGCCGTTGCGGATCGCCTCTTCCAGGCGGCGCACCCAGCCGCGGTCGTTGGCGAACATGCGGTAGGCTTCCAGCACCTGGCGATGTTCGCCTTCGAAGGCAACGTCGCGACGCTCCAGCATGTCGTCGATGGAGAGCCTGAGGGAGCCGAGCGAGGCGTCGAGCCGCCGGACCTCTTCCTCGCTGTCCTCGTTGAACAGATTGGTGACGACGATGCGCGGCTCGTGCAGCACGACGTGGCCAAGCCCGACGCCGTCGTTGAAGGACAGGCCGGTGAAACTCACAGGGCGGCGCAGGTCGAGCTCGAGGCCCGGCCGGGTCAGCCGCGCCAGGTCGCCGGTGGCGATCATCTCGGCGATGACCATCGCCGTCGTTTCCAGCGCCTCGACCTCGTCGTCGCGGTAGTGGCGCATGGTCTTGTTCTGCACCACCAGCACGCCGAGCGTGCGCCCTGCCCGCAGCACCGGCACGCCGAGGAAGGAATTGTAGATCTCCTCGCCGGTCTCCGGCAGGTAGGCGAAGGCCGGGTGTTCCTGCGCGTTGGACAGGTTGAGCGGCCGCGCGCTGGCGGCGATCGTGCCGACCAGGCCCTGGCCCAGCCGCAGCTGTGCCAGGTGGACGGCGTTGGGGTTCAAACCTTCGGTGGCGTAGAGTTCGAGCACCGAATCGGAGCGCAGCACATAAAGCGAGCAGACCTCGGCAACCATGTTGGAGGCGATGTCGCGCACGATCCGGTCGAGCCGCTCCTGCGGCTCCAGCGGCTCCTGCATGAGCTCGCGGAGCCGTTTCAGCAGAACGCGCGGGCCACTGGCCGGGTCACGCATCGCGGCTTCTTCTCCAATGGGCATTTTGCCCGCCTCAGTTTCCACCGCGGCCGGCGCACACGCAACTCAAATCAGTCTGGCTACTGCTTATCCAGACCGTAGACGGAATGCAAAGTACGAACCGCCAGTTCCGTGTACGGACCGTCGATCAGTATCGAAATCTTGATCTCGGAGGTCGTGATGGCGCGGATGTTGATCGAACGGTCGGCCAACGCCTTGAAGGCTGTGGCGGCGACGCCGGCATGGCTGCGCATGCCGATGCCGATGACCGAAACCTTCGACATGCCGGCTTCCGACTGCACGACATCGTAGCCGACCTCGGCCTTCAGCCGGTCGAGCACGGCAAGCGCCTTGTCGACGTCGCCGGACGGTACGGTGAAGGTCATGTCGGTGAACTTGCCGTCCTCGGAAATGTTCTGGACGATCATGTCGACATTGATGTTGGCCTCGGCCAGCGGGCCGAAGATGCCGGCGGCGACGCCCGGCCGATCGCCGACGCGGCGCAGCGAAATCTGCGCTTCGTCCTTGGCATAGGCAATTCCGGTGACGACCTGCTGTTCCACGATCTCTTCCTCGTCGCAAATAAGCGTTCCCGGAGGATTGAGCAAATCCCCCATTCCGGGCGCATCGGGATCGTCGAAAGACGACCGCACGAAGGTACGCACCCTGTGCACCATGGCAAGCTCGACCGAACGCACCTGCAGAACCTTGGCGCCGAGCGAGGCCATTTCAAGCATTTCCTCGAACGATATCTTGGCCAGCCGGCGCGCCTTGGGCTCGATACGCGGATCAGTGGTGTAGACCCCGTCGACGTCGGTGTAGATATCGCAACGATCGGCCTTGACCGCCGCGGCGATGGCTACGGCGCTGGTGTCGGAGCCGCCGCGCCCGAGCGTGGCGATGCGATTGTCCGGGCCGATGCCCTGGAAGCCGGCGATGACAGCCACCTGTCCCTCGCCGAAGCGCTTGACCAGGAAGGCGCCGTCGATATCGAGGATACGCGCCGCGCCATGCGCGTTGTCGGTCTTGATCGGGATCTGCCAGCCCTGCCAGGACCGCGCATGAACGCCCATGTTCTGCAAGGTGATCGCCAGCAGGCCGGCCGTCACCTGCTCGCCTGAGGCCACGACGGCGTCATATTCCCGCGCGTCGTGCATCGGCGAGGCTTCGCGCGTCCATTGGACCAACTCGTTGGTCTTGCCGGCCATCGCCGAAACCACCACCGCCACCTCATGGCCGGCGTCGACCTCGCGCTTGACGTGACGCGCCACATTGCGGATGCGGGCGATGTCGGCGACGGAGGTCCCGCCGAATTTCATCACGATACGCGCCATGGAAGCGAAATGCCTTTGACTGAAGCCGGCTCAACGCCGAAGCGGAAGAAAGCGCCCGACTGTCGCCGGCCGCTGAATGCGCGGCCTCCTTAGCCAAAACCTCCAGATTTCGCAAGCGATGGCTGACGACAACGATCCCTGCCGGAGTTGCAGCCGGACGCAAGCCTCCTGACAATCCGGGCATATTCCCTGTGATAGGTTGGTCCGCGTACCTCAAGCTGGACGAGATATCATGACCGAGACCCTGGAAATCGTCCGTTTCCGGCTCAAGCCCGGGACTGAGGTGGGATTTGTCGCCGCCAATGGCCTGGTCAGCGACTGGCTGGTGCGGCAACCGGGTTTCCTTGGCCGGCATCTGGCCAGGCATGACGATGGCGGCGGTTGGATCGAGATCGTGCGGTGACAGGGCTTGGAACAGGCCCTCGCCGCGGCCGGGCGGATCATGGCCGAGATCGGCGATTGCGACGCCATGCAGGCGATCGACCCTGCTAGCGTCGACATGCGTCATGCCATGGTCGTACTCTCCAGATGATTTCGGTTCCGTCGTACGGGAGGTGGCGCAGCTATGTCTTGAGATCTGCTGAGGTCAGGTCGGGCGAGCCGTTCCCGGCCGGCGTCGTCTGAACATCAAGATACGCTGCGCCACAGGCCGGGATAGTCGAACACGAAACCGGACGCCGAGACACCAAGCACCGCATCGTAGCCGAACACAGGCGCGGCATAGGCGTAGCGGACCGCGTCGAGGCGCCGGTAGGTCTGGTCGAGACGCATGAGCCTGAAATCGGGAAAAGCGAGATAGGCCGCCGGTGCGGGCGTCGCCTTGCCGACGCCAAGGTCAAAACGGCGGATTGCCAGCAGGTTCGAAGCCGGCGTGAAACCGAGATCGACATCGACAAGACCGGCGACATCCGCCTGGCGTGTGCCGTTCAGCGTCCATTGACCGTCGGCAAGCCGCTCGATCTCGTAGTGCAGGGCTTCCACGCCGAGAAAACCGTCGACACGCGCCGAGCGCGTGCGCCAGCCGGCATCGCAATCCACCTCATAGCCTAGGCTGCACGGTTTGCCGTCCTGGACAAAAAGCGCCTGGCCCTTAAGGCTTCGCCCGCCTTCGGTTTCCGCAAGCAGGCAGGCGTCGTGGCCCTCGAGATCAAGCCGGCGCCAGAGGACTGAAGCGAGGATCCGCATCGTCGCACTCCCGTCTGAGGACAATGCCTCCTCTTCGTCCGCAAAAGCAGCCCTGTTTCCCTCTCGAGCCGATCAAGCTGCCATGTGCTGACAAAATCGCGGCCGGCAATACCGGCTCGCGCGACGCCATTGTCGGTCCGTCTGGCGGCACGCGAAAAAACCTGCCTTGACTTTCCCGGCCGGGAACCCGACTTGCTAGCGTTCGAGGAGACCCGCCATATGCCAGAGCCCCGCCGATCGACCATCGATGCCGGAGAAGTGGAACGCTTCTCCGCCCTTGCCGCCGAGTGGTGGAACCCGAATGGCAAGTTCCGCCCGTTGCACAAATTCAATCCGGTCCGGCTCGCCTATATCCGCGACCAGGTGGCGGCGCGGTTTGGCCGCGACCC
The DNA here is from genome assembly GCF_040322415.1 of Mesorhizobium sp. M0152. Lineage (NCBI taxonomy): Bacteria > Pseudomonadati > Pseudomonadota > Alphaproteobacteria > Hyphomicrobiales > Phyllobacteriaceae > Mesorhizobium > Mesorhizobium sp. M0152. Next base: position 11,366 of record NZ_JAMYTH010000040.1, read on the forward strand.
GCGCGCCGCGCGGCCGTTCGAAGGCCTGCGCTTTCTCGACATCGGCTGCGGCGGCGGCCTTTTGTGCGAGCCGATGGCGCGGCTCGGCGCCGAAGTGGTCGGCGCCGACGCTTCGGCGACCAATATCGAGGTGGCGAAACTGCATGCGGCCGAGGGCAATGTGAACGTCGACTATCGCGCCACGACGGCCGAGGACCTGGCCGATGCCGGTGAAAAATTCGACGTCATCCTCAACATGGAAGTGGTGGAGCACGTCGCCGACATCGACCTGTTCGTCGCCAAATGCGGCGAGATGGTCAAGCCGGGCGGCATCATGTTCGTGGCCACCATCAACCGCACGCTGAAGGCGCTGGGGCTGGCCATCATCGGCGCCGAATACGTGTTGCGCTGGCTGCCGCGCGGGACCCACCAGTTCGGCAAGCTGGTGCGCCCGGAGGAGCTTGAAAAGGCGCTCGGCGGCGCCGGCCTGACCGTCATCGACCGCACCGGCGTCACCTACAACCCGCTGGCCGACCGCTGGTCGCGGTCGAAGGACATGGACGTCAACTACATGGTGCTGGCGGAAAAAGCATCGGTCTGACCAATCACTGCCGCCTGGCATCGCCGCCTGCGGCGGCCGAGTGCAATGCGTATGCCTCTCTGAATGTATTAGGCTTTCTGGCTTTGCGCCCTGGTGGTGATGAACACGCCGGCGGTAATGATGACCGCGCCTGCCCAGGTCAGCAATTGATAGTGCTCGCCAAGGAAGATCGTGCCGGCAAACAGCCCGACGGCGGCCGCCACATAACCGATCTGGCTGAGATAGACCGGCCCGCCGACCGCCTGCAGCCGGAAGAAGAAGGCGAACATCGCCGACGCCGACGCGACCTGCGCGACGACCACCAGCGGCACGGCGCCAAGCGGGGCGAAAGCCTTGACGCCGAACAGCGCGAGAATGCCGGCGAGCAACAGCGTGGCCGACGCCAGATGGCTGCCGGCGGCAAGCTCGATCGGCCCAGTCGCTTTCGGCCAGTCGACCGTTCGGTAGATGTTGCCGGCGGCAAGACTGACGGGAATGAGCAATCCCATGACCACCCAGAAGAAATCGGCCGGCTGGCCGGCCTCGCCGCGCGTCAGCGCCACCATGACGGCGCCGATGAAGCCGACGGCGATGCCGGCTATTCCCAGCATGTTGGGCCGCCGGACACGCAGCAGAATCGAGAACACCAGCGTTATCACGGGCGACAGCGTGAACATGATGCCGGTATAGCCGGCCCCAAGATGCGGTATGGCGGAGAACATCAGAAGATTGGGCAGGGCATAGGATACCGCCGCGGTGACGAAGAAATAGCGCAATTTGTGCGCACTGAGCCGGATGCTCTGGCCGCGCAGCAGCAATGCGCATAGCAGCACGCCGCCGGCACCGAACGAAATGACGAAGGCCCAGACCATGGCCGGCACGCCTGCCGCGGTGGCGAGCTTGCCGAAGGGCAGCGTCAGGCCGAGCAGGCCGCCGGTAACGACCAGCAGGCCGAGCGCCGAATCCCAGAGAAGTTTCATGATCGTGCCCTATCGTACGCGGCCCTTGGCCAGCATTGCATCTTGAGGTAAGATAACGCAAAGATGCTTAACGTCAAGATATATAGCGGTAAGACAATGGACAGGGCAGCGCGGGCGATCGAACAATGGAAACGGGAACGGCCGGATCTGGATGTCTCGCCGATGGCCGTGCTTGGGCGATTGAACGAGGCGGCGTCGCTTATCGCCCGTGAACGCCTCGCGCCGCTGTTTGCGCGCTTTGGATTGCAGTCGGGGGAATTCGACGTGCTGGCGACGCTGCGCCGCTCAGGTTCGCCCTACGCGCTGACACCGACCGCGCTCTATGAAGCGACGATGGTGACGTCCGGCGCCATGACCAACCGGCTCGACCGGCTCGAAGCGTCCGGACTGATCCTGCGGGCGCCGCACCCCAACGACCGGCGCGGCCTCGTCGTGCGGCTGACCGAGAAGGGGCTCGCGCTAATTGATGAGGCTGTCAGTGCCCATGTCGCCAACGAGCACAAGATACTTGCGGGCCTAACCAATGCCGAGCAGCAGACGCTCGCCCGCCTGCTTGAGAAACTGATCGGCAGTGTGAGTTGATCGCTCAGTTGCGGTCGTCGGGAAATACCGGGATCGGCATGAATTCCACGCCGTCATCGGCCAGGCTCTTGGCCTCATCCAGCGTCGCCTCGCCATAGATGCCGCGCGGGTCGGTTTCGCCGAAATGGATCTTGCGCGCTTCCTCGGCAAACTTGTCGCCGACATAGTCGGCATTCTCGCGCACTTTCGCGGCCATTGCCTTCAGCTGCGCCAGAGCCTGCTTCTGCGCCTCGCCCATGGCGAGCGCTATCGTTTCCTGCTTGCGTGCCGTCGACACCGCCGGCGCCATCAAGGCTTTCTGCACCTTGTGCGAGCCGCAGGTCGGGCAATCGACGAAGCCGCGCTTTTTCTGCGTGTCGAAATCTTCGTTGCTGCGAAACCAGCCTTCGAATTCGTGCTCGTGCTCGCAGACTAGGGAAAAGCGGATCAAGAGGCGGCACCCCTGAGACGCGGCGTCTCGCCCGAACCGGCATTGACGGCGAAATCCCGCGCATTTTTGAGGTTGGGGATCTTCTTGCGGGCCGCGACCGACTGCGCCGGGTCGATCTCGGCGACGATCACCGCCGGTTCGTCATGCGCGGCTTCGGCGATGATGCGGCCCCACGGGTCGACGATCAGCGAATGGCCATAGGTCTCGCGGCCGTCCTCGTGCAGGCCGCCTTGCGCGGCGGCCACGACATAGGCGCCGTTCTCGATGGCGCGCGCCCTGAGCAGTACGTGCCAGTGCGCCTCGCCCGTCTGGCGGGTGAAGGCGGCGGGTACGGAAAGCAGGTCGGCGCCGGCCAGCGCCTCGGCGCGGAACAATTGCGGGAAACGCAGGTCATAGCAGACCGCAAAACCCAGTTTCGCGCCGCCGATGTCGGCGACGACAGCCTCGGTGCCGGGTTCGTAAGCGGCGGATTCGCGCCAGCTCTCGCCATTGTCGAGATCGACGTCGAACATATGGATCTTGTCGTAGGTCGCGAGCGTGGCGCCGTCCGGCCCGAACAGCAGCGCGCGGTTGGCGAGCTTGCCGTCGGCGCGCAGGATGGCGGTCGAGCCGATATGCAGGAACACGCCGAGTTCGCGCGCCAGCCCGTGCGCGGTCGAAACGATGATGTCCTTGTCCTGCGACGTGAAGGATGCGGCGCGCGCTTGCCTGTCGCGGATCAGCGCCCCGGTCATCTCCGGCGTCTGGATGTAGGTGGCGCCCTGGCTCGCGGCTTCACGCACCAGCCGTTCGAGATCGGCCGCATTGCGCTCGGGGCTCTCGCCCGAACGCATCTGGATCGCAGCGGCCCTGAAAACACCCATCGTCATATTCCCCTCAAATCGTCGCGCCGTTGGCGAGCAGTTTGTCCAGCCGGCCTTCTGCCTCCAGTTCGTGGAGGTCGTCGCAGCCGCCGACATGTGTGTCGCCGATGAAAATCTGCGGAAAAGTCGCGCGTCCGTGAGCGCGCGAAATCATCTCCTGGCGCAGTTCCGGCGAGAAGGAGGCGTCGTGCTCCGTATAGGCGACACCCTTGCGCTCCAAAAGCCGCTTGGCTGCCGTGCAGTATCCGCACATCATGCGGGTGTAGATGGTGACATCGGCCATGACGGATTCCGCTGTTCGTTGCCGACTTATATAGGGGCGGACTCGTCGGCCCGAAAGTCCCCCGGCAGCACACGCGCAAAGGTCAGCACGTCGACCGCGGCCGCGCCTCCTCTTTTCAGCGCCTTGGTGGCGGCGCGCACGGTGGCGCCGGTGGTGTAGACATCGTCGATCAACAGCACCCTGCGGCCGGCAATCTCGATCTCCGTCTCGACCGGCACCCGAAAGGCCGCCCGTACATTCTCCTCACGCTCCTGTCGCTCCAGACCGACCTGCTGACGGGTGAGCTTTACGCGCCGCATGGCCGAGGGCGCGAAAGGCAGGCCGCTGAGCTCGCAAACCGCCCGCGCCAGTTCCGCCGACTGGTTGAACCGCCGCCGCAAGAAACGCCGCCAGTGCAGCGGCACCGGCACCACTACGTCCGCCTCGGCGATGAGATCGGCTCCCGCGCGCACCATCCAGCGCGCCATCCATGGCCCGAGATCCGTGCGGTCCTGGTATTTCAGCCCTTGCACCATCTGGCGGGCGACGCCGGAATAGGCGACGGCTGCCCGCGCGCGCTCGAAGGGCGGCGGATCGGCTATGGCTTCCGCCGACAGGAACCCTTCGCCCATATGGTGGGTGAACGGCGTGCCCATGACCGGGCACCAGGGCCGTTCCAGCAGCCGCAGCTTCGGCCAGCAGGCGCCGCACAGCACGCCGGGCTGCGAGACATGCCGCCGGCAACCCGCACAGACCGGTGGAAACAGGATACGCGCCGGCCAGCCGAGGGCCGACCGGGCCAGGCTCCTGATCTCGACGGACTTGATCTTGGGCATCGGATCGGCCACGTGGTTGGTGCTCCGCGCCGGGTATACCAACTATATCGGGGTGCGGACAAACAAGGATTTTCCAGTTGCAGCCCATAATGGATACTTCTCTCTGGCTGGCGCACAAGCGGCGCGCGCTCGCCCATCCGGTCGACGGCGCCGATTTCCTCATGAACCGCGTCGCCGAGGACCTTGCCGACCGATTGGGTGCCGTCGAGCGCAAGTTCGGCAAGGCAGCGGTGCTGTTCTGCCAGACGCCTGCGGCAGCCGAAATGCTCGCCGGGAGCGGCAAGGTGACGGATATTGTCCGCGTCGAAACGCACGCGGCTTTCCTGAACGGCGCCGCCGGCCTGGTCGCCCCGCTGGAAACAGTACCCTTCGAGCCGCAAAGCCTCGATCTTGCGGTGTCGCTTCTGTCGCTGCAGGCGATGAACGACATACCCGGCATGCTGATCCAGATCCGCCGCGCATTGCGGCCGGACGGGCTCTTCCTTGGCGCGTTTGCAGGTGCCGGCACGCTCGGGGAATTGCGCGAAAGCCTGCTTGCCGCCGAAACCGAGCTCCATGGCGGCGCCAGTCCGCGCGTCGTTCCTTTTACCGACGTGCGCGACGCCGGCGCGCTTCTGCAACGCGCCGGCCTCGCGCTGCCGGTCGCCGACGTCGAGACGGTCACCGTGCGCTATGCCGATCTGTTCGCGCTGATGGCGGATCTGCGTGCCATGGGCGAAACCAGCGCGCTCGCCGACCGCAGCCGTCGGCCGGGCTCGCGCAGGCTGTTTGCCCGCGCGGCGGAAATCTACGCCGAACGGTTTTCCGATCCGGACGGCCGCGTCAGGGCAAGTTTCTCGATCGTCTGGATGTCCGGCTGGGCGCCCGACGCTTCGCAGCAAAAGCCACTGAAGCCGGGTTCGGCCAAGGTCTCGCTGAAGACAATACTGGAGGTTCCCGACGGACAATGATCGGGGTCAGGCGCAGCCTGCCAGGTCAGGGCGCGAAGGCGTTCGCAAGCCTGCTGCCGTTGTCGCTGAACAGCCAGGTGATCGCGTTGAAGACCTGACCGATGCCGGCAACGATCGCCAGCGACAATACAGTGACGATCAGGCCATATTCGACGGCCGTGGCGCCGGTCTCGTCCTTCAGAAATCGCAGTAGCACTGCTTTCATGACCTCAATCCCTCTGGCCCCGACCTTACCGCCAATCTGTTAAGAAAGGTTAACGGCAAAGGCTTAACAGGCGATGAAACCGTCGCCTTTCCGCAATCTGTTAACCCTCAGCAGTCGCCGCTGCGCCTGCCGTCCGACCGGATGATGCAAACCGAATCGGGTTGCGCCTGCAGCACGCTGCGGCGCACCGTATAGGTGCCGCGATGGCTGATCGAACCGGTGGCCGTCATGTCGAGACCGCCGGAAAAAACGTCGCGAGCCGACTGCGAACGCGTCTGACTGTCGAGGAAAGGCGTCGCGATCAGCGCCAGCGCCACCGCGGCGGACCCGAACAGCAGCGTGACGCGCAATATGCCCATGCCCGCATCGGCGGCGCGAAAGCTGCGGTCGGGCCGGATCGAATCCCAATCCCTGTCCAGGCTCATTTTTGTGGCTCCCCAGCGAATGCGCGGTGTGGCCGCGATGCCACAATTTTTCACGGCAAGATAAATCTTCGATTAACACTGGCTTGTGCGGCAACGGTCCGGACCGAGAAGTCGCGCTGGCGCCCGAAACGAAAACCGGCCTGTGTCCTACAGAGACCGCTGTGTCCTACAGAAGATCGATGAGGAACGGGATCAACGGCGCGTCGGCCGGCGGCATCGGATAGTCGCGCATCTGCTTCGGCCGCACCCATTTCAGCGCCTGGCCTTCCCTGGGCTGGGCGATGCCGCGGAAGCGGCGGCAGATGAACAGCGGCATCAGAAGATGGAAGTCGTCATAGGAATGGCTGGCGAAGGTGAGCGGCGCCAGGCACGGAATTTCGGTCTCGATGCCGATCTCCTCGTGCAGTTCACGGATGAGGCACTGCTCCGGCGTCTCACCGGGCTCGACCTTGCCGCCGGGAAACTCCCACAGGCCGGCCAGTTGCTTGCCCTCGGGCCGCTGCGCCAGCAGCACCCGGCCGTCGGCGTCGACCAGCGCGCAGGCGGCGACCAGGAGCAGGCGCTTGCCGGCGATCGTCACATCATTCATGCCCGATTTCACCCATGAACAGGCGGCCGCCTGTAGTGGTAGCGATAGACTTCGTCGAAGCCGAGCGAATGGTAGAGCGCCAGCGCCGGCACATTGCCGGCCTCGACCTGCAGCCACGCTTCCCGCGCCCCGCGCAGCCGCGCCCATTTCAGCGCCGACAGGATCAGGTTGCGGCCATGGCCCTTGTTGCGCGCCGACTTGTCGGTGGCGACCTCGAACAGGCCGGCGAGATCGCCGTCATGCACGCAGATCAGCGTCGCCAGCGGCTCTGCTCCGTCCTCGAGCGCGAACAGCCCGGCCTCGGGCTGGATGGCGCCGATGATCTCCGACAGGCCGGGCCGCAGCGCAACGTCCGAGCCGCTGACCTTGAGCGACGCGCCGATGAAGCGGCTGATGTCCTTGAGCGGGATCTGGTCCATGGCGCCGTCGAGTTGCGCATCCGCCAGCGGCAACCGCATGACCAGGGATTCGTCAAATCGGCTCCAGCCCTCCTTGTCGAGATGGCTGGCCAGGTCGGGACCGGACAGCGGCGACATGCGGAACGTCAGCGGCCGGCCATAGGCATCGAAACGGCGGCTGGCGCGACCGATGCGGTCGGCCATGTGCTGGGTGTCGCCGGGATCGAGCGGATTGACCGAATTCAGACGTTTGGCCGGATGGCCGGCGGTCAGCCGCACCACCCAGGTGCCGTCATAGTGGACGGCCGCCGCCGGCCAGGCGCGAAAGCCTGCCGCCTCGTAGCGGCGCACGGTCGCGAGCATGCTCGCCGGATGGCGCGAGACCAACTCGATCAGCTCCGGTAATCGCCGTTGATGGCGACATATTCCTTGGTGAGGTCGCAGGTCCACACCGTTGCCTTGCCGCGGCCGATGCCGACATCGGCGCGGATGCGGATATCGTCGCGCTTCATGTAGGCCGAGGTCTTTTCTTCCGAATAGCCGGGGTCGCGCTCGCCCTCATGCGCCAGCCTGTTGTCGCCGAACCAGATCGACAGGCGGTCGCGGTCGGCGGGCTCGCCGGCCTTGCCGACAGCCATGACGACGCGGCCCCAATTGGCGTCCTCGCCGGCGACCGCCGTCTTGACCAGCGGCGAATTGGCGATCGACAGCGCGATGCGCTTGGCCGAGCGGGCCGATTTCGCGCCGGTGACGTTGACCTCGACCTGCTTGCGGGCGCCCTCGCCGTCGCGCACCACTTGCAAAGCCAGCGACTTCAGCACCTTGCCGAGCGCCCGGCGGAACGCGCCGAGACGGGCGTCCTTGGGATCGGTGATCTCAGGCGCGCCGCGTTTTGCGGCTTTGCCGGTGGCGAAGAGCAGCAATGTGTCGCTGGTCGAGGTATCGCTGTCGACGGTGACCGCGTTGAAGGTCTTGGCCGTGCCGCGCGACAGCAGATCCTGCAGCACCGGGGCCGCGATCGGCGCGTCGGTGGCGATGAAGGACAGCATCGTCGCCATGTCGGGCGCGATCATGCCGGCGCCCTTGGCGATGCCGTTGATGGTGACGTCGGCGTCGCCGAGCTTCACCGTCTGCGTCGCCACTTTCGGATAGGTGTCCGTGGTCATGATGGCCTTTGCCGCCTCGGTCCACAGGTCCGGCTTGCCGCCGCTGACCAGCCCGGCGAGCAGATGGCTGAATTTTTGGGCGTCGAGTGGCTCGCCGATGACGCCGGTCGAGGCCAGGAAGACCTCGCCTGGGGTGCAGCCGGCCGCCTTGGCCGCCGCCTCGCCGGTCAGCGCGGTTGACTCCCGTCCCTTCCTGCCGGTGAAGGCATTGGCATTGCCGGAATTGACGACCAGCACCCGCGCCTTGCCGGCGCCAAGGTTCTGCCGGCAGAAATCGACGGGCGCCGAGGGACATTTCGACTTGGTGAACACGCCGGCGACCGCGGTGCCCGCGTCGAAGACCATGGCCAGCAGGTCGGTGCGGTTCTTGTATTTAATTCCCGCTTCGGCGGTGGCGATGCGCACCCCGTCTATGGCCGGCATCTTCGGATATTTCTTCGGCGCAAGCGGGGAAATCGACGTGGACATGGGGCCTCGGGCGGGAAAATCGCAAGGGAAGGCCGGTTTGCCCGATACGACGCGCCGGCGCAAGGGCGTTTTCGTCGCCTGACGACAGCCAGTCCGACCCGGCCGGCAGCTTCCATGATAGGAATTTTTTCTTGACAGGGTGAGTGCAGCTATGGTAGATATTTATCTATGGTGCAGATTTGCGCCAATGACCCGCCAAACGGCGGGTTTTCGTTTTGATGTTTCCCACCAACGCGCCGGCGGACGCCCCGGAGGAATCCGTTAGAACGGATTCCTCCCAGCAGCTCGAAACGGGCCGTTTCGTTTGACTGTCGGGTCACGTATATTCCGGCGAAATCGTTGGCGAAGGGACCACAACCATGGCCGGAGAAGCGGACACGCCGCGCAAATCGATCGGTGCGCGGCGCAATCCCGACAGCGCCGGCGCCATTCTCGATGCCGCCGAGGCCGTGCTGGTCGAGGCTGGCTATGCCGGCTTTTCGATCGAGGCCGTGGCGCGCCGCGCGCGCGCCGGCAAACCGACGATCTATCGCTGGTGGCCCAGCAAGGCCGCGCTGCTGCTCGAAGTCTACCAGCGCCAGAAACGCGTCGAAACTCCCGATACCGGAAGCCTGGAAGAGGATCTGGTCGGCTTCCTGATGAACCTGTTCTCGCATTGGCGCGAGACATCGTCGGGCAGCGTGTTCAAATCGCTGATCGCCGAGGCGCAATCCGATGAAACCGCGGCCGCGGCCCTTGCCGGCTATGCCGGTGGACGCCGCGTCCACACCGGCCAGATCATCGACCGCGCCAAGGCGCGGGGCGAGGTCGCGGCCGATGTCGACGCCGCACTGGTCGCCGACCTCGTGGCCTCCTATGCCTGGAGGCATCTGCTGATCAACCGGCTCGACGAGCCCGAAGCGACGATCCGCCAGGTGGTGCGCTATGTGACCCGGGGCATAGCCGCGCCCGGCAGGAGTGACAGGACGAAGCACGGCGCCCTGTCATGATCAGGCGATTGCCAAGGCAGCCAATCGTCGAATTTCGGCGCCGCCCCTCATCTGCCTGCCGGCATCTTCTCCCCGTATAGTGACGGGGAGAAGGGGCAAATTTCGGCCTTGGCGCCGTTCTTCAACGCTGGCGATTGGCGAAACCATCGATGACGGCTGTCCTTCTCCCCGTCACTATACGGGGAGAAGTGCCCGGTCCACCCTCCGCAGCTGCTGCGGAGGACGGGCAGGGCGATGAGGGGCGGCGCCGACGCCCGACGGGCAAACTCGGGACGGATGCCCTACCTGCCGCAGAGCCTTACTTGGCGCTCTCCAGCGTATCGATGGTCTTTTTCAGGTTGGCGTCGGGGATCTCGACCTTGGCCCCGGCGCGCAGCGACTTGACCAGCGCAAAATACTTGTCGCGGATGACCGCCTGCTTGGCCTGGTCCTTGACGTCGTCGAAGGCCGGCGGCTGCTTGGTGCGCTTGTCCTCGAGCTTGATGACATGCCAGCCGAACTGCGACTGCACCGGTTGCTCGGTGTACTTGCCGACCTCGAGCGCCAAGGCCGCCTTGTCGAATTCCGGCACCATCTGGCCAGGTCCGAACCAGCCGAGATCGCCGCCATTGGACTTGCCTGAGGGATCGCTGGTGTGCTCGTTGGCGAGCTTCTGGAAGTCGGCGCCGCCGTCGAGCTGCTTGATGATCGCCTCGGCCTCTTCCTTCGTCTTCACAAGGATGTGACGGGCATGCACCTCGTTGGTGGGCGGCGTGTTGGCGATCTCCTGATCGTAGCGGGCGCGGACCTCGGCATCGGTGACCTTGTCGACGACGCCCTTCTCGACCATCTCGCCATGCAGCGCGCGCTGCTGCAGGAAGGCCATGCGGCGCTGGAAGTCGGGATCCTTGTCGAGGCCGGTGGCAACCGCCTGGGCGGCCATGACGCGGATCTCGATGGCCGCCGAAAGGGCCGCGGCGCGGCGCTGTTCGGGCGGCAACTGCGCGAACTGCTGCGACAGCTCGCCCTCGGCGAGCACCAGGTCGGCCTCCGTCAGCGGCTGGCCGTTGACCGTGGCGACCACGGTGTTGGGATCGACCGGAGCCGCCGCGGGTGCGGGTGCGGCACCTGCCGGGGCGGGAGCGGCTTCCTGTGCCATCAACGGCGACAGGCAAAGAGCCGACAGCCCGAATGCCAGGCCAAGGCTGGCGAACGACGCGCGGCGGAACAACAAGGACATAAACATGACTCCGGTGAGGGATTACAAAGAGCGGGCGGCTTCCAGATCGGCCAGATTGTGGCGGAATTTGGCGCGACCGGCAGGGCCAGCGCGGCGTTGACATCAGTTGAGCCCCCTCTTATCTGTCCAACGACTTTGCGTCCAGAACCGTTTTCCGGGCGCTTTTTGTGTTTGCCCGTGTTCAGGCGGTGCGTTCACGTGGATTTGATGGGGCCGGCCGGCGCCCGTCTCAAGTTTGAGAATTCTATCGAAAGGACCATCGGATGGTCAGTCTCGGCGGTCTCGCCCGTAAGGTTTTCGGTTCCTCCAACGATCGCCGGGTCAAATCGACCCGGCCACGCGTCGAGGCGATCAATGCCATGGAAAACGAGATGCGGGCGCTCTCCGACGCCGATCTCGCCGGCCGCACGGAAAAATTCCGCCAGGATATCGCCAACGGCGCCAGCCTTGAGGATCTTTTGATACCCGCCTTCGCCACGGCCCGCGAGGCGGCACGCCGCGTGCTCGGCATGCGCCCCTTCGACGTCCAGCTGATCGGCGGCATGGTGCTGCACAATGGCGGCATCGCCGAAATGCGCACCGGCGAGGGCAAGACCCTGGTCGCGACGCTGCCGGTCTATCTCAACGCGCTTGCCGGCAACGGCGTCCACGTCGTCACCGTCAACGATTATCTCGCCACGCGCGACTCCGAATGGATGGGGCGCGTCTACAAGTTCCTCGGCCTCTCGGTCGGGGTCATCGTCCATGGCCTGTCCGACGAAGAGCGCCGCATCGCCTACGCCTCCGACGTCACCTATGCCACCAACAACGAACTCGGCTTCGACTATCTGCGCGACAACATGAAGTATGAGCGCGCCCAGATGGTGCAGCGCGGTCATAACTACGCGATCGTCGACGAAGTCGATTCGATCCTGGTCGACGAGGCGCGCACGCCGCTCATCATTTCCGGTCCGCTCGAGGACCGTTCGGAAATGTACAACACCATCGATACTTTCATCATCCAGCTGCAGCCGCAGGATTATGAGATCGACGAGAAGCAGAAGACCTCGATCTTCACCGAGGAAGGCACCGAGAAGCTGGAGAACATGCTGCGCGATGCCGACCTGCTGAAGGGCGAGTCGCTCTACGACATCGAGAACGTCGCCATCGTCCACCACGTCAACAACGCGCTCAAGGCGCACCAGCTGTTCCAGCGCGACAAGGACTATATCGTGCGCAATGGCGAGATCGTCATCATCGACGAATTCACCGGCCGCATGATGCCGGGCCGCCGCTATTCGGAAGGCCTCCACCAGGCGCTGGAAGCCAAGGAGCATGTGGCCATCCAGCCGGAGAACCAGACGCTCGCCTCGGTCACCTTCCAGAACTATTTCCGCCTCTACAAGAAGCTTTCGGGCATGACCGGCACGGCGCTGACCGAGGCCGAGGAGTTCGGCAACATCTACGGGCTCGAAGTCACCGAGATCCCGACCAACCTGCCCGTCATCCGCAAGGACGAGGACGACGAGGTCTACCGGACGGTCGAGGAAAAATACAAGGCGATCGTCAAGGAGATCCGCGAAGCCAGCGCCAAGGGCCAGCCGACGCTGGTCGGCACCACCTCGATCGAGAAGTCGGAGCAGCTGGCCGAGCGCCTGCGCAAGGAAGGCTTCACGGATTTCGAGGTGCTGAACGCACGCCACCACGAGCGCGAGGCGGCGATCGTCGCCCAGGCCGGCAAGCCCGGCGCCATCACCATCGCCACCAACATGGCCGGCCGCGGCACCGACATCAAGCTCGGCGGCAATGCCGAGATGCGCATCGCCGAGGAACTGGGCGACATGCCCGAGGGCCCCGAGCGCGAGGCGCGGGAAAAGGAAATCAACGCCGATGTCGAGCGGCTGAAGGAAAAGGCGCTGGCCGCCGGCGGCCTCTACGTGCTCGCCACCGAACGCCATGAATCGCGCCGCATCGACAACCAGCTTCGTGGCCGCTCAGGCCGCCAGGGCGATCCCGGCCGCTCGAAGTTCTTCCTGTCCTTGCAGGATGACCTGATGCGCATCTTCGGCTCCGAGCGCATGGACGGCATGCTCCAGAAGCTCGGCCTCAAGGAAGACGAGGCGATCATCCATCCCTGGATCAACAAGGCGCTGGAAAAGGCGCAGAAGAAGGTCGAGGCGCGCAACTTCGACATCCGCAAGAACCTGCTGAAGTATGACGACGTCTCCAACGACCAGCGCAAGGTGGTGTTCGAGCAGCGCATCGAGCTGATGGACGGCGAGGGTCTGTCCGAAACCATCGCCGAGATGCGCGAGGGCGTCATCGACGAGATCGTCGCCAAGGCCATCCCCGAAAACGCCTATGCCGAGCAGTGGAATGTCGCCGGGCTGAAGGCCGAGGTCGCCGAGTTCCTCAATCTCGACCTGCCGATCGAGGACTGGGTCAAGGAAGAAGGCATCGCCGAGGACGACATCCGCGAGCGCATTGCGCAGGCCGCCGAGGCCGCCGCCAAGGAGCGCGCCGAGCGTTTCGGGCCCGAGGTGATGACCTATGTCGAGCGCTCGGTGGTTTTGCAGACGCTCGACCATCTGTGGCGCGAGCACATCGTCAATCTCGACCATCTGCGCTCGGTCGTGGGCTTCCGCGGCTACGCCCAGCGCGATCCGCTGCAGGAATACAAGAGCGAGGCGTTCGAGCTGTTCCAGGCGATGCTCGGCAATCTGCGCCAGGCCGTCACCGCGCAGCTGATGCGCGTCGAGCTGGTCCGCCAGGCCGCCGAAGCACCGCCGCCGGAAGCCCCCGACATGTTCGGCACGCATATCGACGGCACTACCGGCGAGAACGATTTCGAAGGTGGCGAGACGGCCCTTCTGGTCCGCCCGGAAACAGCCGCCATCGTCGCTCCCGAGGACCGCGACCCGAGCAACCCGGCAAGCTGGGGCAAGGTCGGCCGCAACGAACCCTGCCCCTGCGGCTCCGGCAAGAAATACAAGCACTGCCACGGCGCCTTCGCGTAACGGGCGCCCTCTTCCCTTCTCCCCGTTCCACGGGGAGAAGGTGGCCCGAAGGGCCGGATGAGGGGCAGCGCCGGCTTCAAAGATTAGCCAATCTCCCCACTTGAGGGAGATGGCCGGTCCACCCTCCGCAGCAGCTGCGGAGGACGGGCAGGCCAGAGGGGGGCGATGTCGCGCCGCTCTGCGCTCTAGAACCCCGCGAATGCCGCGACGGTCACTTCCTCGACCATCTTTATCCGCACGCCGATCTTCTGATCCTTGAGCAGGTCGCATAGCGCGTCGCCATCGATCAGGTCGATGACCGGAGCCCCGTCGCGCACGGCCTCGCGTCGAGCATCTGAGTAAGCCTGGCGCAAAATCTCCGAATTCCGGCGCGGCTCCTCATCCGCCTGCCCGTCCTCCGCAGCAGCTGCGGAGGGTGGACCGGCACCTTCTCCCCGTATAGTGACGGGGCGAAGGAGACACTCACCCAACCGTTTCTTAAGGTGTCTTCGCTACACCCACGCCTGAAAAGAAGCGGAAAACGGAGTTCAATCGGAGTGCGCTTTTCCGCGGCAACGACTGCCGGGCGGTTCTTGCCGCAGCGCTTGGCGCTGCGCGTGAAGCCGTTGCTTGGCCGCATCGATGCCGTACTGTTCACCGCCGACGAGCGCGGCGAGGCCGGGCGCATGTCGGTCATCGCCTTCTCCATCCGCATCGTCAGCGCCGTCATCGCCTTCGTCAGCCAGGTGCTGATGGCGCGCTGGATGGGCTCGTTCGAATACGGCATCTTCGTCCTCGTCTGGGTGACGATGGTCATCGTCGGCAACCTCGCCTGTCTCGGCTTCCATACCTCCGTCATCCGCTTCATTCCCGAATACCGCGAGCGCGGCCTGATGGACGAATTGCGCGGCATCGTCGTCGCCAGCCGCCTGTTCGTGCTGGTCGCCTCGACGCTGATCGCCGGCCTTGGCGCGCTCGGCGTCTGGCTCGCCTCGCCGTGGATCGAGAATTACTACGTGGTGCCGTTCATCCTCGGCGTCATCTGCCTGCCGATGATCGCGCTGTCGGATCTGTTGCAGGGCCAGGCCAGGGCGAACAGCTGGGCGCTGTTCGCCCTGTCGCCGACCTATCTGGTGCGACCGGTGCTGATCCTGCTGTTCATGGCGCTGATGCTCTATGCCGGCTATGGCCCCGACGCCAGGACCGCGATCTTCGCCTCGATCGCCGCCACCTATGCCACCACGCTGGGACAGCTCGTCGGCGTCACTCGGCGCCTGGAAAGAAACATCCCGGCCGGGCCGATGAAGGTGCATTTCGCGCAGTGGTTCATCGTGTCGCTGCCGATCTTCCTGGTCGAGGGCTTCTTCTTCCTGCTCACCAATGCCGACGTGCTGATGGTCGGCGCCTATATGGATCCCGACGACGTCGCCGTCTATTTCGCCACGGTCAAGACGCTGGCGCTGGTGCATTTCGTCTATTTCGCCGTCAAGGCGGGCGTTGCCCAGCGCTATGCGCAGTTCACCCATGGCGAGCCCGAAAAGCTCGCCGCCTTCGCCCGCGAGACGGTGTCGTGGACGTTCTGGCCGTCGCTGCTGATGGCGCTGCTGGTGCTGCTGCTGGGCGAACCGATGCTGGTGCTGTTCGGCCCCGAATTCACGTCGGGCTATCCGCTGTTGTTCCTGCTCGTCTTCGGCGTCGTCGCGCGGGCCGCCGTCGGTCCGTGCGAAAGCCTGCTCACCATGAGCGGCAACCAGAATATCTGCGCCGCCGTCTATGCCATGACGCTGGCCTTCAACATCGGGCTCAACGTGATCCTGATCCCGCTGTTCGGCCTGTGGGGCGCGGCTATGGCCACCGCCTTCGCCATGATCTTCGAGGCCGGCGCGCTGTCCTTCACGGTCTGGCGCAAGCTCGGCATCATCATGGCGATCTTCGTGCCTGCCAAAGGAGCCGCGTAATGGCCGCCACCCCCTTGATCGAGGAAACCAGCGGCGGCAGCGCCGGGGCCATGGTGTCGGGGCTTGCCGGCCTGGCGCGCGACGCCGACCCCGCCCATATCGAGATCCTCGCCAACAACAGGCCCGAGCGCAAACTGGCCATCTATCCGGCATCGGCGGGTTTCGACCTGGTCGAGGAACTGGACTATCTCTGCGCCCGCACCATCGAGCCCAACGTCTTCTTCAACCCGCGTTTCCTGGCGCCAGCCATGCCTCGGCTGGAGGACCGGGAGGTGCGGCTGGCGGTGATCCGCGACGGCGACGAATACCGCAACCGGCTGCGCCTTCTGGTGCCGATCTCGGTCGAGCGGCCGGTGGTGCCGCTCGGCGTGCCGGTCATGCGCACATGGTCGAGCCCGTTCGGCCCGCTCGGCACGCCGCTGATCGACCGCGACGATCCGGTCGGCGTCGTCGAGGACTTCTTTTCGATGCTGTCGCGCCCGCACCTCAAGCTGCCGAAAGTCCTCGTCCTGCCCGACATCAGGCTCGACGGTCCGGTGGCGAGCCTGATCGGCACCGTGGCCGAGACGCGCGGCCTGATGCTGGTCACCACCGGCCAGATGCTGCGCCCGGTGCTGGAGAGCGAGGCCGACGGCGACGACTATCTCAAGGCCTCGCTGCGCTCGCACCACTACCGCGAGTTCCGCCGCCTGAAGCGGCGCCTGGCCGACCTCGGCAGGCTGGAGCATGTCGTGGCGCGCGGTCCAGACGAGATCCGCCACGCCATCGAAAGCTTCCTGACGCTGGAAGCGGCCGGATGGAAGGGCCGCGAGCGCACCGCCATGGCGATCGACCGCTTCCGTGCCGCCTTCGCCCGCGAAGCCGTGCACCGGCTGGCAGAGCAGGACATGTGCCGCATCCATTCGCTGACGCTCGACGGCCGTACCGTCGCCTGCCTGATCGTCTTCGTCGAGGCCGGCGTCGCCTATACCTGGAAGACCGCCTATGACGAGACGCTCGCCACCTATTCCCCGGGCACGCTGCTGATGATCGAGGTGACGCGGCAGCATCTCGACGACCCCAACATCATGATGACCGATTCCTGCGCCGTGCCGGACCATCCGGTGATGAGCAGGCTGTGGACCGAGCGCAAGCCGATGGGCACGCTGGTGATCGGCCTGACGCCGGACGCCGACCGCCTCGCCCGCCAGGCCGCCTCGCAACTGCACCTCTACCGCGAGACCCGAAACATGGCCCGCCTGCTGCGCAACCGGATGAAGAGCCTGCTGCGGCGGCGGTGAGTTCGGCGAATTTCGAGTGGCTCGCCACTCGAAGCTCGCAGAGCGAAAGCTCCCATTGCCCAGCGTCCCCGATGCCCACCCGAGGGACCCCTGCCGGACATATGTCGATCAGGTTTTCGAGAACCCCAGGCCCTCCAAGGCGCATTTGCCGGAAGATTAGTCGCGCATGCGGACTGGCTCCAAGTGCAGCTGGAGGGTTGCAATCCTCCATAGTCACATTATCTAGTGCACTAGATACTAGTTCGCCAGTGAACTCGGTTTCTCTCTTTGGGCTATGGATGGCACCGGTATGGCACCTCAAAAAAGCGCGTCACATTTGGTTCGAATGCAAATCTCGTTCGCCCTGTACGGGGCGGCGGGCCGGATGGCACGCATGCACAAGCCGTTCCTCGATCCGCTGGGCCTGACCTTTCCCCAGTACCTTGTGATGCTGGAGCTCTATGCGTCCGCGCCCCGGTCCGTAGGTGATCTTGGAAACTCTTTGGGCATGGACACCGGCACGATCACCCCATTGCTCAAGCGGCTCGATACCTGCGGGATGGTGACGCGAATGCGCGATCCCGAGGACGAACGCCGGGTCCTTGTCGATCTCACACCTGCCGCTCAAAGCATCAAGGACGAGGTCTGGACCATCTCCGGCAAGATCAAGAGTGCCTATCAAATATCCGAGGACGAGATCATTGCGCTGCGAGACACTCTTCATGACTTCGCTCACCCCGCTAAAATTTGAAAACCAAGGGATGTAAAATGAAAATCGGAATAATTGGGGCCGGCAACATCGGCTCGCTGGTTGCAAAGAAGCTGGACGCCGCTGGCCACCAGGTGAAACTGGCGAACTCGCGTGGCCCCGAAAGTCTTGCGGACACAGTTGCCGGCACCGGCATCCAGGCCGTTGGGAGAGAGGCGGCAGTACTGGATGCCGATGTGGTCATCCTGTCAGTGCCCTTTGCCAAGAACCCAGACCTGGCAACGATTCTTGCCGGCGCCCCTGCTGGCACAATCGTGGTGGACACCTCCAATTACTATCCAACCCGTGACAGCAAAATCTTCGAGGTTGATAGCGGCAAGCCGGAGACCGTTTGGGTCAGCGAGCAGGTGGGGCGCCCCCTTGTTAAGGCTTGGAACGCGCTGCTAGCGCAGACATTGGCAGAGGCCGGTTTGGAGGCCGGTGCTCCAGGTCGCATTGCCATCCCGATTTCGGGTGACGACGCCGCGGCCAAAGCACTTGTATCCGATCTCATCAGCGTCACTGGCTTCGATACGGTGGATGCGGGTACTCTTGAGGAGTCCTGGCGACTGCAGCCGGGCACTCCCGCCTATTGCACTGAGTTGACCGCCCACGAACTCAAGGCTGCGCTCACCGCCGCTGACAGGAAACGCGCTCCTTCGAACCGCGACGCCATCATGGCATCGTTCTCCAAGCCGGATGCAGAGTTCACCCGAGCTGCCGCAGTAGCAACCAATCGGTCTCTCTCTGCCTGATTTAGATTGCGCTCCATTCGCCGCCAAATTCTCGCGCTCGGCCTGTGGCCACGTTTTTTTGTCTGAGCTGACCGTCAGGCGCGCCGCACACGCCGAAATTTCCTTCGATCAGCCGCGCTCAACCGCAGCCTCGAGCAGCATCTTGGCCGCATCGCGCGTTGCAAGAGGTTCAATGCCCCCCCTCATGGCTTGTGCGTTCACGAGCGAGCCCTGGATGAGCGCTAGGATCTGAACGACCACGCTCTCTTGATTTTTTAACTTCAAGGGCTGGATGAGCGACACGACAAACTCATGTAAGTCATGGAAATATGCTGCGAGCGTCGCCAGCACCTCTGGGGTTTCCGCGTCCGGTCCGAACTCGGCCAGCCCTCGAACGAAAGGACAGCCGCGAAAAGTAGGCGCCTGGAAGGAGCCGTTCAGTGCGTCGAATATGGCCAGCACGCGATTCAGCGGCACCGGTCCGGCCTGTTCGGTCGCAGTCGCCAGCATGTCGAACCACAGCGCGCTTTTATGGCGCAGATAGGTAGCTGCAAGATTGGCCTTCGAGGGGAAGTGCTTATAGAACGTCATCTTTGCGACGCCGCTCTCGGCGATGATGCGATCTATTCCCACCGTATGGATGCTGTTCCGGTAAAATAGTTCGGACGCCGTTTTCAGAATTCGCTCTCGCGGAGCCAAGGCGTCCAGCGGCAGCGGTTCCAAGTCGACGTACTCACTCACATCCAAAGTTTTCATTTCAGCCTGCCATTGCGCGTTCGCTGCAGAGACAGAATAGTCTGCCTATTTTCCATTTGCAAGAACAGACAGGTCTGTATATACCCATTTTCGTCCCATCGGAGGGACAAGCGAAAGGATCGAGAAATGAGCAGTAAGGTTGTAGTTGTTACCGGCGCGAGCAGCGGTTTTGGAAAGCTCACCGCCTTGGAGCTCGCCAGGCGCGGGCACGTGGTGGTCGCGACCATGCGCGACATCGAAGGCAAAAACAGCCAGATAGGCAGTGAGCTAATCAACGCTGCAAAAGCCGAAGGGCATGAGCTGCAGGTCATTGAGATGGATGTGACGGACGAAGCGTCGGTCAACGCTGCGATCGATCGGGTCGTCGAGCAACACGGCAGGATTGATGCGCTCATCAACAACGCGGGCACGATGTTCGTCGGCGTGACGGAAGCCTACACGGTGGCAGACATCGAGCAGCAATTTGCGGTGAACTTTTTTGGGGCCGTAAGGGCCGACCGCGCCGTCCTATCCCATATGCGTGCTGCGGGTAGCGGCGTGCTGATCCATGTCACCTCGTTGATGGGGCGCGTCATCTTTCCGTTCTTTGGTGTCTATTCCGCGAGCAAGTTCGCGCTTGAAGCGCTTGCCGAGGCATATCGATATGAACTGTCCAGCTTCGGCGTAGACTCGGTGATCGTGGAACCCGGGCCATTTCCGAGCAATCTGCTTCCATCTAGCCCAGCGCCCTCGGACGAGCAGGTCTTGGCGACATATGGCGCAGTTGCGTTGGTCCCAGGCCAAATCAAAAACAACTCCGATCAGGGACTTGATCCTGCGAATCCACCCTGCCCTCAGTTGGTGGCTGACGCCATCGCACGGCTAGTCGAGGCTACGGAACGGCGCCCATTGCGCACCGTCGTCATGCCAGAGGGCATGGACTTCGGGGTGGAGGGACTGAATCAGGCCATCGCTCCTATCCAAAACAACCTGCTTACCGCGCTCGGTATGTCGAACATGATCTGACAGCTGAACCGCCATCACGTCGCGGCCTGTGGCCGGACAGGCCGCCCATCTCTTGGCCATTCCGGAACAAAATCAGGATGAAATTGTCCCACCAAAAAAGTCGACAACGAAAAGTGGGACAAAAACTAGAAAAAGCTCCGGCACTCAACACCTCCATAAAGGTGGTGGTGCCCCTAGCCGGGGTACTGGGGCTGGATCGAACCAGCACTTAGACCGAACAATCTCTCAGTAATAACAAGACCTTATTGGCTTCTCGCCCCGGAGGTCCGATAGTCTCAATGTACCTCAGGGGGTATCAGGCGCTGTACCTCAGCGTCAAGCCTCCTCAGCTCAACCACCGGAATTTAAAACGCATATCACCCGGCAAATTGGCATAACGCTCGGGTAGATAGTCAGTCACAGCGGCAGGGCCGCCAAGCGCCGCTAAGGCCGGCCGGCACAACGGCCAGTCAGAACCTCAGCAGCGCTCCAGTGGTCCCTCCGCTGGGCTCTAAACGCCCTTCGGGAACGGTCGGTACTTCACCGTTCGCAACCCGTCGCGGTCGCCTTCGATTATCTCGATGCCAGCCCAGTATGCGACTGTGAGGTCGGCCTTCCAAACCGGCCGGCCCGCCCTCGTCACGTGGACGGTGTCCTGAGGGTCAACGCCTCGCTTGATCAGTTCCCGACACAGGACAGGAACAGGGTCTTTGCGGGTTGTGGTGATCTTGATTTCCTCGCCGGATAGGGTCGCGGCGGAAGTGTATGATCCGATTAGTTCGATATGGTGCATGCTCTCCATTTTCATTGGTGTGAGGGTGGAAGTGCCGGATAGGGGATTGTGCCGGGGAGGCACGCAAAGCCGCTCCACGGTCAAACCGTTGGGTGTTTTGAGGGCGTTGCGATGGGGGGCAGACCGATTAAGCAGTGGGTGGGAACGGCCTGCCGTGGGCCGAAACTCAATCAAGCTGCCGCCAAGGGCCGAGATGGTGGGAACTCGACATTTGGGGCGGCTCGCCGCTGTCCTGTCACACGCTCAGACTTGCTGCTGGGGGCATGTGCAAAAGAGTTTCGAACTGTTGCGTCATTATATCAGAAGAGTCTAATGTAAATCTATGATCTGGCCATTGAGCAGGCGCGGCGGCGCACTCGGGTTGGGCGCTGTCATCGCCGCAGCCTGCACTTTCGGAGTGCCGTCGGCATCGGCGCATAGTTGGTACGAAGAACGGTGCTGCCAGGACGAACATTGCGAGCCGATGGCAGATGGCACCGTTCGCGAAACAAGCAAGGGCTTCAAGGTGCCGTCCGGTGAGTTGCTGCCTTACGCGGACAGCAGGGTGCGTCAGTCACACGACATGCGTTTCCATTGGTGCCATGCCCAAAAAGCAACGGCAAACCGGCATCGTGAAATACCATTTGGCCCTGACAGTACGATCTGCCTGTACGTGCCGCCTAAGTCATTCTGACATTCTGTAGCGACCACGCGCCAAGGCGGGACCAGCTACGGTATCAAATGCCTTGTGTCCGCGTAAAGGCCGCTTTGGGAACTCGGCCGTTCAGAGCGATTGGGTTTTGATCCTAAAGGCCTTCCCGACAGTGTTGGACCCATGGCGTCTTTGGAACCGCCTTAGCGCTCCCGAAGCGAAAAAGGTGGTCGAGGTGCTGGCCGACACTCTGGTCATCGTACCAGCCGAAATCACGGTTAGCGTCCCACCTCGGGCCGATCCAAGCCAGCGCCTTGCGACTCTGGTCGAACTGTTCACGTTTGGCCTGCCCCAGCCGCTTCCAAGCAAAGCGGTCGTAATGGATGGTGACGCCTTGCTCACGCCGCTTCTCACGTCGATCTGCCGCCGCCTTGATGGAACCGGTGCGGGCCTGTTTCGTCCGAAGGGAGAGCTTGGTGTCGGCGATGTTGCGATAGCCTGGGGCGTTGACGAGGTGCTGTTTCCAGTCGGTGCGGTCGCCCTGGGATGCCCTCAGCGCTGTCTTGGCCTGCCGCTTGGCGGTGGCTGTGGCCATGGCAAGGGCGTTGGCGTCGTCTTTATGGTCCAGTTGTATCGTCTGCCGTTCGTGCAGGAACAAAGCCACGTCGAACGGCTGTAGGTCATCGGTCATTTCATTAGGTTTCCTTCCTTGGTGGTGTGTAATAAGTATCGTGTGTGGCACTTAAGGTTATCTTCGGGTTTATCGTGAGATGGAGAGAGGGGTTACCATAAGATGCAGACATAAGACTGAGACCACCAGAAGAAAGAGGCGCAAGCCTCCAACTTAAGATCATACCTTCAGCTTAATTTCTGGCCATTACTGTAAGGTGTCAGACCACAGAGCTGAGGCGTTCATCAGAAGATAGCCTGAAGGCTGAGACATCAGAGGGAGGGACTTCCGTCCGCTCCTGTGTCTGGGTGACATTATAACTCTCATGCTAAGTACTTTGGTCAGCGGACCCGGGGAGAAACCTTAAGGGTAACCTTTAGGGAGGGGAAGAAACCCGATAGGGATGATCCCTCTATATAGGGTTATCAACCCTTCAAACCATTGTGATTATTGGATAGTCTGACTTGGTGTACTCCATAACCTCACCATTTGTTCAAGCTCGAACAATCCCCATCATGGCTGTTCGCCTCCTGGCCCGAATGCTGGCTATCTCTCTAATGGCTCTGGCGTGATTGGACACAGCCGCACGCGAGACGCCCAGCATCTTCGCTATCTCGGCCTGAGACCACCCTCCATCCATAAGGCAGAAGCCGACTTTATCTCTAGAGGTGGTCCCGGCGTCCTCATTGGTCCAAGGATCGAAGCCCAAGAGGTCAGCGACCACAGGGGCCTCTGCCTTCCGTAGGTACGCCCAGACATCGAACGGAGCGCGTCCCTGTCTGGTCCGGCTGAGGTGTTCCAGGCATTCACGCTTAATGGTTTCCTGCCGTTCGACCTCCAGCGCCTCACAGGGGCGAGACAGGTAATCGCGGACGGTCCTTAGTGAGATGCCCAGAACCTTCGCCGTGGCTGGGCCTGAGAAGCCCACTGACCGCAGGACATGGGCGGCCCTATGGTGGAAGTCCGGTGCCCGCCCATTGTCCTTACGGATGGTCGCTTGGTAGCGTGGAGATGCCCACCGGGAACCCTTCTTCCTGTACTCGGCCTGCTCTCTCTCCCAGTGATCCGATATTCTGGAGAAGCCCACATGGACAGGCTCAAAGCTATTGTCGTTCAGATGATTGCTCCTTTTGGTGTGCGTTTGTTGAATGGTCCCTGCGGCCCGGGCTGTCGCTTCCGCAAAATATCGCCTCAGGCGGCCATTGCGGTCCCGTTGGGGTCGAGGTGTGCTGCGGTCGGAATGATCCTTTCCAGGGCGTGGAGTTGTTCGATTGAGAGTTTGGCCAGTGCGCTCTCTAGCGCTCGCAACTTGACCGTGATGGTGGCCATGAGGTCGGCTCGTTCGGTGTTGGGCGGTGATAGGCGCTGCGGAGGTTTTCCATCACGTGATGGACAACTCGCCTTCTTACGCTGTCGATACTCCCGGTTTGCGGTGGAGTTCTTCTCCTGCTCCTCAACCTCTGTCGTCTTGCCTGTGGCAATCGCAATGAGTTGGTATGCGCGACTTATTCCACGCGGGAGTGGGCAATGGTCAACGAGGAACTTCTCGAAGGCCTGGGTCCGCTTCCCATAGGGATGATCCGTGTCAATCCGGCGCTTGGCTTCAGCGAGGAATTGGCCGCTCGTATTGGCGAGGTCGCCGGCCCGCTTGTTGGCCACTTCACCACGCTTGTAGCTCTCATAGGCGGCCTTCCCGAGTTGTTCGAGGCTGTACTCCTCGTAGCTCGTCGTCATGGTCGGTTCTCCTGCTATGTCAGATGATTTGGTGCGTTCCGGCTGTCGCCACGAAAGAGGCCGACGCGCAGACGAGCGAGTGGGGGTTTCGGCTCCGTAGAGCTAGTGGGTGGGTTATGGGATTGTCGCCCAGCTTGGGAGAAAGATGTGCGATAGTGCTAGTGTGGCCCCTATCGCATGTCGGGCCATTTCGGCTTCATAGTGCTAGTGGTGTCCCTATCGTATTTCGGGCCATCTCGGTCTGGTAGTGCTAGTGTAGTCCCCAATTAGCGGTTGCTAACAGACCGGCTTCATAGAGCTAGCGTGGGCCCTATGGGGATTAGGGGCAGGCCCTATTCGGCTTGGTAGTGCCACGGTTCACCCTAACCTGCCACAGCCAGCCCCAGAGCCCGATAGACCGACGCCTTGGACAGCCCCGTAGCCATCATGATCTCGGGAACGGTCTTGCCATCGGCGCGCATGGCGACGATCTCCGCTGCTCTCTCCGGGGTCGCCTTGACCTTGCGTCCGAACTTGGTCCCGATGGCCTTAGCCTTGGCAATCCCATCCATCTGCCGCTCAGACCGAATAGCCGTCTCGAACTCAGCGAACACGGCCAGCATCTGGAGCATGGCGCGGCCTGCTGGACTAGAAGTGTCAATCTGCTGGTCGAGAACCCGAAGGGCAACGCCGTCCTTCTCCAGACCCTTCACGATATTGAGGAGGTCGGTAGCTGACCGCGCAAGCCGGTCGATGCGGGTGATGATGAGCGTATCGCCCCGCCGCAGAGCCCTGAGACAGGCCTTCAACTCTGGCCTGCCAGTGTCCAGCCCCGACCGCTTCTCCTCAAACAAGTTCTTGGGCTCAACCCCCGCCGCGACCATCTTGTCCCGTTGCACCTCCAGTGACTGGCCAATGGAGGAAACCCGGATGTATGCGAGGTCGGTCATGTGTTGCGGTCTTTCCAATGTCTAGACGTTATGAGACTGCACTTATGAGACATGAAAAGAGGCGTGTCAACGGACCGTCTCACAGATTATACATTTTTGAGACGTCCATGTGGATGCCGCTTGGCCTGGGACGCCTCTCAAGAAAGGTCCTTAAGTATTCCAACCTGCTTCCTTTTGGCTCGTCTAACTGAATTGAAAGTGTTAGATTTCCGAGTGGAGGGGGAATTGAGATGAATGGGATCAGAGGTGCGCTTGTCGACGCAGTGATCGCGGCGTTGCCAATAGCTATCGTTTTCTTCAGTGGTTGGGCTTACTTGTCGAGCTACCTTGGCGAGTTTGGAGTAGACGCTACTGAGGTAACGGTCCCGCTCTCAACGGTATTAGTGTATGCTTTCATCCCTCTTGAGTCGCCGAGAGTCTTGATATTCCTAATGATTTGCTTAGTAGTGACGATATTAATAGCGTATGGCGGAATAAGTGGCACTAACGAAGAGGGAGTTAACCCTTTTGTTATTTCATTGTCGTTCATCGCTCTGGTTTTATTTCTTTTCATCATAAAGAGTGCGGCAGTTGGAGAAGCGAGGGCGATGGCTAACTTCGTCTGGACTGGAGACAAAGCCCAGAGCGTCCCGGTTTTGATCACACCGCATGCCGAAGAACCCTACAGAGAATTTGAGCAGTGCCGGGAAAGGCGCGGACTTCGGCAAATAATTGGCTTTCCTGATCGTATGTATGTTCTCTGTCGGGATACCGACTTGCCATGCTTACGAGGGAGGATGTTCGTCGTTTCCAGTGCTGGAGCCGTTATTTACTCGGCGCTTCAAAACCATAGTTTCAACGAGGGGGAAGAGGGCTGTGAGAAATAGAAGCGCTTTTGCGGCGATTGTGCTCACGGCGATGATGCCAGTGCAGAGTACCGCACAAGAAGCGGAGGTCTCTGCTCCTGAGAAAATCGCCGGCATTGTAGTTTTGGATGGACCTTACGAATTAGCTGGGGGAGTCGGCGTATTGGGGTACGTCTTGAAGCGGACGGGCCAAAAGGTCGATTTTCAACCGTGTGTTGGGCCGGTTCTGTCGATTGACGGTTCTCGGCTAAAGCCTACAGCGTTGAAGTGTGATGATGAGCCCTCCACCAAACCTCATCCGTTCAATGTTGCATGTAACACGATAGCTTCGCAGGTTGCGGTATTGGCTCAGGTCGCGGGAGAAAATCCCAAAGACGCTCCGGTTGGAACTGTTTATCTTAAGGGACCCACCGATGAGTTCACCAAAACTCTGCCGACTCCAGGGGAAGGATGGGGACAATGGAATGCTGCGCTCACAGCTCCTGTCGCAGTGTGTGGTGATAGCTACGTCTTCCTGCCGAATGTGCAAGCGAAAGCATGGATCGGAATAATCAAGGGCGCGTCTCAGTGAGTTTGCTGGTAGGTCCATGCTGGCCTTAGCCCAACGATTGCCACCACCAGCCCACGTTAGCTCTCGCGAGGGAGCAATGCTCAGCCGGCCTGACAAACGGCCTTGGCGCGCTAACCGCCGGGTGAAGCGAGGCCGTCTAAGCGTCCCTGAGGATGATGCGTGGTGGCGTCGAAGGGGTAGGGGGTAGTCGCGCATTGCCCTATGTCTGATCGGGCTCAAAGAAATCTGTACCAAACATTCCTGACCTCCATTAGCGTCTCCTCATGGCTCTCCATTGGTTCAACCCTTCGGTCTACGTTAGGACGGACCGACCTGGCATCCGCTTCGGGTCAGCCACGTCGAGGGTGCCTCCGAGCAGCTCCTGAAGTGGACCAAGCGTGGCCCTAAGTGGCAACAGGCGGTCGAGACCTGCATGGCCGCCATGGAGGGCAACGTGCCCACACAGGAGGTCCGCAGGGCATTCGAGGCGGCGGCCAAGGAGGAGAGCATGTTCCTCCCGCCGACTTAGGTCTCGCGGCCAATCCTCATTCCATGTCCGGCACGTCTCCCACCCACAAAGAGCTTCGTTGACTCGCCGTACGCGTGAGGCGGCTTGCTGAGATAAAGATGATGCGGCGGGTGATCTGGCGGGATGAGGAGTGAGGCTAGGATACCTGGGGTGCGTTCCGCAGGGGAGGCTTCGCAGTTGCTAACTTCCGCGCCAGCATCTTGACTGTAACTACCTCTCCGGCTGCGCTGCGAACTGGTCTCTCTCTCAAATCCAACACCTCAAATCCCGAAACTCTATTCGCAGTTTGCCCCGCAATCGGAAGGTTTCTCGAATTAAGACCGTGGGCACTGAACGTCTCATATACGAGAAACCCACCGGCGCGTATTAAAGGGCAGACCGCCTCAATGATCTTGTCAGAAACGTAGTGCACAACCAGCACGAGATCGAAGGCCTCCCGGGAGAACGGCAAAGACTGTTCGGCGTCGACCAAAACTGGCCGCAAATTCCCTTGGCGTGGCATCAAGGTTCGCCAGCTTGCCAGCGACTGGTCGAGTCTGTGTTGATCTATATCAGCCGCCACGACCTGATTATCTTGGGCGGCTAAGAACAACGAGTGTCTGCCAAATCCGGAAGGGATGTCTAGAACATCGAGACCAGACGTCTTTGGCAAGCGTCTGAGGCAGCTTCGGACGTATGGCGATAGATCTAGGTCTGTAGGAAATCGGGCGCGGCGATCAAGCTGTTCTGGCACCAAGTAGCTCTATTGGAACGCCGCGATGTGAGCACTGTGTGCGAGCTTGCTTGAGGAGAAGAAGCCCCCACAATCGTCACGGCGGCTGCACTTGGAGCATTCGTCGAGGTACTCATTTTTCCAATCACTAATCGATTGCCTAGCATATCGATGAATCGACGGGTCAATCACGCATAGCTGATGATTGTACACCGACACATTCATCTTGGCCGCCGCCAAGAACTGAACTGCTGACCGAAGCTCCTCACGGTACTCGAAAGGGTCAATCCAGAGCTTATCCATGTTTGCGCGGGTGAACCCAGTAATCTCCAATCCCATGAACGTGACGTGGTCAACGAACGTCAAGTTTCTGAAGATAAACTCTGAGAGCTCTAGCAGCCCTTGGCATGTCTGCTTGTGCACGACAATACGTATCTCGACCTTCTGTCCAAGCGCCCCCAGGTTCAAAATGCCCTTAACGGTCTCGTCAAAGGCCCCCTTGGATTGAACAACGTAGTCGTGGACTTCAGGATCAATCGAATAAAGAGGAATGCCTAGCGATAGATGCCTGTGGTTCAGTCTCGCATAGCGCGACGCAAACTCGAAATCTTGGAAAGCCCGACCGTTGGACAGAATGTGGACCGCCGTGTCTGGGAGGAGCGCTTTGGCAGTGGACAAAAGCGCAAAAAACTCTTCCCCCACCAGAGTAGGTTCCCCTCCCGTCAGGCCCAGAAACGGCATACTGACCGGCAGAAGCGGCAGTAGCTCCTGCATCTCGGCAGCGAGCCAGCTGTCGTCAATATCTTTCGGAGGTTGCGAGCACATAAGGCAATAGTGGTTGCAGCGTTCCGTCAGCAGAAAATAGTTGGCACTGGCCGTTGCCCGGAAAAGCACCCGGATCGCGTTCCGACCGGGAACGAACCTTATGACATCTCCATCGGCAAGATAGCCAAAATGGTCCGGTAGGACGATGAGTTGCTTGTTACCGGCCACTTTCTCAGCTTCGGCCCTATTGGCTTCAAAGGTGACAACCCATTCGAAACCCTCTGCCAGGCTGCCGCCTCTGAAGAGGCAGGCGTCGTGCTCAGAGTTGATATGCCGCCCCGCCCGATCAGCACCGACTAGCCGGAGTAATACGGGCCGAAGGTTGGCTGCTACATTGTCTGTCTTGGCGAAGCCGCTGAGCTGGAGCATCCTAGTTCGCCCACTGTAAGAACAACTCGCGGATCATTGGGCTGTCTTCCATTAAGCTGATGAGCCTCTTGAAGATCGTCATATTTCGATGACAAAAGGCAGACCTCGTCTTCAGTCCTACGAAGTCGCGCTGTGTGGCCATGTGAAAGACAGGGTCGGACCCGCAGTAAGGCTCAAAAGCGCACTCCGAGCACATTGGAGCAGAGCCAGCGAAGGATTGCTCTATTGGGTCCAGCAGGGC
This sequence comes from Mesorhizobium sp. M0152, assembly GCF_040322415.1. NCBI lineage: Bacteria > Pseudomonadati > Pseudomonadota > Alphaproteobacteria > Hyphomicrobiales > Phyllobacteriaceae > Mesorhizobium > Mesorhizobium sp. M0152. The sequence goes on from NZ_JAMYTH010000040.1 coordinate 40,529, forward strand.
GTCTGACGCGAATATCTCATAGTAAGTGTTGTCATGGACGTTGCCGATACGGAACGTCTTATCGCCCATCTCGGCTAGCATTCGAGCCTCATCGGAGGCGTACACATCGCCGTCGTAATTGTACACGACCGCCGAAATCCCAATTCCGGCTGGGCTCATCAAATCCACATACCCCGGCTCAAATGGGGTGAGCATTTTCGTCAGAATAGTTGACGCGTATAGCTCCTTGAAGGGTAACCCCCTCCGATTCAGGTCTATTATGTACTCCAGACCATCGAAATAGAAATCCAGCCATTTGTCGACATCATAGGCCGCATACGATTTTGTTTTGATGGCAAAGCCGTATGGTGACAAAGGTCGAAGAAATATACCCGGGAACTGCAAGCGCACGTATTCGTCGATGATCGGACGGCCCTTGGAGAGGCTCGTTTTGGTTGTCGTCATGAGGGCACTAACCCGTTCATGCCCGAGCACTTTCCTCGCCTTCTCGATACCTGCAACAGCTAACTCGTAGCTATTCCTGCCCGGGCGTGGTCGATTTGAGTTGTGAAGGTCCGCAGGTCCGTCCAATGAGGTTGATATGAGAATGTCATGTAGACGGCAAAATTCGAGAATCGCGTCATCGACAACTGCGAGGTTTGTCGTGATTACGAACTGCAGGTCCCGCTGCTCCGATGAGTTGATCTGTTCGGCCCGCCCTACGACGTAACGGATCAACTCAAAGTTCAGAAGTGGCTCGCCCCCCTGGAACTCGACCTTGATTGAAGGGCTTGGCGAGCGAAATATCAATGCCAGGGCCTTTTCAGCGGTCTCCTCAGTCATGTCGAATGCGGAGCGGTCCTCGCTCTGCCTGGAAACTTGACAATAGGGACAGGAATGCTCACAGCGAAGAGAGACCACCATGATATGAAGAGAGGTAAAGTTCTCTAGCCGTTTCGCTTTCGTTCGAACTTTGTTAGCGAGCAGAGCCTTGCCGAGGTTAGATGAGGCGTCAAAGAGAAAGTGTCGGTGCCGAAGCCGCGAGTAATGGGGGTCGGTGCTCGACAGCTCGTGTCGAATGAACGACGACAGTACCGCTCGTGGCAGTACTAGATACTCTCCTGCCTGATTGCTGAGCACATAACGGTCATCCTTCAGCGGTGAAAAGCGAAAGAAAGCCAGTTGATACGAGGCTTCGACAGGCCCCCGAAATTCGGCAGGTGGAGCGAACTTAGTCAACTGATTGAAGGCCGGATTTAGAAAATGCCAAGGCAAGCACTGCGTTTCTAACGGAGGCTGTTTCCTCGGCCACTACGCCGCGCAGGTCCTGGTCTAGTACCTCAAGTCGAAGCGCCTCAACGGCGTGATCAGACTGTGCCCGCGACATTGGCTTACTGAAATGAAGCACGCACTTCGCGAACCCATCCTCGATCGCAATATCCACTGACGAACCGCCGGTCACTCTATAGGCGGCACGCTTCACGCAATCCAACGTGAAGACCTTCAGATCGAATCGGATTTCTACGGAGTTCACCGTCGCCACGGTCTCGGCGAGCATATGCACTTAGCAATAGCTATAGCCGGAACAGTGGGAAGCGTGGCTTGCGTGCGACGAATGACTGGAATGGCTAGAATGATATGCCATCCTCACCTCGTTACCGCTCGAACGATCAAGGACCACTCCGAACCCGTCATTGCGAGGCGACGCGCCGGTTTCCGAGGCATTCGTAAGTGATGCAGGGGAATCTATTGAAACCGCCGCCTGCACCTGTGGCGCGCCCAAGATTATTGAAGCCGACAGAGCAACCGGCGACAGAAAACTGCGCTTTGACATTTAAGCCTCCCACCCATTCCCAATTTTTTTAGACTTAAAGCGCCCTCGGTTGGAACGCAAGCGGTTCTGAGCAGCTTTCGCCAACGAGGTTAGCATTCTTTGAGGATAACTAGAGGCGAGGTATCCATCATTACGGCAGCCGTCTAGGCTTGGATTTCGCGGCCGTTTCTTGTGCAGGAGTATTTTCATCGTTCCGTCGTTCCGGCGCATTGCGGACTACCGGGCGGGTTGGTTGGGGTAGATGTCAATGGACGGCTCAAGGTTGCCTAAGATGTCCCGCAAGGTACCGGTCCACTGGCGGATGGCCTCTTGTGACGTTGTGAGGTTGTAGAGATTGCACATGTTTCTAATGCCCGCGCCTGATCAGTGAGGCTTCAACGAGTTCTTTGACCATAAATCAATTCTTCACAGTTGACGCTTGAATTAATGCATCAACTGGCTCTTACTTATGACGGGTAGGTCAGGGTAGTCAGTTATGCGGTCAGTTTTGAGAGTTTTGGCTGTTGCGTCAACAATCGCAGCGGCAACATGGTCGGCTAGGGCTCTGGAGTACAAGCCGGTATCGTCTCCGGGCGAACTCCCGTTTCTTATCGTGTCCGGCGAAATTGGGATCAATGAACCTCTGAATGTATTTAGCAGCGCTGTCGCCAGCAGTGGGGCCAGGGTGATCGTCTTCGATTCACAAGGGGGGAGCATCGGGAGCGCAATGCAACTCGGGCGTATGATTCGGGCAGCGGGGTTGGATACGCTTCAAGTTCGTCAGTTGCAGTGTGCTTCTGCCTGTTCATTGGCCTTCATGGGCGGCGTTCGTCGCGTCGCTGATCCGGGTTCTATAGGCGTTCATCGCTCATCCTTCGCGCCAGACAGCGGGATGTCCGCCGACGAGGCCGTCGCGAACGTTCAAGCCGTCACCGGTGACATTATGTCTTACATGACCGAGATGGGCGTAGACCCAAAGCTCATGGCCATAGCATTGAGCTATGACAGGTCTGACATGCGCTACTTGTCCGCCAGTGAAATGACAGAGTTGGGTGTGACCAACCTTACCCCCACGCAGCCGCCGGTAGACGCATCAAAGATGCCGTCAACGCCAAATCCGCCCCCAGCTGAAGCCAGCGCCAACGAACATCAACTGGAGAGCGCGGCGGTGGCCTTCATCAAGGGGCTCATTGAGCGCCACGGGGACAACGAAGATTTGGCAATCTCTCAGGTTCTAACTTCCTATGCCGGCATAGTGGACTACTATGGCAAGCCAACGGATCTAAGCTCAATTGTCGCGGACAAGCGGAGCTATTTCCAACGATGGCCCGAACGTGGATATCATGTCCACGACGAGAGTGTCATGGTCACTTGTGCTAGTGGGCGGTGCATGGTGTCGGGCACGTATGACTGGATTGTCCGCAGCCTGCCAAGGCACAAGCAGGCAAAAGGCGTGGCGCGCTTCAGCTACACAATCGCGATTGGACCGAACCCCAAAATCATTGCCGAGAACAGCAAAGTCGTGCGCTGAAGGTTTCCGTCTGGTCAGAGCCTTCTCAAGCGCCCGTCTGGTCACCTCAAGCCACACCTCATCCCCGCCGTAGTCTCCCCGATGCTGCCCGAGGACTGCCCAAGCAGTGGTCCGGCTGTCACGTCGTGCAATTGCAGCCGGCCCTTCATCAGATGCCGAAGGAAATGGGTGGCGGCCTTCGGGTCAGCTTCGGGACTTCCCGGTCTTGCAACGCGCATCCTCATTTGTTCGTTAGGTGCGCCTCAGGAGCGATAGCCTTCCGCATAGCCCTCGTGGCAACCTCGAGCCGCCTCTCAGGCCCGCCGTATCGCTCCGCCATGCCGCCTAGGGTGTGACCAAGGATCAGGTTCTGGTCGTGCGTGTCCACTTCGGCAAGGTCCAGCGTATCCTCCATGTTGTGGCGAAGGGAGTGTGTGACCTTCCTGCGGTCGTCCGTGACCTTCCGAACATGCTTCCCCAGTGCCGCAGACGCCTTCGTGTTGCCCCCCTCGACCCCATAGCGTGGGAACAGCATGGGACCATCGGTCAGCTTGAGGGCCTCCTTAGCGGCATCCAGCGCGTCTCCGACCAGTGGCACTCGGCGTCTTGAAGGGTCGGTCTTGATCCGCCTGTCTTCATGCCACTCGACCTCGACATACGGCAGGTCCCCATCAACCACTACGTCCTTCACTCTCAACCCAGTAACCTCGCCAACGCGGCAACCAGTCCCCTCCAGCAGCCGCCACATCAAGGGCAAGTCAAGGTTGTCGGCATGGGTCTTGATCCGGTGCCTAATCCGTTGAAGCTCACCCTTCGTGAAGGGCAACCTCTTGTTCTTCTCTGAGGTGTCACCACCACGTCCAGACCCCAGCACCGGCAATTTTGTGAAGTGATTGGTCAGCCCGTGAAGCTCTGTCACCTCGGCAATGGCGTGATTGATGATTGCCCGGACGTCGTTCAGGTATCGGTCGACCGTCGACTTGCTCCTGACCGCACCCCGGATGAAGTCTTGCACCTTCCGGGCCTGCTCTCGGGTGATGCTCGCTACCTTGACCGCGTCGGGCGTCGATTCCAGCGCCTTGGCAATGTACCCCACCGCCCGCTCTGCCCGCTGCTCATCCTTCGTGCGTTCCAGGGGCTTCGGATCGTTCAACGCAAAGCGGTCCTTGAGATAGAGCTTCTTGGCGTCTTCGATGGTCGGCGTGGGTATCTTGGGCTTGGCGGTGTTGAGCATCCGAACCAGCCGCGTATCTTCGGCGCTCACCCCCACCGGATGATCCGTCTCGGGGTCGGTCGGGTACTTGGCCGCAATGCCATCAACCACAGCGCTACGCTCGATCCAGTCGCGCATCTCTTGGTCGTCCTCGTCGCCCTCCCGGTCATCATCGGTCGGCTGCCGGTATGGGTTGAGCCCCAGCGCCTTAATCCGTTCGACGGTTTCTTGGAACAACTCCCGCGCGGTCTTGGGGCGATTGATGCCGCGCAGTTCGTCCCACGCCGCCGCCAGCATCTGCTCGACCTCGCGATGCACTTGCCGGTACTTCACCAGCGCGTCACCCTTGGCATTCCCCAAGGGAATGGTGATCTCACCCTTGCCCAGTATAGGTCGCAGCTCTCGCTCCACGACGCGCCGATAACGATAGCTGGAACTGCCCAGCTTCTTACTCTTGCGCTCCTGCCAGTAATCCACGGTCACGCTACCCACTATGTTGGACCCCTCAATGTACCTCAACGATGTACCTCGGGGGACGTCTAAGCCCTTGAGCGCCTTGCATTTACTGGGCTTGACGGTGGTCAGTGGTGCCCCTAGCCGGGATCGAACCAGCACTCCTTGCGGAACTCGATTTTGAGTCGAGCGCGTCTACCAATTCCGCCATAGGGGCTCAGGCCGGACGGCCTGGATGGGCGCGGACTATACGGTCGGAGGCCTGTTCGTCAACTGGCCAATTCGCGGACGCCCCGGATGCGACCAACTGCGCCTTTCGATTTCGTGACCGGGCTGCCATTGTGCGGCGCGGAAAATCTTTCTAGACAGGCGGCGCCCCAAAGTGCTGCGCATCCGGCGGAGTGGATGGTGCGCGCTTGGGGCCTTGTCTTCATGCACGCCGTTACGCCAAACCCGCTGCGCGCCTTTTGGGCGACATGCATTAGGAGTGCCGATGCTTCGCGGACTTTACGACTGGACCTTGTCGCTGGCGGCGCGCAAATCCGCCGAATGGTGGCTGGCCTTCATCGCTTTCGTCGAAAGCTCGGTGTTCCTGGTGCCGGCCGACGTGCTCTATCTGCCGATGGCGCTGTCGCGGCCGGACCGCGCCTACCGCTATGCGCTGATCGCCACCGTCGCCTCGGTGCTGGGCGGCATCGCCGGCTGGTTCATCGGCCACTACGCCTATGACGCGGTGGCCAGGCCCATCCTCGAATTCTACGGCAAGTATGACGAGTTCGAAGCGCTGCGCACCTCGTCGGGCGTCGGCTTTATCATCCTGATGCTGATCACGTCGGGTGCCGCCCATCTGCCGCCGATCAAGGTGGTGACCATTCTCTCCGGCGTCATCGGCGTCAATCTGGCGCTGTTCATCGTGCTCGCCATCGTGGCGCGCGGTGCCCGCTTCCTGTTCCTGGCCTGGTTGCTGCGCCACTATGGCGAACCGATTCGCGAATTCATCGAAAAGCGCCTTGGCCTGATCGCGAGCGCGGCGGCGGCTGCCCTGATTTTGCTCTATATCCTGGTCAAATACGCCTTCTGATCCACGCCGGCCAGCGTGCGTGACGTGGACAAGGTCTGGCAAGCGGCGAACACAACGGAACGACCCATGACAGCGACCATGAATGCCGACACCGGACGCCAGCGGACACGGACGGCCTTGTTTCTCGCGGTCGCCATGGCCGCGACCGTCGGCTCGGCGCTCGCCTTCCAATATATAGGCGGCTACATCCCCTGCCATCTCTGCCTTGAACAGCGCACGCCCTATTATATCGGCGCACCGCTGATGCTGCTGGCGGGGCTTGCTTCGATGCTGCGCGCGCCGGCGTGGCTGACGCGCGGTTTGCTGGCCGTCGGCGGCCTGCTGATGCTCTACGGCCTCTATCTCGGCGTCTACCACTCCGGCGTCGAATGGCAGTGGTGGGCCGGCCCGACCGACTGCACGGCGGGCGCCGGCCCGGTCGACACCGGCGGCAAGGGCGTGCTCGACGCGCTCGACAAATTCGTGCCGCCCTCCTGCGACAAGGCGGCCTTGCGCATCCTCGGCCTGTCGCTGGCCGGCTGGAACGCCATCGCCAGCCTCGTGCTGGCAGCCATCGCCTTCCACGCCGCGCTTTCCCGCGACTGACCCAATTCAATTAAGCAACGCAGGGGTCGAGCAAAAATTCGGCAGGTTGGGCCGCATGGCGCGGGTTTTCGACGTCCGAGCCGGTCGACCCCCCCAACCTAGGGGGGGGGGGGGGGCCCCACAACCCCCCACCGCGGGGGGGTGGGAGGGGGGGGGGCCGGGGGGGGGGGCAGCGAACCCCGCCCGGGGGGGGGGGGGG
>NZ_JAMYTH010000041.1:0-44127 GCF_040322415.1 Mesorhizobium sp. M0152
ACGCCTCTACCCGCTCAAGGTCTATGACATGCACGCCATCTCAGAAGGAGGCGGCCCTCCCGCGCAGCGGGTTCGTGCATTGGGCGCATGCCAGGCATTCAGCAGCCGACCGTTTCGCGTGCCAGTCGTATCTTCCCTTCCACATCGTCGATCGGAGAACAGCCTGCATATGCTCTGCGAGGTCGAGTTCGCCGAGCGCCTCGATCTCTAAAAGATATAGGGCCTTGGCCAGGCGATCCCCTTCCCCAACCGCAGCATACCTGCAGATCGCGAGCAGCGCCCTCTTCTCCTCTCGGCCGGCTCGGGCGGAGTCGCTTCTGCCACCACCTACTTCGTGCAGGGCTTTACCGAACGCAGCATAAGCTGTCTTGTGAGCCTCAATCAGCGCTCGCAATTTATTGGAGGGTTCCTGGTCTCGACCTAACGGCTCTGTGCCCAGTGGCGTTGCCGCAACGGTCGAGGCGACGACTGCGCTGCCCGAGTGGAAGAGCAAGGCGCGGCGGTTGATCCTGGACGTGGCAAACTCTCCCGTTTGCTTCGAGGGCTATCAGATCGGTGACGTAACACCATCAGAACTTAACACGCTGGTTTGCGCATTCGTGTCAGGATGGAAGGCCCCATAGTAGCCGACAGCCCGCACGGCTGGGCCCTGCGCAGCGCCCGCATCTCGGACAGGATACCGCGCCCTACATGCCGCGATGGAAGCTTGGATCGGGGCAGGCTTGTAGCGGCCGGGGCACTTCGATTAACCCTTGAAGCCTATGCATCCGCAGTGCGGCGGGGAGCGCTAGCCGACAAGCCTGCGCTCGGCCGCCATCCTACAGCCGACGCGGGCGATGTCCGCTGCCGTTAGGCCCGACGAAGACCGCCGTGGCCGCCGTGCCGAAGCCGACAGCGAGTCACCGCAAGCTAGGTCAACGAGATCTGAAATTGAGTATCTACCAGCTTAGCTGCCCGCCGACGCGCGCAAAGGCTCAGGAAACAGCCCGACTTATGCAGTGGCCAAAAGCGATGTCTGGTTTCAGGCACAAAGCTGACCTGAATCAAAAGGTAATCAGACGTGGGGTTGGTCGCAAGTGGGCACGATGAGCGGCGGGAGGATCCCTCCCCTTGGTTCCACCAACGTCAAGAACCAGCGGCCCGGTTACATCGTCGTCGCGACAGTGTCATGGGCTGGCGGCGGCATCCAGCCAGTCATGCGCGCGGCCTCTTGGTCTGGCCACCAATATGCCCTGTTGCCGGGCGGCCTTGCTGAACGCTTCGAAGGCGGTGCTCGGACGGCAACTGCCCTCGATCGCGAGCCTGACCAGCCGAACGGCGTGGAGATAGCTGGGCGCGGTGTTGTCGGGCCATTGCTGCCGCAGCGCCGTCTCGGCCTCGGCCACGGAGCCGACCAGCATCGTCTTGTTGCTGCAAAAGCACAGCGTAACCGGAATGAAGGCCGTCATCGGCGGACCTCCCCTTTGCATCGACGCGACATAACGTGCGGGCCGGCGGCTGGTTCCATCAATCCGACCGCTGGCGCGGTGCGGAGAGTGGCATGAGCGGGGGTCACAGGTACTCCCTCCTAGGGATCGAGGAGTAGCATCCCTGCCTCCATGGCAGCCTCAACGAACGTACCAAAGGTGATGGCCGACATCCGAGCCTTAATCAGGGGTTTGGGCCGGTTCTTCTCGTCCTTTCTGGCGGAGCAAGGAGTGTGCCCGAATGGCCAGTAGGTCTGGCTAGATCGTCAAATCTAACCGCTTGTGCAGGTAGCGACCGGTTTCATCGTGAGCAATGATCCGCCGAACAGCGTTCGTCGCCGCCATCTGCCCTGATTGATAATGCTCAGCCATGATTGGGGAAACCCCACCTAAGGTCGTACCGTTGTTGGCTCATGAGTCTTTGGTGTGCCTGCGGTCCAGTTCGTCAAGTAGCGATCGATGCTCTTGCGGGAGATCCTCATCTGCCCTCAGCCTCAGTAGATGGCGAACGTAACGGCGGATCGTCTCTGAAGTAATCCACTTGCGGACAAGACGCGATATAGCCCGCTGATGTGCTGCGTCGAGTTCTTCCATGGCCGGACTGCCAGTCGAATCGGGCCGAACTTCGAGGTATGCGAATGGTTCCCTCCTGCGAGGCGCTACGGCACTTTTTCGTCAAAGGCAACGCCGAGGTGAAGTATGATGGATATCTCGATTGGTGCTGCAACCAATCCGCAGTCGGTTTCTGGTAGCTGTGGAGCTTGTTTCCGGACCGCCGCAATGGTTGCTTGAACTGACACCACGCCACCCCCTCCGGCCGCATGAATGGCCGCGAGAACAAGTTCCCTGATGGTGACTCCAGGAATGTAGTCGGTCGGCGAGTCCATGAGCCTCCACCCGGGTGGACCATCAGACTACTTCTAGCGAAAAATGCAACGTTCTCAATCGCACAAAGAAGATCGGGAATGTTTGGTAAAAAAATGCGAGCGGGTGATCGGATAACAGGCACGCGCTAAGACCCCCTGCCCCCCACGGTGCCGAGGGGTGCTTAGGGGGCCGAGGTAGCCAGGAGACACCCTCAGTCATCCCGATCTGATAGGAGGACCCCTTCCTCCTTGGCAGCCAGACGGAACAGCGTTCTGACATCCTGAGCTGACACCTTGCCTACCCCGAAAGCCATGCAAGCCAGGACCGCACGCCGCCAGTTAGCACCCCTCTTGGTGAACTTCAGGAGCTGCTCGCCGGCTGCCTCGACAGAAGAGACGTTGTAGCGATGGCTGAGGCTGGTCTTGACGGGGACCGGAGGGGAGAACCAATGGAGTGACATCAGGTGAACCCCTCGTAGGAGAGCCCGCTCTTCATGTCATAGGCGTTCAGCAGCATCGCGACGGCTGGGTAGCCGCTTACGATAGCCGGCAGCCCGGTGAACACATCGAACACCGTCCACGTCCCATCCGGCTCCTGCCTCACGTCGTACCGCCGAGTTAACATGAGGGAAGTCTAATGTTGGTCGGGAATGTTTGGTACAGATTTCTTCGAACCCCATCAGATATGTGGCAGCGCACGATACCCCCGTGCCCCCTCGGTTCCACCCGAGGCCACCCTCAGTGAATGCCCAGGCAGCCTCGCTTCACCCAGCGCTTGACGCGCCAGAGCCGTTTGTCGGTGGGGACGTGCATTGCACCCTCGCGAGACCGAACGCGGGCTGGGGGCTTGCCGTCTGCAGTCCGTCCCCATTCGATAAGCTCGTTGCCATGGAAACGCAGATCACCAAACGCGATATGTGCCGCGACTGGAGGCTTCTCCGGCACGGCTTTCGATTTTGAGTCGCTCGTCCGTACTTTTTTGCCAGTGTGTTCCCAGCGCTCCTTGCCCGTCACCTGGCACCTTATGCATGCAAGAGCTCCGGCTCAGTTGGACGTATGCCAAGCAGGGAGGCAGGCTGTGTTAGGTCGCGCCAATACTGCAGCGCCTTGACCCTCGCTAGAGTACCGGAATGGCCAGCCGCTCGAACGTCGGCCATGCGAGCACAGGTGTCGGTTCGCGTGCGTTGGATGCGGCCTTGATCATGGTCATTGAAGTTCCCCAGGTTGAAAAACCGGCCGCCAGGCCGGCAGTGCCGACCGCAATGCGCGGTCGGGTCGTTTGATGAATTTAACTCAAAGATTCGGAATTTTAGTTGCGCATGACGGGCATGCGGGTTGAGCAGAATCGCACTCGCCGAAGGATTTGGATGTCCCCCTAGTCTTCCTTCAAAGCCTCTGCCTCGTCTTTAAGTTTCTGCCAGTCCGCGCCATGCTTGCGAAGCAGCGCTCTGGCCTGTTTCGGAGAGACGTCCGTCACCTCCGCCAGGTGCTCAACTTCAAGTTCCGCACCCTTCACCACGCGGCTCGTGTCGTTCGTTTTTTTGGCGGCCATATCCTGCGCGCTCCTCGCCCATCGATCAGAGGCAACGAGCGCTAGTGAGCATTGTTCCGGACCTATGGAACTATCTGCCCGCCGCATTGGTTTCTCGATGGAAAGGAGGAGGATTCATGCTCAAATTTTTACTTGGTCTGGCCGCGCTCTATGCAGCATTTCAGATCGGCCGAGACTTTGGCCGAGCCGAGGCCTCGGTCATGTTGTCGCCTCCCGTCGATTATGATCGCCACCCATCGACAACGAGCGATTAGGGCTCGTCGGCCCTCGTCTCCCCGATCGGAGGTCGAGCGGGTGATAGCAGATTGTTGAATGAAAGACCGTCGCCGCCCGATTTGCCAATCGGCGAGGCCCCCGCCGCTCCAAACTGCCGGTCCCGACAGCCGGCGTTGCTGAACGCTGCAATCCTGGTGCCAGCCGCAAATGACCTATTATGGGTCGCCTAAGTGCGTCAGCTTAGGCGGCATCGGCTAAGATTAGCCGAGCGGCGCAGGCGCCGGCATGTGTGGCATGGTTCTTGCTCTCATAGCCGCAGACATGCTGAGCGAAAGACACTGTTCCACATCGTCATCGGCGTGTGAGGTTGGGACAATGATGTCGCGTAAGCTTTTGTTCGGTCTCCCCGCAGTGTTCTTGGCTGCGGCCCTTGGGAAAGCTCTCTTGTCGCCCGAGACCTCATTGGAATTTCTGACTCCGACCAAATCCGAACCGGTGTTTTGTTCAAGTGGTCCGTCACCTAAGACCTTATCGGCCTTGCTGTCGCGGATTTTGCCGTCATGTCCGCCGAGCGTCACCGGCTCATAGGAGCGCCTCGATGGCCGGGAGACTGTGGATGTTGTCGCGCATAGCATTCCTTAAAGGGTAAGATTGTGTCATGGGGTTGGTCACCAGTTGACATCAGCCTTTCGCGAATTCGTGGCACCGCGCTACAGACCAGAGCTCCACTCTATGCCCGGCCCCGGGCCGGCGACCGCGCGCCGCCTGAGCGGGCGCTGAAACCGACTTTCATGCTCCAACGTCCGCCACCGGCATGCTCGCGCGGCGCAGGGTATGGAGTTTCGTAATCGCAGCTTCGGCGACCCTCGGCGAGCCACCGCCTTTCCTCCGCATGGCTCGATTTTGCTCACCAGAGCACGATGCTCCTTGCCGAGGTTTTTCGCTAAGGCGCGATCTACGCCCCATTTTGACTGCGACCTTTAGGCTCTCGATGTCGCGGAAGATCGCAGCATCAGCCACCGTGCGCCCCGCGCGCTTGAAGCCCAGCTGGCAGTCCTTGGCAGCAATATCTCCATTGACCGCGTTCCCGTCCCATTGCCCGGCATAGCCGACATAGTTGATGGAAACATCGTAGTGCTGGCTCCAGAAGAACGGCACCGCGACGAATTTCTCGCGATGGCCGAGCATGTTGGCAAGGCCGAAAGAACGCCCGGATTCCTCCCCCGGCGCTGGGCGGCCTGCAATGTCCCGCGTGCGATGGAGCTCCAAGCGTCACCTGCTCACGCATCTTGACGTGGGGATGCGTCAATCGGGAATAATTCAGGCGGGAGGTTCGTTAATTCCTCAGACCATGCCGGGTTAAGGCAAAGTGGAAATAGCACTTCATTGAGGCCGCCAGACAGGTTGCGGCTTGCTCTGGCTCAGCTCGAAGGAAACCAGATATGAAAACGGCTGTTTCGACCCCTTTCACAAGACGAAGCGTTGTCGCGGGGCTGGCGGTCGCCGCCACATCGACGGCTGTATTGGCCGCAGACAACACGCAAGCGCAGGCCAAGCAAACCACGCCTGAGAAAAGTCTGTACGTGCGACTGGGAGGAGTGTTCGCCATCGCAGCGGTGGTGGATCATTTTAGCGATGCAGTCGTGAAGAACCCCATCGTCGGCCAGAGGTCCAAGAACCCGCAGCTGCGGAAATGGCACACCAAGAACCTTGGCAGGTTGCCCGGCTTGAAGTTCATGCGCACGCTGTGGGTCTGCGACGTTTCTGGTGGCCCCTTCAAGTTCGTGGCCACCAAGCCCGGGACGACGCCGCTTGGGCTTGAAGAGGCCCATCGGAACCTGCGGATCTCTCCCGCAGAATTCGATGAGGTCGCAGCAGAACTCGGGCGAACCCTTGACCACTTCAAGGTTCCGAAGCCCGAGAAGGCGGAGGTTCTGGCAGCCTTTGCCGCCCACAAAGAGGAAGTTACCGCCGGCTATGTCAAGCAGGGCTGAAGCCCAGCCCGCGAGGTGCAGCAGTTGCGGGAAGATGATTAAGCCGATTGTTAGCCTGGCAGAGCGTAGCGTAGGTCTCGTCAGACCATCGCGATCCAGCGAGGGGAGACGACCGCAGCGAGGATTGCCGCCGCAGTATGTTGCTAAGCTTCATCTCCTGGTCGCGTAGTTAGCCAGGCTTTTCGGAAGAGGCCACCATCCACGATGCCCGCCCAGCCCGGCATGGAAACGCTTGAGCTTGTAGCCGGTCCTTGGATTCCTCGGCGGGTTGCTGATTCTGGTCGGCTTTTTAACCCGGCCGGTCTCGTTCATCCTCTGCGGATGATGGCGGTCGCCTATTTCATGGTGCATCCCCAAAAGGGTTTTTCCCGCGTACAATATGAGCGATGCAGATCTTGTTCTGCTTTGCCTTCTTTTATCTGTGCTTCGCCGGACCTGGCCTATGGAGCGTCGACAAGCGAAGCTGAGTGAGGATGGCACGAGGCAGAAGCATTTGATGTCGTTCTAGCCCATCGACGACCAGCCTCCGGTCCACTTGACCTCGGGCTTGAACACCTAGGGCCGACAACGCTATTGCGCTCAGAACTTGACGCGGAGGTTGACCCTGGCGCCCTGATCGAAAACTCCGCTGCCGAGTTGCCCCGAATAGGACAAGCCGAGTGTGGCATAGGCCGCGAGTTGCAGATCGAGGCCGGCTTCAAAAAGGGCCGCGTCCCGCGCAATCGGCACGCCGGCGATTATGAAGGCATCGCCGCCGGCAAAGGCGAAGGTCGAGGTCGGCGTGACATCGCCAAAAGCGTGGCGCCAGCCGAGCATGCCGCGCGCGGTGGCGTTCACGCCGCCCAGCTCGAAGTCGGTCGAGCCGCGCAATCCAAGCGTGCTAAAGCTGGCGGCGGTGCTTGTGCCGGCGCTGGTCAAGGCCGCCGCCCCGCCCGTTTCGGTGAAGCCGTCGGTGACATAAGCGAGATTGGCGAAAGGCTCGAACCTAAAGCGCCCGGCATCGGGCTTGTAGGCGAGTGCGGTGCCGGCGTCGTAGTCGGCCGACAACGCATCCGTGAAGCCATCGAAGGCAACGGAGCGATGTGTCGAAAGTCTGCTCCAGCTATACGCCGCGCCGGTGTGCGAAAGGCGATCGCCGTCCAGCCATGGGCCACGACGCCCCTCATCCTCCGCCAAGAAGAGGTTGCAAGGCTAGGTAGGGCCGTTTCCACGGTCCGCATTATAGGTTTCCACGCTGACGCACACGCCTGCTTCCACACCGCCGGCCGATGACAAAGCCTTGAAGAAATCCTTCGAGGGCTGGAACATGTCGAATCGTCACTCATCACCTGTAGGCAGGGAGCTCCTGGACAGCGCGATGCCGCTGCGCGGTCTGTTGGCTGCCGCCGGCGCTACGACCGCGATGGCGTTCGGATTTGGCAGCCTTGCGCTGACATCCGTCTTCATCAGACCGCTTGAGGCGGAGTTTGGCTGGTCGCGAGCCGACATCAGCCTCGCCTACACGCTTTCCAGCGTCGGCATGGCCTTGGGCGGGCTGTTCTGGGGCCGCCTGTCAGATCGCCTGAATACCAGAAGTCTGCTGTTCATCGGCTCGGCAGGCATGGTGATCGCGCTTGCCGCGCTTTCCTTCGCCACTTCGCTTTGGCAGATTTATGCTGCCAACTTCGCTTTGGGCGGGCTCGGCTTTGCCTGTCTCTATGCACCGGTGCTTGCCGTAACCGGACTCTGGTTCGACCGCCGCCGCGGCCTGGCCATAGGGATCGTCACAGCGGGCGGAGCCTTGGGCCAGGGCGTGATGCCCTACGCCGCAAATGCCCTGATCGACGGCGTCGGCTGGCGCCTCGCATACGCGATCATGGCTGTGGCGACGATGACTATGCTGGCGATCTCCCTGCCATCGGTTCAGGCGCCGCCCGTCGATCGTGTCGTTGCCGCACCGTTGCGTTCTTCAGCAAAGCCCGGTTCCCAAGCTGGCCGGATTTCTCCGGTGACGCTTCTATCTGCCGCAGCCTTCCTCTGCTGCGCCTGCATGGGCGTCCCGCTGGTGCACCTCGCGAGCTTCGTGACGGGCGTGTGCGGGTCTTCGGATGTCGGATCGCTCAGCCTGCTGATCGCCATGCTGTTCGGCGCCATCGGGCGGATCGCATTCGGGCTGCTCGCTGACCGGGCAGGCAACCTTTCTGCTTATGTCGTGGCGTCGTTTATTCAGACTGCATGCGTTGCGCTTTTTCCCGCTCTGGACCAGCAGCTGAGCCTGTTGGCGCTGTCGGCGGTTTTTGGCTTCGGCTTTGCCGGAAACATGACGTGCCTGATCCTTTGCGTGCGCCAATTTGCGCCAGCCGAACGCTTTGGCCATTCACTCGGCATCGTCATGCTGATCGCCTGGGTAGGCATGGGCGTGGCCGGTTATTTCGGCGGCTTTGTCTATGACAGCCTCGGCAGCTATGGGCCCGCTTTCCTGGTGGCATTTGTCGCAGGTGCGGCCAATCTCGTGGTTCTCGGCGTATTGGCGGCATCATACGGCGCGAGAGCGCAGGTTCCATGCGGCCGGGTTCCGGGCCCAGCGATGAGCCGCTGATTCAAACGTCAAATCATTCAATTCCACGTTGGTTCGAACGCTGCAAACCACGGCCTCCTGCCAACCTCAAAGATCGATGAAAACGGGCGGAGCACCGTCCTCACCAAGCAGGGACCAGCTGAGATGAGCAGTATCTACGGCAGCATTCTCGACACGATCGGTGATACGCCGGTCGTTCGCCTTTCGCGTATCAACAACGGCGCCGCTTCGCTCTATGCCAAGATCGAGGCGTTCAATCCTGGCGGCTCGATCAAGGACCGTCTTGCCGCCGCGATCATTGAAGAAGCGGAGAGTTCCGGTGCACTTCGGCCTGGCCAGACGGTGATCGAGGCGACCAGCGGCAACACGGGCATAGGACTTGCCATGGTTTGCGCCAGGAAAGGCTACCCTCTCGTCATCGTCATGCCGGAAAACGCCAGCCTCGAACGCCGCAAGCTGATGCGCTTTTTCGGTGCCAAGGTGGTATTGACCCCTGCGGTAGAGCGCGGCAGCGGCATGCTCGCCAAGGCGGTCCAACTGGCCGGAGCGCACGGCTGGTTCCTCTGCCGGCAATTCGAGACGCCCGTCAACGCCGATATTCATGCCCGCACAACAGCGCTCGAAATCCTCGAGGCGTTCCAGGACCGTCCACTCGACTACTGGGTTACCGGCACCGGGACCGGCGGAACGCTTGCCGGTGTGGCGCGAGTACTCAAGCGCGAGCGTCCGCAAACGCGGATCATAGTCTGCGAACCCGACAATTCGGCGCTGCTGTCGAGTGGCATTCCCCAAAAATTCGACGAACACGGACTGCCGACTCGGGCGCACACTCGCTTCCGGCCACACCCGATGCAGGGCTGGAGCCCTGATTTCATTCCGAAGATCGTCGGCAATGCGATGGCTGACGATCTTGTGGACGAAATCCTGCCCGTTTCAGGCGCCAGCGCTTTGGAAGCTGCGCGCCGGCTTGCGACGGAAGAAGGAATACTGGCGGGCATCTCCGGCGGGGCAACCCTGAGCGGGGCACTGGAAATCGCTCGACGCGTCGGACCGGACCGGAACGTGCTATGTATGTTGCCTGACACGGGCGAGCGGTATCTCAGCACGATTTTGTTCGATCACATCAGCGAGGAAATGTCGCCCGCCGAAGAGGCGATCTCTCGCTCCACAGCCGGCTACCGCTTCGACCGGCCGCCGTCCTTCGCCCTTTCATCGGCGCCCGTCGACGAAATCCAAATTGATCATTCGGCGCATGCGTTTGTCGATGAGGCGATCAATGATCCGGAGCATCCGGTGGTCATGTTCGCCCTCACGTGGTGCGAATTCTGCTGGACGGTGAGAAATCTCTTCGATCGTGCCGGAATCGCCTACAGGTCCATCGAAATCGATACTCCGGAATTCCAGAAGAACGGCCGGGACGGGGAAATCCGCAAGGCCCTGAGGGCCCGGATTGGTTCGCCAACAATTCCGCAGGTCTTTGTCGGCGGCGAGCATATCGGTGGCTGCATGGATACGCTTGCGGCCTGGCGGGACGGCACGCTCGCCGCCCGGCTGGAGTTCGTTGGCGCAAACTACACGCCCGGCGCATGCGCAAATCCCGAGAGCCTGCTGCCCCGATGGGTGCGCGCGGCAGCGTGAGATCCCGCTCCCGTCTTTTCAGAGTGCCGTCGCTCAAAGCGAGCCGGAACGGGCGTGATCCCGTTCCGGCTCGGCATTCAGGTGGACTTATGTCCGTGTCGGCCTTCTCACAAAGCGAAGCCAAATCAGATCGCAGGCGGAAACCTCACGTTTCCGGAAACGAAGGCTTTCGGCGGTGGCACCGACTTGATACAATCCGCTGCTAATTTAGCAGGCGCACTGGGATTGGCATGGTGTCGCTCGAAATTCGCGTCCTCGGAGATCTGACCGTCCTTCGCCGTGGCGAGGTCGTTTCCTTGCCGCCTTCGAAAAAGACGCGGGCGCTGCTGGCCTATCTTGCGCTCGCAGAGCGCCCGCAGCGGCGCGAGCGCCTTTGCGAAATGTTTTGGGAGGTACCGGACGATCCTCGCGGCGCCCTGCGCTGGAGTCTCTCGAAGATCCGACAGGTCGTCGACCTCGGGGACGGCGAGATCCTGCAAGCCGACCGCAACGCAGTTCGCCTGAACACCAGCGAAGTCGTGCTGGACATTGCGCCGCTCCGGGGCCTCGGCGGTCGCGACATAGAGGCTCTCGAACCGGAGAAACTGGAGGCCCTCGCCGGAGCGTTCCGCGGCCGTTTCCTGGATGATCTTTCACTACCGCGCTGTCCGGAATTCGAAGCCTGGCGCATTGCGACCGCCGACGAATTGCACGTGACGCATCTGCGCATCCTTCGGGTGCTCGTCGACCGGCTTGAGCCGGCGCGAGCACTTCCGTACGCCCATGTCCTGGACGGGTTGGAGCCTGGAGACGAGGCTCTTCGAGCGGACATCCGCCGGCTGAGCGAGGCAGCACGGCAATCCGCCATGGTCCAGAGCCGCGCTTCGAGAGCCGACATCGGGGTCGCTCCCGCCGATGAGACCGTCCCTCCGACGCCTGTTTTGCCTGCGTCGGAGATGCAGCTTGCCTCTCCGCCGGAGCGAATCCTTGCGCAGGAGATTCGCCGATGCACGACGCCCGACGGCGCGTGCTTGGCCTATTCCTTGAGTGGTCAAGGCCCCCCTTTGGTAAGGGCCGCCCACTGGATGTCCCATCTCGAGCTCGAATGGGACAGTCCGGTCTGGAAGCACTGGATCGAGGGCCTCTCCGCCCACTACCAGCTGATCCGCTACGACCAGCGCGGCAATGGCCTGTCGGACCGGTATCCCACCGACCTCTCCTTCGAGGCCATGGTTGCCGACCTTGAGAGCATCATCGATGCGGCTGGTCTGCGCCGCGTTTCCCTGCTTGGGATTTCCCAAGGGTGCGCCGTTTCCATAGCCTATGCCGTCAGGCATCCAGAGCGCGTCGCCGGGATGGTGCTGTATGGCGGATTTACGAAAGGCTGGCGCAAACGGGGCAATCAGCGCGAAATAGCGCGCCGCGAAGCGATGGGAGCGCTGATACAGGAAGGCTGGGGCCAAGATGACCCGGTGTTCCGGCAAATGTTCACCTCCCTCTTCATTCCGGAAGCAACGCCGGAACAGAGGAATTGGTATAACGAGCTCCAACGCAATACAGTCTCGCCCGAGATTGCCCATCGCATCTTCGAAGAAGGCGCCGTCATCGACGTCGACGAGCTGTTACCGCGGGTCCGTGTCCCGACCCTGGTGATGCATGCCAGGGGGGACGCGGTCATTCCGTTCGATCACGGCCAGGCGATGGCCGGCAAAATCCCCGGCGCGCGTTTCGTTGCGCTCGACAGCGTCAATCACGTGCTGCTTGGCCACGAACCGGCATTCGCGACCTTCGTCGACGAAACGCGTCGTTTCCTTGCCGACCCCGAACAGACGCAGCAACTGGCAGGCCCTCCGGCGTCCTTGGGGATCAACCGCTCTCGGCAATACATAACAGTGCTGGCCGCCGAAGTGGTCAGTCCCATGCATCTCCTCGAAACGGAGGATCCGGAAGTGGCGATCCGCGAATTCCAGCCCGTCGAGGATCGGGTGATAGAAGTCGTTGAGAGCCATGGCGGCGTCGTCACGTCGGCTGCTGACGGGACAATCACCGCAGCATTCGGCCTGGCTCGCGCCACCGAGGATCACGCTTATCTTGCATGCCGCGCCGCGCTTGCGGCCAAGCTGGCAGTGGAGGAGCTTTCCCAGGGCGGGATCCAGTTGAGGGCCGGAATAGACACCGGCGAGGTGATCGTACGGCAGCAATGGACGCCCAACGGCAGCAGGGTCGAACTGGCCGGAGCCGCGCCGCGTGCGGCCAACCGGCTGATGCGTGCCTTGCACCGCGCGACGATCGCCGCGACAGGCCGGGGGCGCGCAGCCGCCGGGGGCTACGTGCAGATGCACCGCTTAGCGCATTCTGAGCATCCGCAACTTGGCCAAGAGGAACGCATTTACGAGCTGTTGGGAGAAAATCACGCTTTGTCGCGCTGGCACCTGAGGGCCAACCGCGGCCTCACCGGCCTGGTGGCGCGCGAGATCGAGCTGAAAATCCTTCTTGCAACCTGGCGCCGCGTCAGGGAGGGCCACGGCCAGGTCGTCGGGATCGTCGCCGACGCCGGCATGGGCAAGTCGAGGCTTGCCCATGAATTTCTCTCCCTCGACGAGGTGGCCGGTTTTGCTGTTCTCGAATGTGGTGGTCTGGAGTTTGATTCATCAGTTGCTCTGGGCGCTGTAAAAAAGCTGCTGCTCTCGGCTTGTGGCATTCGCGGCGAAGACGGCTTGGCGGAAGCCCAGCGCCTGTTTACCTTCAAACAAGCGGAACTGGACCTAGATCCAAGTCATACGGCGCCGCTTTCCTTCCTCGCGGACCTGCCGGTCAATGATTCTTCCTGGCGGCATCTCGATGCGCGGGAGCGGACCTCACGGGTATCCGAGGCGATGAGCGCATTTCTCGTTGCCTTGAGCCGGGCCTCGCCCGTAGCCGTGCTTATCGAGGATCTGCACTGGATCGATGCCGAGAGCGAGGCCGTACTGAACAGGCTGGTCGAGGTCATGGGCGCAAACCGTATCATGCTGCTCGCCACCTACAGGCCGCAGTACCGGCACGAATGGAACCGCCGCGGCTATTTCCAGCAGATAAGGCTGGAGCGGTTCGCGCGGGACGAAATGGACCAGTTCCTCACCGAATTGTTGGGATCCGATCCCAGCCTGGGGGAACTGCGGCAATCGCTTGCCGAGCGAGCCGAGGGTACGCCGCTGTTTCTGGAGGAAATGGTGCGCGGACTGGTTGCCGATGGTGTCCTTGCTGGCCAGTCGGGCTGCTACGAGCTCAAGAGACCAGTGCAATCCATCACCATCCCGTCGACCGTTCAATCGCTCATCGCCGCACGCGTCCAGCAGCTGGGTGATTCGGAAAGGCAGGTACTCCAAGTCGCTTCGGTTATCGGCAAGAATGTTCCGTATCCGCTGCTGAGCGCGCTCTCGCCGCTGCCGGAGGCGGAGCTGGAGGCATGTCTAACCAAACTTCAGAGTTTGGAATTCCTGTTCGAGGTCCAGAGCTATCCTCACGTGGAATATACGTTCAAGCATGCGTTGACGCTCAAGGTGACCAACGAATCTCTGCTGGCGGAGGACCGAAAAAGGCTGCATCGGGCTGCATTGGTTGCCATGGACAGACTCTATGCCGGATCGCTTAACCACCACATCGAGGAACTGGCCGAACACGCGCTTCGTGCCGAGGCATGGGAACCGGCCGCGGATTATCTGCTGCAAGCGGCGGGTCGGGCTGAGGAACGCTCAGCCTATTCCGCGGCGGTGCAGTTCCTCGAGAACGCCCGCAAAGCAGTCGCCGCGCTGCCCCGAAATCCGAAAACTCTCGCCCAGGCGATCAAACTGCGGGTGCGGATGCGGCCCGCCTACGGCGCCCTGGGTGCCTATCGGAAGGCGCTGCCGCAGCTATTGGAAGCGCGCGAGCTGGCCATGGAACTGGGCGATCCGCAACTCATCTCCGACGTGTTGCTCCACTTGAGCTACCTCAACAGCTCCCACGGCCGCTATGAGGAGGCGCTGGAACCGGCCGACACACTCAAGCGCGGCGCGACGGCAAATGGCGTGCAGCGCTGCATAAGTGAGTCGGATCTGGCCGCCTCACAGGCCCTTCTGATCCGCAGCGAGGCGCGGCAGGTGCTGGAGCGGCTTGTCCCGCATGAGGAGTGGTTCACCAAAGCTTGGCGTCTGGAGCGTTTCGGACAGCTCGGTGCGCGTGCGGTTTGGTACCTGGGGCACCGCGCGCAGGCGGAAGCGCGCCTTGGCCGGTTCGATGATGCGGAACGTTCGCTTGCCGAACTGCAGAAGGTCGCCGCCGAAGTGGCGCGCCCGATCGACAGCTGCGCGGCCGCCTATTTCACCGGTGTGGTGGGCGTCCTGCGCGGGCCCGAGCCGGCGCTTGTCGAGGCGCTGCGGTTGTCGTCCTCCGAAGCCGCGACCAGCGCATCTATCCTACTCCGGCCATGGCTGTTGACTATGCTCGGTCATGCGGAATTCCTGCTCGGCCGCAACTACGACGCGGGCGCCACCTTGGAAATGGCGGTGACCGAGGCCGAGCGGCTCGATCTTGCCCAGTTCGAATGTCATGCGCGCGCGGTGCTCGCATGCGTGCGTACGCGCCTCTGTGAGCCCGAAGCTGCGGCCAATCTCGGCCACGCGCTCGAGCTTGCACGGGGACGCGGCGATCCGTGGAGCGAGATTATCGTACTGCGCGGCCTTGCCGAGCTGAAACCTTCCAGATCGGCCATTAGCTGGCTCGAACAGGCCTGCAATCTTGCCAGGCGGGTTGAATTGCGGCCGGAGCTTGCCCGCTCCTTGCTAGCTCTGGGGCTCGCGAAGCGGCGCGGTAAAATCCCTGGCGCGGATGCCACTCTCGCGGAAGCGGGCAGGCTCTACACAGAAATGCAGATGCGGCAGGATTTCTCCGACACGGAACGCCCGGCCCGAAATATCGTGCGCGATCGCATGGCCGCTACGGTGTGATTCCTCCGCATCCAAGGATCTTCGAAGGATTGCGCTGCCTGTGGGGCAAGCAAGCCGCAGTTACCCAGCTCGCGATCCTGCGGTGTATGGAACAATATCTGCCGGACCAACCGATCGGCCACCACGTGTGTGGGTGTCAGCGGCCCCATGTGTCCGGCCCCGGCAACAATCACCAGATCGCGGCTGGGACGCGGGAAAGCGTTTGCACGCGATGAGCCGCGTCGGAACTGGTGCAAATTCGCCGCGCAATACCAAGACCGGAAAGTGAAATCGGGCATATTCGCTTGCCGGCATCGCCTCGTGGATAACGCGCAGAAGTCGAGGCTGGCCTGCGGCAGAAACCGCACGAGTGCCGCCTGAAGTTCCGGCTTCATCGCGTCGAAGATGCCTGCTCCGCTCCAGCAGTCGATGACCTGAGCTCTCGCGGAGAGACAGCTGCCGTTGATCAAGCCGTCGTGTATGCGCCTGCGATCGCCGAAATTTCGCCGGGCGCCTCGTCGCCCTCAGAGTCCAGCTGGCGCAGCAGGCAAAGGTTCATAAAGACAAAGGCTGGCAAGCCGGTCTGAACGCATCGCTGCTATATGCAAGGCCAATCCACCACCAGGCCCGTCATGGTGGGTCGATCATCTCCAGAATCCCGGCGGCTTCGTGGGTCAGATGGAGAGCGCCGGCACCAGTCCAGGTGCCGCCGCCCCGCGCCCCGATCAGATCGGGTGCGATGAACCGGTAGCTGTCATCGAGCCGCTCCGCCAGGTTGCGCCGTTGCCACCCGCTGCCGCCTGAGCAGTACAGGGCGATGACAAGGTGCGTGGCAGGCCTTATGGGAGACGTGGAACGTCGATGCGGTCATCGAGCCCCGCCCTCCGCCCTCAAAAAACGCGTGCGGCGGCTGGGATCACGCCCGGCAAACGAAGTGATCGAGTTGATCTCGGAGCGGGTGATGCCGATGTCGCGCAAGATGTAGTCCGGCAACTCATAAAGTTGTCGACGGTCCCGCTGGATGCGAATGAAACGCCAGACCGCGGCCAACATTGTTCCGCCAGCCCAGCGCAAACCTCGCGTTGTGGTGGGGGACAGGGTTAGGTTCACCATTGCACTCATTTTGATTTTCTCCATGGTTGCGGGCGCTGACTACGGCGCCAGTGGAGCCCTTGTCGTGATCGGCCGTGAGCGTCATCGTTGAAGGCAACGTCGATTTTTGCCGCGCCAGCGTTGTATTCGGCGGTCAGGCCGCGGCTCGGCGGGAGGCGTCGAGAAACATTGCCAGGTGAGCCGCCAGCGCCTCGGCATCGCGGCCGACGCCGTCGATGAAGCTGGAGTTTCGATGGCGCATGAAATTGAGACCGAGCACGTAGAGTCCCGGATACGCGCAGACGCCGCCATCGTTCAGGATTTCGCCCCGGGCGTCGAACACATCCAGCTTCAGCCATGGGTATTCCCGGCGATAGCCGGTGGCCCATATGATCGTCTCGATGCCCTGGTCGATCAGGTCGATTTCGGTCGCCTCGGCGCTCAGGATCAGGCTCGGAATGGAACCGGGATCGATCGAGTAGAGGCCATTGCCGGCGGCCGAGCGGTCTATATTGGCCAGCACGCGCCTTAACCTGCGTTCCGCCGCCACGGTCGTTTCGGCGAGATCGCCGTTGAACCGAATGCGTGTATCGCAAGCGGCAGCCGCTCGACCGACAAGACGAACGCCTTCCTCACGAAGACCGGCAAGGTCGAGCGTCCTGCGCTCGGGTGTGCCTATCAGCTGCAGCGAAGGCTGCCGCCGTACCGCAGTGAGATCCGGAACTTCAGCGACAGGCTTGGCAAGCATTCCCAGCCGGTCGAGCCACCACAGGATGTCGTGCCCGCGGTAAAGCCTCGGCAGGCGTGTATGACTGCCGACCGACAGCATCACCGGACGTCCGGAGCGATTGATCTCCTCCGCAAGTTGTATGCCGGTCGCCGAGGCCCCGGCCACGAGAACGCCACCCTGGGACAGTTGCTGGGGATTGCGATAGTCCCGCGGCACGATTTGCCTGATACGAGAGGAGATCTGCTTTGCGAGTGGCGGAATGCGTGGCCTGTCGCTGTATCCGGTCGCGACCACGACCGAACGCACGCTCCATTGGCCGCGATCGGTCAGCAGCCGGAAGCCTCCATCGACCCTTTCGGCCGAAAGCACCTCAACGCCGTTCTCTACGGGCGCGGTGATCGAGCACGCGTAATCCTCCAGGAACCCGACGGTCTCGGCCATTGTCATGAAGCCGTCGGGATTGGCCCCACGATAACCGCCGCCGGGCAGGCGTGTCATCCAATTGGGCGTCAGCAGGCGCAGCGAATCCCACCGTTCGCTGCGCCAGCGCTCAGCGATGCGGCCGCGCTCCAGCACGACGTGGTAGACCCCGCGCTCGGACAGGCACCGGCTCATGGCGAGACCCGCCTGTCCGGCGCCGATAATGGCCACGTCTGTATGCTGCATGGAATCCGCGCCTTGTAAGCAGGGGCAACAGATCGCCGGGCCATCCTTTTCAAGACGAGGCCGGCGATATTGCTCTTGCGGACCGAAGTCAGCCTTTCACGGCAACCGAGACCGGCACGCCGTTGGTCAGTACGTCGAACACCGCGGAACGGGCGCGCGACTGCATCACGATTTCCTCGAGCTTCTCAGCCGGAGCATCGCCCTTGATCTTGAAGGAGATACGGATGCCTTGGTAGCCGTTGCGGACCTCGTTAGAGATGCCGAGGATGCCGCGAAGGTCGATGTCACCTTCGACGGTCGATTCCACCTCATGCAACGTCACGCCGCGCGCGGCTGCGATATTCGCGATGCCAGCAGTCAGGCAGGAAGCAAGCGCGTGGAGGAGGTACTCGACCGGCGTCGGGCCGTTGTCTGTGCCGCACAAGACCGCTGGATGGTCGCTGTCAGCCTGGTAGGCCATCGTGTGAGACTGGTCGGCGCCGGCGCCGAAGAAGTTGGCCATCGTGCTGCTGCTGTGCGTGCCGGTGATCCAGCGGTTCTTGGCACGGAACTGGAACTTGGCAAGCTCCGGCTGCCCCGCGACGGCGTTGATGGTGGCCAGAAGGGTGGGCGTGTCCACGCCGTTCCTCGGCTCCCGCGGCGCGTTCTTAACGGAAGCCTTTTCCATGACCATTGTATCGTCCTGCATGTCATTCACTCCTGGGTTCGGATGTTGCGCGACCGGGATCGCCCCGGACGGCTAAACCTCGGCCGGCAGCGTTTGACGTGGAGTGGGAACGACAGTGGAAAACGAGAGGTTTTTGCGCCAGAACGCATCTTGACGCCCTGCAGGTCGGGTCTGACAAAAAAACAACGGGCATTCAAACGCTGGCTTCCCTGCGAAACTGCGATCTCCGCAAGTGCGCCAAGAAGGCGTCGCAACCGAAACCACAGGAGATCAGATCATGTCTCGTTCATTTGGGATGGATACCCGTCCGTCGTCGACCGACTGGTCAGTCATAGTTCGCGGGCCAAGCAAGGCCGAGGTGCTTGCCCATACAGCGAAGATTCACACATACGCGAGCACACTGAAGCGGCCCGGCCGCGAGATGTCACGGCAGCAAAGTGATTGACCGAATCCGGGCCTTCAGGCTGGGAACAGGAATGCCACGGCGGGGTCGAAGAAGATTTGCCTGCTCGAAGCGGCACCGTCCGGTTGTGCCGCGTCTGAAGTCGGCCTGACGTCAATCTCGTCGCCGGACGTCGTGCGCGCCAAGACGCGCCGACGGTCGCCGAAAAACGCCGTATCGATGATCTCGACGGGGACTGCCGCAGTTCCGGGCGCGGCGGTGAGGCGGAACGCTTCCGACCGTACCATCACCCTCACCTTCTGGCCACGCTTCAGAACTTGCGTGGTCTTCACGCCCTTGACGATCGAGCCGTCGGCCAGACGAACCGTCGCCGCGCCGCTTTGCGTTTCGAGATATTCAGCCGGGAGAAAGTTGGAATTTCCGATGAAGCCGGCAACGAACTCGGTGGCGGGCCTGAGATACAGATCCTCGCCGGTGCCGATCTGCTCGATGCGTCCGTCTTTGAACAAGGCGATGCGGTCGGAAAGGTGCAGCGCCTCTTCTTGATCGTGCGTGACATAGAGGATGGTGACGCCGGTCTCGCGGTGGATACGGCGGATCTCGGCCTGGATCTCCTGGCGCAATTTCTTGTCAAGCGCCGACAGCGGCTCGTCCATCAACAGGATCGGCGGGTCGTAGGCCAGTGCGCGGGCAAGTGCCACGCGCTGCTGCTGACCGCCCGACAATGCACCTGGATTGCGGTCGGCGAAATTCTCCAGCCGCACGAGCGCCAGCATGTCGGCAACCTTGCGCTTGATTTCAGCATCTGGGCGGCGGCGCACGCGCAATGGGAAAGCGACATTCTCGGCGACGCTGAGATGCGGGAACAACGTATAGCGCTGGAACACCATGCCGATGTTGCGCTTGTGCGACGGCACTGCAAGCAGCGACTTGCCCTCGAGTTCGACGTCCCCCGAAGTCGGATCCTGGAAACCTGCGATGGCATAAAGCGTCGTCGACTTGCCGGAGCCTGACGGCCCGAGGAACGTCAGAAATTCGCCTTTGGCCACATCGATGGTGACGTCGTGCACGGCGACAAAGGCGCCGAACGCCTTTCTCACTTGGCGAATGGACAGGAATGGGCGGGTCATCTGGTTGGTCTTCTTCGCAGGAGTGCGGTGACGATCATCAGGCACAAGGTCAGGCCGACGAGCAGGCTGGAAGCGGCGGCGACGACCGGGCTGAGGTCGGCCCGCAAGCTGCCCCAGATCTTGACCGGCAGCGTCTGCAAAGTCGGGCTTGCCATGAAGATCGCCACCACCACCTCGTCCCATGAGGCGAGAAAGGCAAAGATCGCGGCGGAGAAGATGCCGATCCTGATTGATGGCAAGGTGATCCGAAGCTTTGCCTGCAGCGGGCTGGCACCACAGACGATAGCCGCGTCCTCGATGGATTTGTCGAAGCCTTCGAGCGCGGTGGTGATTGGAATGATGGCGAAGGGCAGCGCCAGGATGGTGTGGGCGATAACGAAGCCGATGGTCGTGCCGCTGAGACCAATGCGCAGGAAGAAGGCATAGATGGCGATGGCGAAGACGACGACCGGCAGCAC
This sequence comes from Mesorhizobium sp. M0152, assembly GCF_040322415.1. Classification (NCBI taxonomy): domain Bacteria; kingdom Pseudomonadati; phylum Pseudomonadota; class Alphaproteobacteria; order Hyphomicrobiales; family Phyllobacteriaceae; genus Mesorhizobium; species Mesorhizobium sp. M0152. The sequence continues at coordinate 20,361 of NZ_JAMYTH010000041.1, forward strand.
CATCGGCGTCAGCAACAGGCCTCGCAGGAATTGCCGTCCACGAAACTCGCCCCTGACCAGGCTGAAGGATGCCATCAAGCCGATGAGCACGGCGAGGATCGCTGCCATGGTGGCAATGCGGGCGCTGGTCAGTGCCGCATCGACCCAGGCCGGATCGGCAAACAGCTCCTCATACCATTTCAACGTCCAGCCGGGCGGCGGAAAGGCCAGCCAGCGCGACGAGCCGAATGACAGCAGCACGATGAAGACCACCGGCAGCAACAGGAAGCCGGCAACCAGGCCAGTGAAGCCGACAAGGGCGATGCGCAGCCAACCCAGCCGGTTATAGTCGAGCAGCATCTTACAGGGCTCCCGCGAGGCGCTTGGCGCCGACCAGGCGCAGTTGCAAGGCATAGAGCATCATGGTGACGACCAGCAGCACGAAGGCGGCGGCGCTGCCCAGACCCCAATTGAGCAGGGACTGGATGGTCTGGGCGATCATCTCGGCCAGCATCATGTTGGAGGTACCGCCGAGCAGCGCCGGCGTGACGAAATAGCCGAGTGACATGACGAAGACCATCAGTCCGCCGGCGGCGATGCCGGGCAGCGACAGCGGCAAGAGGATGCGGCGGAAGGCGTCGAGCGGGCTCGCGCCACACAAGGCGGCAGCTCGCAGCGTCATGGGATCGATGGCGCGCAAGGTGCCGACCAGCGGCAAGATCATGAAAGGCAGCATGATGTAGACCATGCCGATGGTGACGCCGGCGAGATTGTTGATGAGCGGCAGCGGCTCATGAATGACGCCGAGACCTATCAGGGCGCGGTTGATGACGCCGGTGCGCTGCAGCAGCACCATCCATGCGTAAGTGCGGGTGAGAAGATTGGTCCACATCGACAGGATGATGATGCCGAAGACGACCGAGGCGAAGGCCGGCGGCATGATCGCCAGCGTCCAGGCGACCGGAAACGCCACTACGACGGTTACGGCGGTGACGACGGAGGCCACCAGGAAGGTGTTGAGGAACACCCGCACATAGGTGCCGCTGCCGAAAAGCGTGGCGTAGTTCTGCAACCCAGGCTCGGGATCGGTGACGCTGCGCAGCAGCAAGGCGACCACCGGGACGATGAAGAACAGGCCGACCAGGATGACGGCCGGCAAGGCGCCGCCGCTGCCGACCGGTAGGCCGGCAACCGAAGTGCGTCTGAGCGAATTTCCCGACATTTGGCGATCCTGGTTCTCGAACGGGGCGCGGCTTTTCGCGCCCCGTTGGCTGTAGCGGCCTATTTGGTCTGCCAGGCGTACCAGCGCTCGGCGATGGCGTCGCGGTTTGCCGCCCAATAGTTCATGTCGAGGTTGATCTGTCCTTCGACATGGGCATCGGGCAGGCCCTTCACAACATCGGCAGGCATTTCGGCCTTCGCCGCGGTGTTGATCGGCGCATAGCCGCTGGCTTCGGCGAACTTAGCCTGGCCGGTTGGGCTGGTGGCGGCGGCCAGGAACTTCATCGCGTTGGGCTTGTTCTTGGCGCCCTTCGGCACGACGAGAACGTCGGCGGCGGTGAGGTTCTGGTTCCAGGAGACGCCAACATCGGCGCCGTCCTTCTCCAGCGCGAAGACGCGGCCGTTCCACAGCTGGCCGAACGCGGCCTCGCCAGAGGCGATCAGCTGCTGCGACTCGGCGCCGCCGCTCCACCAGACAATGTCGGACTTGATCGTGTCGAGCCTCTTGAAGGCACGGTCGAGGTCGAGCGGGTAGAGCTTGTCGGCGGGCACGCCGTCGGCAAGCAGCGCGATCTCGATGACGCCCGGCGCCGACCATTTGTAGAAGGTGCGCTTGCCTGGGAATTTCTTCAGGTCGAACATGTCGGCCCAGCTCGTCGGTTCACCCGCGACGGCGCCCTTGTTCCAGGCCAGCACAAAGGAATAGTAGAAGCTGCCGACGGCATGATCATTGCTGAAGCGCGGGTCGAGATCGGACTTGGGCACGGCGGCGAAGTCGATCGGCTCTAAGAGCCCGTCCTTGGCGGCCTTGATGGCGAAATCCATCTCGACGTCGACGACATCCCAAGTGACGTTGCCGGCATCGACCATGGCCTTGAGCTTGCCGTAGTCGGTCGGCCCGTCCTGCAACACCTTGATGCCGGAGTTGGCCTCGAAGGGGGTTGCCCAGGATTTGGTTTGCGCCTCCTGCGTGGTGCCGCCCCAACTGGTGAACACCATTTCGTCGGCGCGGGCGGCGGTTGCCGCGAGCAGCCCGGCCAAAAGGCCCGTCAGGATCAGTTTCATGTGTTTCTCCTCTGTTGGTTGCTATTGTTGTTGTTCTCAGGGCTCCGCCGCCATGCGGTTCTCAGCGCATGACGAAGGGATCGGGGATCGGCTCGTCCGACGTCTTGATCCAGACGGATTTCGAGCGCGTGTAGTCGCGGATGGCGTCGAGCCCGCCTTCGCGGCCGAGGCCGGATTGACCGTAGCCGCCAAAGGGAACGAGCGGCGACACGGCGCGGTAGGTGTTGACCCAGACGACGCCGGCATGAATGTCGCGCGCCATACGGTGCGCCTTGCCGAGATTGCTGGTGAACACGCCGGAGGCCAGCCCGAAGGGGGTGTCGTTGGCGAGCGCCAGCGCCTGTGCCTCAGTGTCGAAGGCAAGCACGCTGAGCACCGGACCGAACAGTTCCTCTCGCACGCAAGGCAGGTCGGCGCTGCCGGCATCGATGATGGTCGGCGTGTAGTAGAAGCCGGGGCCGTCTGGGCGTGTGCCGCCGGTAACCAGCATGCCGCCCGCTGCAAGGCTCTCGGCGACGATCTTCTCGATCCAGTCGCGCTGACGCCGCGTCGCCAATGGCCCCATCTCGGTGGCAGGGTCCTGCGGATCGCCGATCTTGATGGCCTCCGCTTTGCGCTCCAGTCGGCTTAGGAACTCGTCCTTGACCGAACGCTCGACCAAAAGCCGCGAGCCGGCAACGCAGCTTTGGCCGGTCGCTGCGAAAATGCCGGCGACGACGGAGTTGGCGGCGCTGTCAAGATCGGCGTCGGCGAAGACCACGACCGGGCTTTTGCCGCCGAGTTCGAGCGTCGTGTAGGCGAGGTTTTCCGCTGTGTTCCTGACGATGGCACGCGCTGTCGAGGGACCGCCGGTGAAGGCGACGCGCGAGACCAGCTTATGGCTGGTCAGACGCTGACCGCACTCACGCCCGAAACCGGTGAGGATATTGGCAACGCCCGCCGGAAAGCCGGCTTCCTGGACGAGTTCGGCAAAAGCGAGCAGCGGCGCTGGGCCATCCTCGGACGCCTTGAGCACGACGGTGCAGCCGGCGGCAAGCGCCGGACCGAGCTTGACGGCGGAGAGGAAGAGCTGCGAGTTCCATGGCACGACAGCGGCAACGACGCCGATCGGTTCGTGGCGAATCGTGACGTCGAGATCCGCCTTGTCGATCGGCACATGCGCGCCTTCATGCTTGTCGGCGAGCCCACCGTAGTAGCGGTAGTAGTCGCCGACATAGGCGATCTGAGCGCGGGTTTCTCGGATGATCTTCCCGGTGTCGCGTGTCTCGAGCTCGGCAAGTCGCCCGGCATTGGCGGCGACGAGGTCGCCGAGCTTGACCAGCAGTTTGCCGCGCGCGCTCGCCGTCATGCTGGCCCACGGAGCGGAGCGCAGCGCCCGGTGCGCCGCCTCGACGGCGCGGTCGACATCAGCTTCGCTGGCCGCAGGCATCTTGGCCCATGCCGTCCCGGTCGAGGGGTCGACGCTTTCGAAAGTGGCGGACGGCTCGTCGAAGCGGCCGTCGATGAAATTCCTGAATAGAGCGTCGGTCATGGGGCTCGCGATCAGAGGAAGGCCGGCATCACCCGGTCGATGAACAGTTGCAGCGATTTTGTCTTGCGCTCGTGCGAGAGGCCGCTGTCGATCCAGATCGAATACTGGTCGTAGCCGAGCGCTTCGTAGGCCCTAAGCCGGGCAATGACCTCGTCGGCTTCGCCGATCACCAGGTTCTGCCGGATCTTGTTCGGCGCATATTGCGGCATGGCGGCGATTTCGTCTGAAGTCAGCGGTTCGAGCACGCCTTGACGCACCGGTTTCTTGTTCTGGAACAAAGCGCCGAACTGACAGTAGAAAGTCGACAGGTCCTGCGCGAGGCGGTCGGCGTCGGCCGCATCCTCGGCGACGAATGTGTGCATCAGAAGCATGATTTCCGGCCGGGTAATGCCGGGATGGGCCTCGCAGGCAGTGTTGAAACGCTGCATCAGGCTAATCACCTCGTCGTCACCGGACGCAAGCGGTGTCACCTGCACGTTGCATTTGTTGGCGACGGCGAAATCATGCGAGTTGGGATCGCGTGCCGCCACCCAGATCGGCGGATAGGGGTTTTGCAACGGCTTGGGTGAAGAGGTGGTTGGCGGGAAGGACCAGAACTCTCCGGAAAGCTCGAAGTCGCCGTCCCACAGGCCGCGGATCGCCGGCACCATCTCGCGCATGCGCTGGCCCGCGCCCCAGGCATCGAGCCCAGGAAAGAGGCGCTGATACTCATAGCTGTAGGCGCCGCGCGCGATGCCGATGTCGAGCCGTCCGCCTGTGATAACGTCGGCCATCGCCGCTTCGCCGGCAAGCTTGATCGGATGCCAGAACGGAGCGACGATGGTGCCCGTGCCGAGCCGGATGCGCTTCGTCTTGGCACCGAGATAGGCGATGTTGATGAACGGGTTCGGCGAGATGGTGAATTCCATGCCGTGGTGTTCGCCGATCCAGGCGGTTTCGAAGCCGGCCTGTTCGGCCAGAAGGACGAGCTCCTCAAGCTCGTGCACCAGATCCGAATGTGGCTTCGTCAGATCCGACCGTTCCATATGCACGAAGAGCGAAAACTTCATCTCTGGTCACCCTGATTGGAAGCGACGCTGGCAAGCGGCCGCACCTCGCCTTCGATCTCGTTGCCGACATAAACGCCGAAAGCATCCTGCGTGCACTCACGGACATAGCGCGCAAGCATTGAGCGGATTGCCGGATCGGCGATCTTCATCTCTTCGATCGCGTCGATCTCGACAAGCCGGATACTGTCGTCGCTGGAGGCAGGCACATCGAACGTGCCGCGATAGTAGACATGCGTTCGCGAGGTATTTCGGGCATCGTCCCAAACCGCGAAGAGAAAGCCGAGCTGGGCTTCGATGGCCCTTGCGGCAAGAAGCCCGTTGAGGCTCTTTTCGTCGCTTGCCGAGCCGAGCCCCCTGCCGTGCGGCAGTTCGTGGAAGCCGTCGGCCGTTTTGAGGAACAGGATCCTGCCGCCGTGTTCGAGAATGGCGCCGACATCGGTGCCGGGCTGGGCGGCGGCCATCGCCGCCTGGCTGAGCCCAGGCGCGACATACGCGCCACGGCAATAGCCGAGCGGTGGCGAGGAGTTGTGCGAGAAATCGCGCACGCGGCCGATCAGAATGGAATGATCGCCGGCTTCGACCAGCCGCTCCATATCGCAGTCGAATGCGGCGACCGAGCCGTCCAGCAAAGGGCTGCCAGTCTGTCCCGGGCGCCAGGCGACCGAGGCGAACTTGTCTGCCGCTTTCGAGGCGAAAATACCGGAGGCAGCTTTCTGGCTCTCGCTGAGGATGTTGATGGCAAAGCTTTTCGAGGTGGCGAATACTGGATGCCCCAACGCCTTGGTGGCGATACAGACGAGCACGAGTGGCGGCTCCAGCGATACCGAGGTGAAGGAGTTGGCGGTGAAGCCGCGCGGCTCGCCTCCTGGGCCGATTGTGGTGACGATGGTGACGCCGGTCAGGAAGGAACCCAACGCGCGCCGAAACTCGCCACTGGCGAAAACGGATTCCGTTTTTCCGACCTTTGCCTCCACGTCGCCCTCAAGAAAGTCGACAATGTGGCGCGTGGTCAGGTCGGGCGCGGTCACTGCCATCATGTGCTTTTGGCCGTCAAGCACGGCGCAGCGGCCTTGCGGCGCCAGACGCGCCATCGCGGCCGACATCACTGGTGAGGAATTCCTGTCTTCGGAGCCGGTCATGAATAGCGCCGGCACGGCGAGCGTCCCCAGGCGGTCGGCGTGATCGCCGTCGGCGCGGGCAAACAGGCGATAGGTGCGGGCGTAACCTTCCGGGTCGGCGTTATTCAGGGCCGCGGCCGTCTTTCGGGCAGCCGTCGACAGGTTTGCCGGCACCGGATTTCCGAACCAGCGTTCGATGGTCATGGCGGTGCCAGATGGATCGCCCTTGCCGTTCAAGGCGGCCGCGCGCTGACGAACGGCCTCGGCCAAATGCGGCGGGCGCCGAAATACTGCGTTGAGTGAGACGACGCGGCGGACGCGCTCCGGTGCGCGAAGCGCGAGTTCCTGGGCGACAAGCGCGCCCATTGAATGACCGATGACGAACGCCGCGTCGATGCCGAGATGGTCTAGCAGCCCGATGGCCTGGCCCGCATAGTCGGCCAGGTCCGGGTTCTCTCGCGGCAGCGGCGACTGCCCGTGACCGAGCATGTCGAGGGCGATCACATCCCAACGGTCGGCCATCCGCTCGATCTGCGGCTCCCAGATGGTTGCGTTCATGCCCACGCCATGAATGAGCAGCACCGGCGCGCCCGATCCGGCGCGGAGAAAGCCGGTGCCGTCCAGGGTCTTGCCCCTGATCCATGCCGGTGCCGCGGTGTCAGCCATGCAGGTCCCCGAGCTCCTTGAGGTCCTGGTAGCGATCCCCGATGCGGTGATGCGGGCGCCCACCGATGGAAGCGCCAAGCGCCACCACCAGTTCGTCGGGTGCGGGCGCGTCGCCGATCTGGAAATGCACGGTCAGATAGTGTGAACGTCGGCCCTCGTCGTTCTTATCCATCAAGGGGATCATGATTGGCGTGTTCGGCCCGCCGCGCAGATTGGTGAAGGCAAGATAGGTCTTGGCGCCGACAGCGCGGCGAAAATGATTGCCGAAATGCAGCGTATGGATCAGCGCCGATGCGTGTTCGATCTCTCCCGATGTGCCGCAGATGGCGGCCTTGCCGTAGCCTTCAATCGCCTCGCCCGTACCGGCGATCGCGATGACCTCGCGGGTCAGCAACTCACCCAACACCGGCGCACAGGCGCGGATTTCCGGGGAGAGATCCTCAGTGAAGCCACGCCCGGCCCAAGGGTTGGTCAGCACCGCGGCGACGCCGATCAGGCGCAGCGGTTTGGGTGCTGCCTTGCTGCCTTCGATGAGCGTGTTCTCGGAATAAGTCACGATCTTGCGAATGGCCGGGTGCATGGAATCCTCGATCGGTGATGCGCCTAAAGGGGTCACTTGTTTAACGCAAGTGTGGTATACCATAATATGGAACACCAATAAACTTGTCAATCGGCCATCGAATCTGATTTGGTGGCGGCGCAGGAGACCCGGGATGCCAGACGACTCGCTACGCATCGATCGCACCACCAAGACCTTGAGAACGCTGGCGCTGGAGCGCATGCGCGAGGCGATCATGGATTTTCATTTCCAGCCCGGCGAAAGGCTGATCGAGCGGCCGCTGTGCGATCAACTCGGCGTCAGCCGTTCGGTGGTGCGCGAGGTTCTGCGGCAGCTGGAAGCCGAGGGTTTGGTGCAGATGATCCCAGGGCACGGGCCGGCGGTGGCCAAGCCGGATCTCGGGCGCACCGATGAAATCTATGAATTGCGTGCGCTACTCGAAGGTATTGCGGCGCGCGCCTGCGCCATGTCCGCGACCGATGAGCAATTGGTCTTGCTCGATCGCGCTTTGGCCAACCTTTTTGAAGCCTGGGCATCCGGCAAACCGGCCGAGGTGATGCGGGCGACGACGAGTTTTTATGAAGTGCTGTTCGACGCGGCCGACAAGCGCGTGGCCTGGGAGATCGTGACCGGGCTCAACGTCCGCATCAACCAGCTCCGTTCCATGACGATTCTTTCGGCGAACCGCCGCGAGCCGGCGATCGCCGAGATGACCGCGATCATGGACGCGATCCGGTCACGCAAGCCGGAGGAGGCGGAAGCCGCGGCGCGACGGCATGTCGAATCGGCCTGGCAGATCGCCCGGCAGAAGCTGAGCCTTCATCCGCGTTAGCCGGGCCGTGGCAACCCGTCCCCCACAACTATTGATCCGTGTTTTGACCATTGGCCGACAAAAGCAGACGGCCGCCAGATTGCTTGCAGCGCTTGGCTCCGCGCCGGTATGTTTCGCAGCGTTCTGGTCTGGCGAGCCTGAGCAAGCGCTGTTCGGCCGCATCGACCTCGAGGTCGGCCGCTGTAAAGCCGAGAAGGCCGATCGCCGCTGCTCGGTCCGTCGGATGGCTCTTGCCCGTGAAGGCCAATGATCCATAAACGTTATTCGCAGGCTTTGCAGTCGGAACGTCCTCGCATGATGACGCAGCATCTCAGGAACCGCACTCTCATTTGACCCCATTATTTGGACCGAGGCCGATCTTGTAGATGACGAATACGCTAACGAACATCTGAACATTTCGCGCACGATGTCGAGCCTCTTGCTTCGCCATCCGTTTCCAGCGGCGAAGTCCATGTGCTGTCGTCGCATGACAATGCGCTCTTAACGCAAGCCAAAGGAGCCATCGAACAGGCCTCAAGAGCTCGCAGGACTTACGTCTTGGGTGTACACGCAAAGGTCTTGGAGTTGCGGTTTCGTTCATTGGACGTTCCGCTATATAATCCAGCAATAATAATCTCGGGCAACCCGGCCAACCATGAAAGAGACCTGCATCGGCAGTCGGACTTCATCGCCGATCTTTTGGCTGCGACCGCATCGTGTCGACGGAGCAGGTAACCACGGATTGACCCGCAACGCCCGCCCAGCGTCTCCCAGCAGCCAGTTAGTTGGCGCAAATGCATATGGGAACATTCGTTCGCGATCACTGTTCCTCTTAGGAGGTACGATCGATGACCGACAACAAGAGCAAGCGCGGTTTCCGCGACCGCGACCGCGTCTCAGCCGACGAGGAATACGAGGTCAAATACTTTGCCAAGCAGAACCGCATCTCGCCCGACGAGGTCCGCGAGCTTATACGCGAGCACGGCGAAGTTCGGGCGAAGCTGGTGCGGGAAGCCAGGAAGCTGCACGGATGACGGACGTTTCGCGACTCGGGCCCCTGCTCATCTCGGCCGGTGATCGCGGACGGCGGCCTTGTCGTTGGACGCTGGGCTTAACGAATCGTTGACCGCGCTGTCCTATTCTGAGACAGCGCGGCCAACCCGCCCTTGACTGCGCAGGCGGCTCCGGCACCCCAGCACCCCGCCGCAATGTCGGAGTCGCCACCCACACTCCATGCTAATATGCAAGCAATGGTTGAATTAACCGTTACCGAACGTGCTTTCCAACCCAACTTTCCCGATGATTAGATTTTGATGCATTGGGATCTCAGTTCCAGTCCGTCCGCAAGACGTTGCACGGAACCCGCGCTCAGCATAGCGCGTTGCATGGCCATCGCTCATACTGAGGATCCGGCAGTGTCAGAACACCTATCTCGCAAGCAAGAACGACGCGGCACCAGAAGGGTTCTCATGTGGGGCATCGCGATAGTCGCCGCCCTTTTTGTGGTGCTGCTGGCCATATTTCTTCTCGGGCCGTTTATATAGGACCTTGGAATGCGAACGAGGAAGCCCTGGCTTGACGCCCGCGCGGTCTACATGAAAGCGCGATCGGAGGCGTTAACCGGCTGCGCCGGAATGACATCAGCCGGCATTGAGAAACATTGCACCAGCAATGCCCTCCTGAGGAGGTTCATGGACCGACGCCCTACTAGGCATTCCAAGATGATTGCGTGCTAAAGTCGTCGCGGCGGATCTCGGTTCGTCCTTGCGGGGGGGGGTAACGAAGTTCTTTCTCATAGCTAAGATGCTTTGCCCGGCCGATCACCCGTTCAGCCGCCGCGACGATAGCTTCTTGGCACGCGGGAACACTCTGCTGACGCCGAAGTGTTTGAAGAGGCAGCACCTCCGCCCACAGATATTTATCCCGCTTGCAGTGCCCTGACGCTCCCCAGCGGTCTGGCGATACAGGCATCACAACATGGCAGTGTCGGTAGCTCCCGCGGTCGTAGCGCCATTGCTGCCAGTAGACCCACCACCTTCCGCGATCACGCCATAGGCGTCAACAGCGTCCCTGTTATCTTATCCGAGCGGCGGGCCTGAATTCCGCCTGGCCGGCGCTCCCCAAAGCCCACCGCAACGCTCGGCGCCGGCCCTCTTCATCCCTCAGCCGGCCCTTGCCGAAAGGTGTGCAATACAATGTTCGGTCGCGTGACGCAGGTCTCCCCCGGCACCATAGGTGGTCTAAGGCTGGGCCTGAAACTTTCAGGCCGTCGGAGTGCCGTTGTGAATCCCGGCATGCACGCCGGCTACGCGGCGCCGGCAGCCGCGCTGCTCGCCCTCCTGGCAAATGAGAAGCGGCTGTTGGCCCTAGACCTTCTCACCCGGAGTGAAATGTCGGTCGGCGAGTTGGCGAAGCTGGTCGGGTTGAGCGCTTCCGCGCTTTCCCAACATCTGAGCAAGCTTCGGCAGCTCGGATTGGTTACGACAAGGCGCCACCAACAGACCATCTACTACTCGTGCGCGTCTGGGCCTGTTCGAGCAATCATTAGTCTGCTGCTGCGAGAGTTCGGAAAATCCAGACGCTCATCACGCGGCCGTCTGCCGAACGACCAATCTTGGCGATCGGGAGCGCCGCCCACAATCTTGCAATCGCTCGGGGAATAAAGTCGGCGACGAAGTGGCGATCGCAACGGTTCTGAATCGCGTCGCTGACGACCACGTCTGGCGTACTGAGCCGGCTGAGGGTTAGTTCCCGCTAACGCGAAATGATCGTGTCATCCGTGGCCGCCCAGGAGCGGCTGCAGCGTCCCGGCAGGCATCGAGTGCGCCGCCGCAATCCCCGCATTTCAGGTATCCTCCCCTCTTGGCTTGGCCTGACTTTGCTTCCTCGGGGACCGCCCTGTTCGCGCTCCTTTGCTGTGTGACATCCGAGAGCCGCGACTCCGGTTCAGACAAGATCCGCCGGTGTCGGAATGGTTGCCGTCGAAATGGCCCATTTCGTATAGGCGACCAGAGAAAAGGTTCGCCGCCACCTATGGCAGTGGGTGAGGCTGCGCAAACGTTCATGGGCTTGATCCAGGACCTAAGTCCGCAGTTCGATGCGACCAAGGGCTAGCCGCGGAACGTTTGAAGGGTTCCTCACGTTCATGTCCGAGGGTTCTTCTAAGGTGAAAAGGAGAACGTCATGGCTGACCGCCCAACTGTCGTTAATACAGGCGGAGGTGGCAATGTAGTCCTCGCCATCGTTCTGGCTGTTGTGGCCATATTTATTCTGCTGTTGGTTACAGGTGTCATCGACGTCGGTGGCGGGGGCGGCAAGGACGTCAATGTGAAGGTTGACGCGCCTGCCATCGAAACACCTGCCGCGCCGGCCCCGGCTGCAAAAGCCCCGGCGCCTGCAGAGCCTGCTCCAGCGACGCCGGCTCCAGCGCCTGCACCGGCACCCGCTGCACCGGCCCCGACCAACGGTGGTTAGTTCAACTCACCGTTCTAGGTGGCGGCAAGACAACGGCCCCATCGGCATCAGAGCAGATGGGGCCGCCTTGCGCCTTGCCCCATCCAAATGTTGGTGTCGGCAGGGTCGTTTGATCGAGCCAACCGCCCATGAGCACCCGCGGTTCCGACTTCCCTGGTGAACGCTCACGGTTTCTTCTCCTGATCATCGCTGACCATGAATGGGCGGCTTACCAGAAACACCTGCACCGCTCTCGGTCAGATTTTCCGGCTGGCCAGAAGCCGTGTAAGCCAGTCCGGATCCATTTCAGGCACGGATGAAAGAAGCCTTTCAGTATAAGCTGCATGCGGGGGCGCAAGAACTTCGCTCTTCAAACCCTGATCAATGACTTTCCCCTGATGCATGACGACGCTTCAGCGTCAGACCGACCCCGCGGACGATGGGATGCCACCGCTCATCCGAAAAACCCTCAACATACAGGTCGCGGACCTCGAGCAGATCCTTTCCTCTTTCATGCGAAACGTGTCCGCTATTTTTCATCGCGTAACCCGCTTGTTACGTGCAGGAACCAGTCGACGACGAAATTCACGGACACCGTAAGGAGTGCGATCGCGCCGGCCGGCAGTAGCGGCGTGACGTCGCCATAGGTGATTAACGTCGCGTTCTCGCGCACCATCGATCCCCAGTCGGCCGTAGGCGGCTGAATGCCGACGCCGAGGAAGGACAACGCTGCAATGGTGAGGAAAACGAAGCAAAATCGCAGACCGAACTCCGCGATCAGCGGCGGCATCACGTTGGGAAGGATTTCCTTGAGGATGATCCACTTTGGACCCCTCCTCATTGCCCTTACCGCCGAACAGCCCGCGTCGCAGCTCATCTCCAACTGGGGAGGCTGTTGCCCAAGACAATGTGACAGTTGGAGAGAGTGCTCCTGCCGAGGCTCCGGCCATTGCTGCAGCGCCTGTCGCCGAAGCAACCTCGGAAGTCCCGATCCGCCCAGATGAAAGGCAAGACGAGCTATCCTTCACCTTGGCGCCAGGCCAAGGTGCCGAAGTCAAGCTCGTGATGCGGCAGGGCGCCAAGGCAAACTTTTCCTGGACAGCTGACGGTGGCGTGGTGAACTTCGAGACGCACGGCGATGGCGGCGGTCAGTCCGTCAGCTACGAAAAAGGTCGCCGCGTTCCCGCTGACGAAGGTGCCATTGAAGCCGCCTTCGACGGAAATCACGGTTGGTTCTGGCGGAATCGCGGCGACAGAGAAGTAACGCTGACGATCACGACAGAAGGGAACTACATCGACATCAAGCGCCTGATCTAGCGCTGCGGGCTCCGATATAAGAACGGAAGCCGATCCGTCGGCTTCCGCAACAAGATGCAGCGGATTGATCAGAGATGAGAGCGGGTTGATTGACGCGTCACGGGAAGTCTGGCTGTCCGGTTGCCCGCGTCATCATCTGAAGAGTCGCTAAAAGCCCTTACGGCAAAGGTTCTCCAGATCCACTTTTCCTATTCCTTCGATGCCGAGCGCAGGAAGGATATCATTGTCTGCCTTAAGATCGCGACCATAAGCCGCCGAGAATATCGCAATTCCAGCCTCATGGAGGATCGCTGGGTTTCCGCTGATCTTCCCCAAGAATACCGTCGGCAGCAGCCCGAAAGGAACGTCTTCCAGAACATAGCGACTTTCGATAGTTGACGGGCCGAAGCCGCCGCGGCCTTGGCGATCCATCTCCTGGTTCATTTCCGAAACGGTGCCCATAGGGACGTGAAACGACAATGAAAAATGCTCTTCAACTGTGCGCACGGCAATTCCAAAACGGGCGGCGATCGCCGATCGTTCCGCGTCCAGCGCCTCGATAAAGCGGCCGACAGCCGGCGTGACGTTTCCGGCCTGGCTCCATTGTTCTCCCTTCTCCATGCGTGTGAGATTAAGAAGGGCGATCCCGAGATGGTTCTGCGGATTGAGGTTGCTGAGCGCGATAGCAAGCATGCCGTCGCGCATGACGAAACGATCTCCAAACAGGGTCGTGCAAAGTCGGAACCCTTGGTCCATCGCGTCGAACGGGAGCGTCGCGACATCGAGCTTCTGGCGAACACTGGCGACATGGACTTCTGTCGGCCCGGACTGGCGGCCTGTCACCAGCGTTGTGCCCCAGACGACGATCGGCAGACTAACCTTGCGTTGCGCCAACTGCCTGGAGAGATACAGCGCTCCGAAGGAACTGTGAGAACTGATGATTACCGGCATTCCCTCCCTCAGATAAGGAGCGGCAGCATCCATCACTTTCTTGTGCCCATTAGCCGGCAGCGCGATCATCACAACGTCTGCAGTGGCAACAGCCTCTTTACAATCCTTGGCGATACGCACCGACACCGTTGCCTCGATAGCGCCCGTGGCAGTTAGCGATTCGCCGGTGGCCAGTGCCTTGGTGCGCTCTCCCGACGGCGACCAAAGCATTGGATCGTGCCCCGCCTCCGCCAGGTAGGCAGCAAGGCCGTAAGCAATTGCGCCGGCCCCCAGAATACTCACCCGCATAGGAGTTCTCCTGTTCCAGTCTTTATGGATCGCAACGCGGCGAACGCCATCGCATGCACGGCCAGCAGGCAGGCACAACTCGATCGAAACCTATCGCTTCCTTGAGCCTGGCCATCCATGAAAATCGTCATCCATGGGGTTCAGCTGGAACGCTTTCGAGCCACATGGCCGAGACGGCCGACGACGCCCTGTGGGCTTGCGTATCATTCCGATCGTACGGCGAATCACCGAGGCGTCTCCAGCTATGTTCCATTTCCGCCTTGACATATATCAAATCTGCATGAGACGATCGTACTCATACACAATGCGCATGTAGGCGTAAATGGAAACACGAGATCTCCAAGCCTTTCTTGCCGTTGCCGCCAACGGCAGCATCACCAAGGCTGCCGCGATGCTCGGGTGTTCCCAGCCTTCGGTCACACGCACCATTCAGGATCTTGAGGCGGAGCTCGGCTTCGAATTGCTGCACCGTGTCGGTCGGCGGGTGCAGTTATCCGAGGAGGGTGTGGCCTTCGAAGAGGAGGCGCGGCGTTTGCTGATGTCCTTCACCGAGCTTGCCGCGCGGGCCAAGATAATTGCCGCCGGCCGTGGACGAATCCTGCAGATTGTTACCACCTCTGCGATCGGTACTGGCTTGATCCCGACGGCAATGGCTGAGCTCAAAGGTGTCGAGCTTCCGCACGAGACGCATCTCGGGCTGTTTCTTCCCTCGATCGTCGCCCAGGAAGTGCGTAGCGGACGTGCCGAGATCGGGTTTTCAAGCCTGCCGCTCGATACGCCCGGTCTGGATGTCCTGCGGCTCTATTCGGCGCCTGATGTTGCCGCCGTGCGGGAGGACGATCCGCTGGCTGAACTTGACGTCATACCGCTTTCCGCCTTTGCCGGTCGCCGCGTCGCCACATTGCTCAACCCCCTACGTTTCCAGTTGCACGTCTCCAAGGCATTGGCGGCCAAGGGCATCGACACCGGGCCGGTGATCCGGACGAATACTGCATATGGAGCGTTGCAGATCGTTCGGCGGACTGGCGTTGCGGCCGTCATCGATCCCCTCACCGCCTATGGCGTGGCCCTGCCTGGGGTCGTCATTCGCCCGATCGACGTGACCGTCCTTTTCTATTGGGGCGTTGTGGCTGCCGAGAAACGCCCCCTTCGTCCAGTCGCGCAGGCGTTGATGGATGCGGTCGAGGCGGTGGCTGAACGGTCGATCGTCGGCTTCAAGAAACTAGATCCGACCCTCGCTGGCCAATTGGTGAGCGATCCTGCATCCGGCACAAATCACGGAACAGGAATATGAAGCATACCGCCGCCGCGCCAACGCCGATAGGTCTTGCTGCGCTCGAAGCACAGCTCGCGCAGGATCTCGAGTTTCTCGAACTGCCCGCCAAGCCATGGGTTCCCGCGCGTTCGCACGACAGCGTGCCGGTCCGTGATGTCGTTGTCATCGGCGCCGGCATGTGCGGACTTGCTGCCACGGCAAAGCTGGTGCTGACCGGGATAACCAATGTCGTGGCCTATGATGCGGCGCCGGCCGGGCTCGAAGGACCGTGGGTAACGTTTGCCCGCATGCAAACGCTCCGGTCGCCGAAAACCCTGCACGGTCCGTCGCTCGGCCTGCCGCAATTGACGTTCCGCGCCTGGTTCACGGCGCAATGGGGCGTTGAGGCCTGGCGCTCGCTGGACAAAATCCCCAAGGGCCAGTGGATGGACTACCTGGTCTGGTATCGCAAGGTTCTCGGTCTGCCGGTGCGCAACAGCGTGCGTATGACCGGACTGGCACCTGTTGGAGATCTGATTGCGATCGATATCGACGGCGCGGAAACCGGCCGGGTTCTCACCCGTCGTCTCGTTCTGGCCACCGGTCGGTCCGGGTTGGGCGGTTTTGCCGTGCCCGATTTCCTCAGTGGCGTCGATCGCGCCTATTGGGCCCATTCTGCCGATGACATCGACTTCGACACGCTGAAAGGCAAGCGTGTGGCGGTGATCGGCGCTGGCGCCTCTTCCATGGATAATGCCGCAACGGCACTCGAGGCGGGAGCCGGCTCTGTCGACATGTTGATCCGGCGCAAGGAAATGCCGCGCATCAACAAGCTGACCGGCATTGGCAGTCCGGGTGTTGTACTCGGCATGCATCACTTGCCCGACGCCTGGAAGTGGAAATTCTTCGATTATACCGCCTCGACCCAGACACCGCCGCCGCGTTCATCGACACTCCGCGTGTCTCGCCACCCCAATGCTCGGTTCCTCCTCGACTGCGGCATAGTTGCGGTGAAGGAGGAGGCAGGGACCCTGCTGGTGGAAACCACGCAGGGACCGTTGCGCTACGACTTCCTGATCGCGGCAACCGGCTTTTCAAATGACTTCAGCGGCCGCCCGGAATTCGCGGCGATCGCCCCACATATCCGCACGTGGTCGGATGGCCGATATACGCCGGATATGGGGCCGGCTCGTGCAGGCATGTCGGACACGCCGGATCTCGGTCCGGCGTTCGAGTTTCGCGAACGCGTCCCCGGCTCCTGCCCGATGCTAGCACATATCCACTGCTTCAACGACGCCGCCATGCTGACGCACGGCAAGGTCTCCGGCGACATCCCGGCCGTCAGCGCCGGTGCCGACCGTCTTGTGCGCGGCATCGCATCTTCACTTTTTGCCGAGGATGTCGAAACCCACTTCGCCAATCTGATCGCCTACGACACGCCCGAACTTCTGGGCGACGAATGGGTCGATTCAACTCCCTTGCTGCAGAAGGAGGCTGCGTTGTGATCGACGCGATGGACAAGGCTGCCGGCCTTTCACCGGATGATACCCTCTTCGCCACAAGGCGGTTTCGGCCCGAATTCGTGCGAGGGGCAGAAGAATGTCGCCTCTCAGTGCTGCACCCGGCAACCGATCAGGGGCTGGCGCCGAATTTGCGTATTGCTCTTGCCCGTCGCATGGCGGCCCTGAACGCCGATCCGGTCTTGGTGGCCGAATATGATGTGCAGCTGGCTCAGCTTGGTCCGACCGAGCAGCTTCTGGCCTTGGCCCAGGGGGAAACGGATTTGAATGAACCTTTGGCGACCATCGTTCGTCATGTTGACCTGGTCACCCTGACGCCAAAAAAGGCCGAAGCGAGCCATATCGCTCTCCTGGAGAAGGCTGGATTGAACAATCCTCAGATCGTCGCGCTCTCCGAACTGATTGCCTTTGTCAACTTCCAGACACGGGTGGCGACCGGCTTGCGATTGATGAGGTCGTCATGATTTCCTCGGTGCGCCTGAAGCCGCTGAACTGGCAGCCATACATCGCGCCGGTCGAGCTGTCCGAGGCCACGCCGGAACAGCTCGATGCGATGAAGGTTACGCCCTCCGCCAAGAAAGTTTCGGAATATGTACGGACCCTTGTCCATGATCCGGAAAGCTATCTTGCCCGCACGGTTCTGTTCAACGCGATCATGTATGTCGAGGGCGGGCTCGCCCGTCCCGATCGCGAACTTGGCGCATTGGGCGCATCAATGGTCAATGGCTGCAAATTCTGTGCCGTTGTTCACGCCCGCCGACATGCGGAGTTGACCAAGAGCGACGATGTGGTCACCGCGCTGTACCTCGACAAACCCGAAAAGCTTGGGCCGCGCGATGCGGCAATCTACAGTTTTGCCCGCCGCCTGTCGGCGGCCCCGTCGGAAGCGACGGCAGACGATATCGCCGCGCTTCGATCAGTCGGCATGGATGACCGCGAGATCATCGACCTGATCCACGCCATATCGATCTTCGGCTGGGCAAACCGGCTGATGCACGTTCTGGGCCATGCGGAGAGCGGGTGATGATATCGCATACGGTCAAACCAGTCCGTCCCACACTTTCCGAAGGGCTAACCAGCAATGCTTGGACTCAAAGATGTAAAGCTGTCTTACGGAAGCACCCAGGTTCTGAACGGCGTCAATCTATCGGTAAAGCGGGGTGACGTGGTGTCGATCATCGGCCCCAGCGGCACCGGCAAGACCACGTTGCTGAAATGCATCAACTACCTGGCCAAGCCGTCCTCAGGAACCATCGCGTTCGATCAGATTCGGATGGATTACCAGCGTGCCGACAAGGCCGCTGTCCAGGCGATCCGGTTGCGAACGGCGATGGTCTTTCAGCAATTCAACGTCTTCAAGAACATGACCGTCGTGCAGAACGTGATGGATCCCCTGGTCGTCGTGCAGCGCAAGTCAGCGGACGAGGCGCGGGAGATCGCCTTGCGGGAGCTCGAGCGGGTCGGCCTCACCCCGAAGCGAGATAGCTATCCCTCCCAACTGTCGGGCGGCCAGCTCCAGCGCACCGGCATCGCGCGCGCCCTGGCGGTTCGCCCCGACGTGATACTCTTCGATGAGCCTACGTCATCGCTAGATCCCGAGCTCGTCGGTGAAGTTCTAAAGGTGATCAAGGATGTCACCTCGTCAGGGATCACTTCGCTGCTTGTGACCCACGAGATGCAATTCGCAAAGAACATCTCCAACCGGATCGTCTTCATGGATCGTGGCGTGGTTGCCGCCGATGGCAGCCCGGCCGAAATCTTCGATTCACCTT
Source organism: Mesorhizobium sp. M0152 (assembly GCF_040322415.1). NCBI lineage: Bacteria > Pseudomonadati > Pseudomonadota > Alphaproteobacteria > Hyphomicrobiales > Phyllobacteriaceae > Mesorhizobium > Mesorhizobium sp. M0152. Next base: position 38,895 of record NZ_JAMYTH010000041.1, read on the forward strand.
CCAGCCCGCGACTTGCTCAATTTCTGCAGTCCGAACTCGCTTTTCAATAGCTCAACAAGAAGGGAACCCAAGAAATGTCTGCAATCAAATCCAGTTTTTCGCGTCGCTATGCCCTGGCCGTCGCCAGCGGCATCGCAATCGCCCTTGCAACCGTGGGGATCAGTCACGGCGAAACGGTCCGGACGATCAAGATCGCGACATCTGCCGAATCCAAGCCGCTGGCATGGGGCGCGATCGGCGTCGAGCCGCAAGGCTATGAGCCCGATCTGCTGAGGGCGATCAACGCAAAGCTGCCGCAATACAAGTTCGAAATGGAAGGTGTCTCGGATATCGCGCAGGAAACTGGCCTCGCCACGGGCAAGTACGACATCGCGGTGGGTGGCTACTACAAGTCCCCCGAGCGCGCCAAGCAATTCCTCATTCCGGAAAATCCTATGGGCGCCAGCCTGATGAAGATTTACAGCAAGAAAGACAGCGGCATTAAGGAAATGAAAGACCTGGTCGGCAAGAGGATCGTTCCGACCACGGCCGGCGGTGGAACCTACAAGTTCATCATGAATTGGCAGAAAGAAAATCCGCAATACAAGCTTGACGTGACGGCGTCGAGTGCCGGTATTCCCTACCCGAACCGGCTTGACGAAGTTCAGAATGGCAAGTTCGACGCTCTCGTCCTGCCGTCGAATCTCGGTGAGCAGACCGTCATCGAGCAAAAGAAACTCGATATCGTGGCGTCCGAACCAGTGTTCAGCAACAACACCTACATGCTGATCCACAGATCTGACGAGAACAAGGTTCTGGCCGACGATGTGAACAAGGTTCTCAAGGAATTGAAAGACGACGGCACGATCGAAAAGCTCTCGCAGAAGTGGTTCGGCGAGGGCATCGTCCAGTACATGAAATAGCACGGCCGTCGACGACCATATTCGCTAGTCAGCGGCAAGGCTGAATTGCAAGAAGGAGCGTTTCAAAGTGGATGTATCTGCTATGATTCCCGAGTTGCTCTCGGCATTGCCGCTGACGCTCGCCATCACGTTTACAGCCCTCATTTCCGGGTTCTGCCTGGCTCTCATCGCGACAACCCTCCGGGTCCGCAGGGTGCCAGTCATCAGTCACCTGGTGGACCTCTACGTGTCCTATGCCCGGAGTGTCCCTGTCGTACTGCAGTTGTTCGTCGCGTTTTATGGGCTTCCACTGTTGGTGATCCTGTTCGGCGCCAAAGATTTTATTTCGGCGACGATGGCTGCCATGGTGGGGTTGAGCCTCTACCACGGCGGCTATCTGTCGGAAGTCATGCGGCCTGCATACCTGGCCGTCGATCGCGGCCAGCACGATGCGGCCGACAGCCTTGGATATACGTTCCGACAGAAAATTACTCGCGTCGTCGGCCCGCAAGCGGTGCACTTCGCTTTGCCGGGCTATGGGAACTCCATCATCTACCTGATCCATAACGTTGCGCTGGTCATGTACATCGGGGCGGCCGACGTCATGGCGACTGCGCATCTGATCATGGAGCGCGACTACAACCAGTTCCAGTTCGAAACCTACCTCGTCCTGGCGGTCATCTATTCGCTGATGTGCCTCGTCGCATGGCTCATCGTGCGCTTCTTCGAGCTCCGATCACCGATGCAAGCGCCTGAGGCGACAACAACAACTCCGATCAAGAACGAGCTCCTCGCGAGCGTCTGACGTAAGGGTATTCAACCATGTTTGATACCGATATTTTGCTCCAGGACACGCAGGAAATTCTGAGTGCCGTACCCGTGACGATTGGAATGGCGCTCATGATTTTCGTCCTGTCGACGATAGTCGGCAGCATATTCGCGCTTATCGAATACAGACGGGTGCCGGTGCTGCGAGAGCTCATCATGACTTACAAGATCGTCTTCAAGGGCGTTCCGATGGTCATCGTGATTTTCCTCGCCTATTTCGGTCTGCCGCCCGCATTCCAGTTCCTGTTCTCATTGCTCGGGATCAACTTCAACGCCCACGAAACCCCCAATTGGGTCATCCTTGTAGCTGCGATTACCGGCTGTGTCGCCGCGTTCCAATCGGAGATTATCAAGGGAGCCCTGAATGCATTCGACACCGGTCAGTCGGACGCAGCCCATTCGCTGGGCTATACGAGCGGCCAACTGTTCCGGCGTATCCTATTTCCCCAGGTGGCCCTCACGGCAATTCCCGACCTCACAACCTCGATGATGGTCATCATGAAGGCGCTTTCTCTCGGATTCGCCATCGAGGTTGTCGATATCTTCGCCCAGTCCCAGCTGACCGCCGCGCTGAACTACTACTACCTCGAAGCCTTCGTGATTGCCGTCGTGATCTACATGGTGATTGCCTATCTCGTCACCCAGATTGCCGACAGGCTGGAGCAAGCCCTTAGGGTACGGACGTGAGGACAAATATGTGGGCCTGGATCGCCAAGCTTCGGATATCGAGCCGCACCTTGGAGGCAATTCTGTTGGGCATGAAAAGCCCGAGGAGAAGCCCTAATAGCCGATTTTTGTATCGTTAATTTGATACGATTTGAGCAACAGCATCGTTTGCGGCTGCCGGTCGGCTTCATGCCGCCTGGAGCGAACGCGGCGTGGAGCAAATAGACTAAGCTTCCATGCCCAGTAGCATTCTCCATCGGCACTCACGGATGTCACATATTTGTTGAGGTGGATTCTGGGCCGATCTGGAGGGATTCCCCTTTGAAGGCCGCCGAAGTCAACGTCAGCCCAACTGCCTTCAGCGCCTTCACCTGCTCCAGCGCGACTTTGACAAGCCGCGGCGTCAGCTGGCGCGCCGTCTCGAGGAGCTCGGCCTCAAGTTCCGCCCGCTCGCGCGTAATGGCGTGTCTCTTTTCCACGCCTTCAAAAAAGTCGGTCAATAGCATCTTGCATCTTGAGGATGCGCGCAAGCTCAGCGAGCGTCGCGATGCTGGGCAGCTGTTTGCCGCGTTCGATATTGGAAATGCTCTCAGGGGTGCGCCCAACACGGTCATGGGCGCGGCGATCGTGTCCGACCGTGTCTATGAGGTCATCGCGGACGGTACGGCCGACGGGTCGGTGTTCGGCCATCGCTTGACCTATCCCGGCGATCCCGTGAGCGCTGCCGTCGGGCTCGAGGTCATGCGGCTCTATCAGGAGGGCGGCCTGCTTGAAAATGGCCAACGGGTCGGCGCGTTTTTGAGCGGCGGTTGGGAGAGTTTCGCGATCACCCACTGGTCGGCGACGTGCGCTCGATCGGCCTGCTGGGCGCTATCGAACTCGTTGCCGACCCACCGAGCTGACGGCGACCGGTATCTTTGAGAATCTGCAATGTCCGACCACCTCCTGCCCCGCCAGAAGAAGCCGAAGCCGATCGTCGTCGTTGCCGCACTCTGATTCGATCTTGGTCGCTCTGCGAAGCGTCACGGGCGGCGCACGAAGTTTTTGCTTGACCTGTGACTTTCCCGCTACAGACAAAATCGTGGATGCTGTCATACCCCTTCAGTGCACACATTTCGTTAGCGGGGATTTCGATGAAAAGATTCTTACTCGCCTCTGTTTTTGGCCTCGCACTCTGTGTGCCTGTGATGGCTGCGGATATCGTTTCGCCTGTCGAAACCCCAGAATGGACGTGGCAAGGTGCTTACGCGGGTGTCTTTGGCGCCGGCACCCTTGAGCACTACAAGATTCACGCGCCGGGCATTGGGGCAGCCACGCACAATGTCGGATCGGCAGCGATCGGAGGCTTTGCAGGCTACAACTTCCAATCAGGCAAGGTCGTCTACGGTGTCGAAGGCGAGCTTGGCTATCGCTTCAAGAAGAACACTTTCGATGACATTCCCGGGGCGGGCGTCCTCGATGCGTCAACAGGATTGTTCGGTTCGTTGAAAGGTCGGGTTGGCGTCGATATGGGGTCGTATCTGCCTTTCATCACGGCAGGTGTCACCGCAGCGAAGCTCAAGACTTTCTATCCTGGTGGCGCGGCTGAACGCGACGCGACGATTGTCGGTGGCATTGTGGGTGCGGGTGTCGATGTCGCGCTTACCCACAACGTTTTCCTGCGTGGCGAGTATGATTTCTCCTTCTTCGGCAAGAAGTCGCTAGAATATTGCGGCGGCGGATGCACACTTGAACACACGGTTCAGACGCACGATTTCCGCGTCGGCATCGCCATGAAATTCTAGCTGGCACGGCGTAACTTGGGGGGCATGGCCCTCTGTGGACGCGTTTATGCCTATTCTCCCGGAAACGCTGGTGAGAGGCTACAGATTTGTGCGGCGCCGGTTGCGGGGCCGGACCAGTTGCGGGAGCCTTGGTCAGGTAGTTGCCTGCGCAGTTGTGAAGACCGACCCACACAGTAGCGCCTAGCAAAAACACCATTATCAACCGCGAAGGATTTGATGGCATGTCGACGCTTTCGATGACGCGGATGCGGCAAACGGCCCGCAAGTCTTATCGTTCCGCAATGTAGCCTTCCGGACCCTAGGATTTGCGTTCCACGTTGCCAGAGGCGTCAGCGCATGCTCCCGGCCAATAGGCCGAAGCGGCGAACAAATCCTCCGCGGGCAGGTCGAAGATCATTCCTCCCGGAAATCCTGAAAGGAAGCGTGTCGAAGATCCTCCTCACCACGGAGATGCTTCACGCGGCCGATGATGCCTGGTTTGATCCATTGCGTCGCCGGCCGCTTCATGCCCTTTGGCGCCGGGCCGGCATGCTCCTGGACACGCTTCCAAAGCCGCTCACGGATGGCGCGGCTGGAATTGATGAAGGCAGAGCCCACATATTTGCGCGTGCCCAGCTCGCCCATCAGGGCGAACGCAGGTTTCCCGGCCTCCCTCTCGACGCCAAGCAGTTCAAATTCGTCGACAGCGAAAGCCTTGCTCTTTAGCCAGGCCGTCGTGTTGCCGCTTCGGTATTTGCTGCCCTTGCTTCGAAACCATCCCCTCCAGGCCCGCCTTATCGATCAGATGGAAGATTTCCTTCGCTCCGCCGGCAAGCGCTTCGCTGAATTGGATCCGCTGCCCCTCAGCGATCATCTCTGCAAGGATCTCGCGCCGGTCCTCCAGAGGCATGTCCCGCAAGTCTTGCCCATTGGCGTGCAGCAGGTCGAAGGCGACGAAATAGAGGTCGTGCTGGCGCCGGGTGATGGCTTTGCCTAGCGCACCGAAGTCGGACAGGCCGTGATCGTTGAGACGACGATCTCGCCGTCGAGGATTGCGCTCTCACCGTCGAGATCGGCGGCAGCTTTTGCAAGGTC
>NZ_JAMYTH010000042.1:0-43390 GCF_040322415.1 Mesorhizobium sp. M0152
CGCCTCCCATGGCAATGCACCCACTTGATGGGTGGGGGCCTGCATCAGCACGCGAGCGCCTGAATTGCCGATCTCGCTCAGCTGCTTAGCTTTCCCAGGGAGCTTCTCTGGCCGACCCAATGCCTTCTGCGGCCCGCTGTGCTGCGCAGCGGCGTCCCCAATGGCACGAGCCTCCATGCCGACTGCGTCTTCCGGACGAGCAGCAAGGGCAATTTCGCGCCCGAGTGCGGCGTACGGCGGGAACTTCCGGAGATGAGCTAGTGCACTGATCCACCGGTTACCACTGGAGTCCAAATAGCGCCTGGCATCTTCATCCAGCGACCCCTCGTAAAGCCGAGCCGCAATCCCCGGCCTGTTGTTTTCATGCAGGTATTGACTGAAACGTCTAAGAGTAGCCGCATAGTCCTGAGTGGTTTTGGGATTCGGCCCGGTCGCAGGCTCTGACTCGTACTTTTTGATGAGAGCCGCTTTGTAATCTCTGATGAGCTCGGCGTCGACAGGGTGGGGATTCAGGGCAGCGCGGCCCACCATTGGCGCTCCGCCCGCCGACTCTTTGAGACGACCCAGTGCTCTAGCCACGTTCGAGGAGCCACTCTCGCGCTGGTACTCCTTGAGATCCTGATCCAGCAACGGATCGTCAAGCCGAGCAGCAAATCCCGGCTTGTTATTATCAAAGAGCCAACGACCAAAGCCGAGAAGAGAATTTACATGGTCCGTGACCGTGCGCTCCCCGACCTTACCGGCATAGAGTGCTGACCGCAGCCCTTCGACAACGGTCGCATCGTTGGAATAAAGAGGACGCTTGTCGCGACCGGAGACCACTACTGGAGGATCTGGCTGCACCGCCGCCGGCATAGAACGAGCATGGTCACGCAACTCGAACGGTGCGGGGGGATTCAGATCAACCACTGACGAATCCGGCGCATGATGATGGCGTGTTTCCCCGGGAACAACGTCCCGTACGAACACCGAGTCTGGGTTGCCTTGGTCCGGCGCGACTGGAGCCAGGGCTCTGTCGTGCAACGCTCGCGCTGACTGGCCGAGCCGCTTGATCCGCTGGTGAAACGTCCCAACGGGGCTTTCCTTAACCGCGTCTCGCGCCTGTCGGTCCATGAGTTCAAAGTTCGTGAGATAATTTGCCGTTCCAGATGTATCGTCACCCATGAGTCGGGTTTGTAGTGCCTGCCGATTGACGACGAGGTTGTTGAGGTTCAGGTCTGGCAGGTCTGGCTGCCATCTTTGCAATCGCCCAACCAGCGCCCGCGTGCCGTCCACCACGTAGACTCCGCAATCCCACTCGTTGCTCTGCTGGGCGATGCGGGGTAAGTCCACGCGGGTCTCCAGGCTGGCGCCCAGCCTTTCTGCGAGGTGTTTTGCAAGCTTGTCATGCCATCCGCTGACGGAGTCATAATGATAGGCAACCGGCCGTTCCCGGTCGCTGCGATCAACGAACAGCAGCGACCAATGTTTGCCGCGCTCCGCAAGAGTCTTACCGCCATCGCTCACTGGCACGAACAGGAAGTCGGCTGTGTCGTTACCGTTCTGATTATGGACGATGCGCTGGAATGCGCTTAGCTTGTCGCTCTCGGAGCCCAAGCGCAGATGATAATTGGCTACGAGGGGATCCACGAACCGCGTCCGGGCGGCGAGTTCTGGATTGTTCCCCTGCAACTCCTGCTCCAGGAGCTGGTAATCCCTGTGGATATGTTCGTCGCCTAGCAATTGCAATGCGCCGAGCACCCGCCCGCTGGGGTCGCCGAAAACACCAAAAAACCCTTCGACCGCGGGGGACATCCCCTCAGGAAAGAGCTCTGGCGAGGCGGAATTCCCCGCCCGCAAGCTGGGCGGAGCGAATTCCGGTGGCCTCAGTGGCACCTCCTCGCTTGGTAGCAGGTTGCTCCTGTCCTGTGCAGCGATCCGCTCGTCCGGCGCGCGCTGGTCGCCGTCGCGCCAGATCAGGGGACGAAAGGACTCTGCGGGATCCGAGGCTTGGTGATGGTGCCCAGTTGGTACGAAAGACGATGGCAGAACAGCGGCGTCTTCATTAGCTTCCCCAGGGAGCTTCTCTGGCCGACCCAATGCCTTCTGCGGCCCGCTGTGCTGCGCAGCGGCGTCCCCAATGGCACGAGCCTCCATGCCGACTGCGTCTTCCGGACGAGCAGCAAGGGCAATTTCGCGCCCGAGTGCGGCGGACGGCAGGAACTTCCGGAGTTGAGCTAGTGCAATGATCCTCCGGTCACCACTGGAGTCCTTATAGCGCTTGGCATCTTCATCCAGCGACTCCTCGTGAAGCCGAGCCGCAATCCCCGGCTTGTTGTTTTCAACCAGGTATTCACTGAAACGTCTAAGAGTAGCTCCATAGTCGTGAATGGTTTGGCGATTCGGCCCGGTCGCAGGCGCTCCCTTGTACTCTTTGATGAGAGCCGCTTTGTACTCTTTGATGAGCACGGCGTCGGCAGGGTCGGGATTCAGGACAGCGCGGCCCACCATTGGCACTCCGCCCGCCGACTCTCTGAGACGACGCAGTGCCACAGCCACAGTCGAGGAGCCACCACTGCTCTCGTACTCCTTGAGATCTTCATCCAGCGACTCCTCGTGAAGCCGAGCAGCAAATCCCGGCTTGTTATTTTTAAAGAGCCAACGACCAAAGCCGTAAAGAGAATTTACATGGCGCTTGACCGTTTCCTCCTTGGCCTTACCCGCGTAGAGTGACCTCAGCCCTTCGACAACGGTCGCATCGTTGGAATAAAGAGGACGCTTGCAGCCGCGACCGTCGGAGACCACTATTGGAGGATCTGGCTGCACCGCCGCCGGCACGGCGGAACGAGCATGGTCACGCAACTCGAACGGTGCGGAAGGATTCAGATCACCCACTGACGAATCCGGCGCATGATGATGGCGCGCCGTTGAGTGACCCGGCTGCAGCACCGAGGCACCTAGCATCGACCCACTGCCTCCGGCGTACGGCGCCGCGGCGTGTTCTTGTCCGCTCCCTTGCATCATGGGCTGCGCTTCCCATGGGGCCGCGCCTTCGATGAGGCTCAGGTCTCCCTGAGACGGATGAGGATGGAACGGGTCTGGCAGAGCCGGAACGCCGGGGGCGGGAATTTGGGCAGCGGCTTGGCGCGCCTCGCCCGAGCGCTGCTCAAAGCCCTCTTGCCCGGCCTGTGCCGCTTGCTCTTGAGATGCCGGGGGCTGCACCTGCCGCCAACCTGTTACATTGGATAGGTCAAATTTGTGCCGGTTCACGCTAGCCTCACGTCCACAGATCAGCTGAGCAACCTACTCGGGCATACTTACGAGAAGCTGACGAGGTCCGCGGTCCCGGAGCGGGTAGGCCTAATTTTCTGCGCGCCGATTGCGCTGGCGCGACGTAGCCCGGCCTTTTGCCAGCTCGGCAGCTACGGCTCGCAAAGAGCGTCGTAAGGCTTGCGGAGCCGCCCCTCAGCTCCCGTCGAGGAGCAATCCACAATTCACATATTTGGAGATGGCTCGCTGGTTTACCGGTCTGCGAGCCCTGCAAGCCCATGCTTCAGATGCCGCCCGTGCAGAGGTATTTCATTTCGAGGTAGTCCTCGAGGCAATGGCGGGAACCCTCCCGCCCGATGCCGGACTGCTTCACTCGGCCGAAAGGCGCGGCTTCCGACGACATGCGTCCCGTGTTCATACCACTATGCCATATTCCAAGGCCTCGGCGACACGCCAAACACGCTTCCGTTTGAGGCACAAATGTGGGGGAAGGCCGTAGATCGTGTCGTTGGCCTCATGCACGACCTATCCGCATCGTCGAAGCAATCACAGGCGCCAGCCGCCCGAATGTCTCTTTCTTGCGCGATGGTCATCTCGCTGGAGACAGGACCGATAGTTCGACGTGCCATTCGCGCGATGCGTTTGCCCCCGCATCGAATTCTGCGGCCTTTCGCGACGGCATGGGATTCGAATTTGGCCAGAGCCTGCCTGTCGATCAGCGCACCGATCGCCACTCCGGAGCAAAGCCCTCGCCAACGATAAGTGGCGGACTTTCTCCACGAACTCTCGACAAACACCTTCGTGAACGCCTGACTGGACGGGGGTAGCCATGCCGAACAGGTCGCATAACCAGGCCATCGTTCGGCGACTGCAGCCGCGAAGCGTCTCGAACACATCGGCTCGATGCGGTTGCGTCCAGAATGCATCAGCGAGCGGCGGGAGTCTTCGCTATATTCGCCCCCGACATCCCGAAGTCCACCAGCTTGCCTGCCAAAAAGGGGTGTTGCATGAATAAACCCGCTTTCGTCGCCGTCAGCCGCGTGCCCAGGAAGGACGACAGTCTCCATAGCAAGAATGCGAGATGATCATCGTATTCAGCGGCAGCGTGCCGGCGAAATTGGGTTTTCGGCAAGCCAAATAGCGCGATGCAGAAGGATGGTGAGGATTTCGCGTCCGCCACTGCGATGCATAGAGCCACCCTTCGCAACCGACCAGCGCAACAAAGCTCGTTATGCGGCGCGTAGGTTCGTAGACGCTTATCCAGTATCGAGATAACAAGGCCGCTGCGCAGGAACGAACTCTGAGAGCGCACCCTGCGAGAGGTTGCGCTTGCTGACGCGGCTGTGGAAGAAGCAGGGGCTCGCGCCGAAGCGCATGATCACCGACTAGCTTCGCTCGTATGGAGCGGCAAAGCGACAGATGATGCCGGACGTCGAGCACCGGTCGCACAAGGGGTTGAACAACAGAGCGGAGAATTCCCATGTGCCGCCGCGAAAACGGGAGCGGATGATGCAGGGGTCCGATCGCCGGGAGGCCTGCAACGCTTCGTCTCGACCTTGTCAGCCCTCCGCAACCTCTTCGTCCCCCGCCCCAAACGTTCTGCTCTCGCCATACATGTTCATCGCTTGCAAGCCATCGCCGAATGGAAGGCCGTGACTGGAACGCCCGCAACGATGGATTGCTAACGGCGAACTCATGCTGGTCGGCAAGGCGATACTGGCTGGAGCATCAACTCGGCCGACGAGAGTGGCCACACCATCCTAGACAGGATCGGCCGATATGCCCGGCATCGCCGCTCTGCAAAAAGCACAGCGGGCATCCAGATGTTGCCGGGTTGACTATGGGTGTCCGAACCGCGAAAAGAGGCCGCTCTTTATGAGTGGCGTGCGCTGGCAGTCTAACCCCAAGCCCCCCGCCCGGGCTGCCGGCGCGCTTCTAGGAACATCGAGGTAGATGACGAGACTCCGAACTACATTTCCAAAGCTATCGGTGGATTCACATTTCAAGCCCAATCGATTTCCTACAGCCAGGCGCGAACGTTCGATTGGAACGTTCAGAATTCACATCAAGGTGCACCGCTGTTGCGTCCCGAACAGGTGCGGCTGCTCAATGACGAGTACGAAATCGTTCTCATCAAGGTCTGCCACCATTAAAATTGAGGAAGGTGCGATATTTTTCGGATCGCATTCTGAAACGCATCTTTGAAAGCCAGACAGGCGCCCTCCCGGAGCCGGCGCCCTTGACGGGAGCAGAGGAGGCGCTCTCCGCAGAATCTCAACTCGATGACCCGCAGTGTGAATTGGCGCAGGACTTTGACGATACAGTTTGATGTGAGGCTAGTATGAACCCGCGAAATAGTAATCCATCCCGTGTAACAGCTTTGTCGCAGGTGCAGGACGCCGGCTTGGAAGACGGGCAAGCGGTCCAGGCCCGGCGAGTGGGCTTTGAGCAGCACGTGTCCGAGGCGCTCCGGCCGCTGTTCGATGGTCGAGCTGACGAGCCGCCTACCGGTCCAGAGGAGCTTCTGCGACTGGAACAAGGGTTTCGCGAGGTGCTTCAGCGAGGGCAGGATCATCAAGCCGCCTCGTCTTTTTTCAGCGATCCAAGGATGCCCGCTGGACGGGATGAACCCAAGGGAAGCGTGTCGGACGCTTTCGCAGCAGCCGGCTCTAGGCACGCCGGAGTCGAGGCCGCCGCCCCGCCAGTGTTAGCTGCCAGCCAACAGCAGATCCGGCCCTCGCCAGTTGCGTTTGACCGGCCGGCATCATCCTCGGCTGCTGCAGGCGTGCGCTTGTATGCCCCTTCGATGATCTCTCGGAAGACCAGTTCCGAAAACTGCGATCAGTTGCCCGCCTTGTGCTGCCGCCTCGCCGTCGAGGTCGAAACGCCCGCGAATCAATGGAAGGTCAGCGGGCCATGGGGGCAGAGTGCGACGGCGTCTACACCGCCTATTTGAGGGGAGAGGTACACTTGGCTTTCCTGTTCCAGCAGCATCCGGCCGCACACCGACGCGATGGGGAGCTAGAATTCAAATCGGACCTTCGCAAGGCACGCACCGCGGATCAAACGCCGTTCGTTTGGGAAAAATGGCTCAGTACCGACAAAGCTTCTGTAATGGCCCTAGTGGCCTCGGTCGCGCTCTTGGTCGCGATACAGTGGCAAGACCCCCAGATCAACGAGGCGGTCCTAAGCGAACTGCGGACGATTCAGATCAACTACGCATTGCTCCAGCGAGACGTCGCCCGCGCCGACATGGTATTGGACTTCCGTTCCGTTGCTTCTACCGGGCAAGCATTAAAAAGGAACCTTCAAAACTACCAACGCCTTGTTGAGATTTCGCCCAATGAGAGCTCCGGGGTGCACTCCAGGTTGGTTGCACAGCTCAAAAATTCCCTCGAAAACACAGAAGCTGCCATCTCGGTCTCGGCCGCGCAAAATGAGCTTCTGCAAAGCTCTCTCGTACGCTTTGCTCGCTCGGCTAATCGCCTTCGGGGGGGAGTGTCGAACAGGCCTGAATTTTCCAATCTGATCCTTCAATTTTCGGCCAGACCGGGATTCAGCCTCGCATTACAAATCGATCAGTCTCTCGGCCGACTTCCTCCTAGCCAGGACCAAGTCACGGAGGATGTTGCCCGCGAGGGCCGCGCTATACTGTCCTCAATGTTGAAGTTGGACCGCGCTGTCAATCGGATCCCATCCTTCGACACGTTCGCCAAGGCCGCCGAATTGGAGCGAGAACATCTGAAAGCCTACAGCTTCGCGAGCGCGCAAGCGCAGCGTACACGACTTTTCTTTGGCTTGGTGTCCATATGCCTCTGCTTGTTTGCGACCATTCGAGCCTCCACGCTGCATGTGCGGACGAAGCGATTGGAAAGGCGGTTGGAGCTTGAAGCGGCAATGAGTGAGATCGAAGCTTGCTTCATCGACAGTCAAGCAACGAAGGCTTCGCGGCGCTTCTCCACCGAAGCAGCGCTTAGACTCATTCAATGCGTTTTCGATGCGGATCAATGCGCGCTTGCTCTGGTGGATCCGAGTATCAGCAGGAATACCGAGTACTTTGTCGCGAACAAGCGCATGCGCGTCTGGAACGCCACGCTAATCCATGAAGTCGTCTCACTTGTAGACGCGGAACAGCCAGTGTTTCGCGTCGTTCCGGCGTCGGAAGTGGTTCGGACTGCCGTAGGCACTTCCGGTGTCTGTCAAATTGTTGGTTGCAGGGCCTCCGATCAGCAGGCTGCGGTTTGTATCCTTGTTTTTGAAGGAGATCGCTCACCACCCTCCACAGACGACCTCCCGGTTCTGGCAAGCGCTACTGTGCGTTTAAGCAACCATCTTGAAATGCAACGTGTACACACGGAACGTAACCTTTTTGAGAGTCGATGGGAGCATGCGGAAAGGCTGACGGCTGTCGGCACAATCGCAAGCGGCGTTACACATGAATTCAATAATGTTCTAGGAGCAATAGTCGGCTACGCAGAGATGGCTAAAGGTCTTGTGCGCCGCCCCTCGAGAATTCGGGGCCACATCGGCCAAATTATCCTGGCCAGCAACCGAGCCAAGCTTATTATTGATCAAATTTTGTCACTAAGCCGAAATCGGAAGCGCGTGACGGTGCCTTTCGACGTCGCGGAGATTGTAATGGATCTGGCGCCATTGCTGCGAGTTACACTTCGTGCGGATGTTCAGTTGAACCTCAAGATCAACGAGTGGCAAACGGTGATCGAGGGCAGCCCAACCGAGATACAGCAGATCCTTATGAATCTATGCAAGAACGCGTCGGAGGCTCTCTTGAATGAGGGCCGTGTCGAGGTTAGCGTTTCTCGCGCTCACGTCTGTCAAACGAAGTCCGTGGCTAAGGGCACCTTGAAACCGGGAGATTACGTTCTCCTCTCCATCAGCGACGATGGCCAAGGAATCGCAAGTTCGGTGCTTCCGCATATCTTTGAGCCCTTTTTTACCACGCGCTCTCGCGTCGGCGGGACCGGACTGGGTCTTGCTGCAGTGGACCGCCATGTGAGCGCGCTCGCAGGATGCCTTGACGTCACCTCGGCTGTTGGCCGAGGTACACGCTTCGATCTCTACTTACCGGCCTGCGCTGAGGAGCAGGTCAGAGCTGATAGCGCTTTCGGCCCATACGATGGATCACTTGGCAACGGAGAAATCATTGCAGTCGTGGACCCCGATCCAGCAGCGTTGGAGATCTACAAGGATAAGATCGCCGCGCTGGGTTATAAGCCGGTCGGCTTCGCGACCTTCGAGAGTCTTTGCGACTGGATCGAGAGCGGGAAGGCAGCCGACCTCCTAATTTTCGATGAAGCGACTTTCCTAGGGCGAGGACAGGCCGAAGCCGTATGTCCCACCCTGATGACGGTGCCCATCATCGTCGTTGGTGGAAACGACCCCATGCCGATCACATCTGGTAATCAGACCTTCGTCCTTTGGCTAGCCAAACCGGTCTCGCCCAGGACGATGGAGCATGCAATTCGTACGATGATAGTGGCATGATGCCGCCGACGCGCTCAGGCTACCGAGCTATCGAGGCAATCGGAGGCGGAGCCGGCTGGGATCCAGCAAATACAAGAGCGTCGGACGATCTCTGCGCACCCGGCTCATGGCGAGTTCCCCTCGAACACTGTCGTCGGCTTCCGCCCAACAAAAGGGCTCCCCGACCACGGCAAACCTGCCGCCGTGCTCGTGACCGTCAAGGACAAGTCCCCGCGCGATGGGGTCTGCAGGCCTCCATCCTTGACAGTCACTGCGCGCTCGCGGCGACAGGCGACGGTAATATAAGGTCGGGACGAGGAGATGGTCGCCAATCGGTCAGGCAAGATGGTTGACGAACTGACTCGGGAGCAAAGCTTGACAATCATCGCCCCATTCACGCCAGACTTCTCCTGTGTTCATCATCGGCTACGGCTCCTCGCCCGCGCCGACAAGGCTATCGCCGCCCGGCCAGGCAAGCTATATCCCAGGTTCCGACGTGTTCCTTTCATGCTTGATGGCGCTAGGCTCCGGCAGGGCGACGGCTCCTCGCTTATCGCCTCCGCACATGTCGCCTTCGACGGATGAGAACGTCTCGGCCCCTGCAATCTTACACATCTTGGCTCATTTCCCCACCCACATGATTGCTATGTACGCTTTGCCGGTCGTCACCTCCCACGCTGCAACAGTCGCTACCGAGCGCGCTATCCCTTACCCCGGCCGGACTCGCACCAGCTGGAACGCGCCAGTTTCGGCCTGGCAAAGCTCACCTCGATTGCCGCGCAAACTCGTCACGTGTTGCCATCACCTGGGCCGAGGGGGCTCTGTGGCAAACCTTTTGGTAAGGGGAGCATGGCAAGCTCGGTCTGCGATTTCTCGGAAATGGCCAGTCTGAGCGCGCTGTTTGCTAAGCTTTTTCCGGAAACGTAAGATCATAGGGCGCTCACGATCTTAAGTCCCTTCTGCTCGGCATCGTAAAGATTTTCACCGGATCACCCGCGGGTTCGTCATTCCGCGTTCTGAGACGCGGGAAAAGCCGGCGCACTAGAGCCGAGGCCGCCGATGCAGACATATTTGGTATCGAGGTAATCCTCGATGCCCTGATGTCCGCCTTCCTTGCCGAGGCCGGATTCCTTGACGCCGCCGAACGGTGCCTCCGGCGTGGTGATGAGGCCTTCATTGACGCCGACCATGCCGTATTTCAGTCCTTCCATCACGCGGAAGGCGCGGCCGAGATCACCGGTGTAGAAATAGCAGGCGAGGCCGAATTCGGTGTCGTTGGCGAGTGCTATCGCCTCCTCTTCGGTCTCGAACTTGAACACCGGGGCGATCGGGCCAAAAATCTCTTCCTTCATGAAGCGCATCTTGGGTGTCGCGTTGGCAATGACGGTCGGCTGGAAGAACGAGCCGCCGAGCGCATGGCGTTTGCCGCCGGCGACAACCTTGCCACCCTTGGACGTCGCATCGGCAATCAGCTCTTCGACCTTCTCGACTGCCTTTTCGTCGATCAGCGGTCCCTGCTGCACGCCGTCCTCGAGGCCGGAGCCGACCTTCAGCCCGTTGCTGGCGGCGGCGAGCTTCTCGACGAATTTGTCATAGACGCCAGACTGAACCAGGAAGCGGTTGGTGCAAACGCAGGTCTGACCGGAATTGCGATACTTGGCGGTGATCGCGCCGGCGACGGCACGCTCGAGATCGGCGTCGTCGAAGACGATGAACGGCGCGTTGCCGCCGAGTTCCATCGACACCTTCTTGACGGTGACGGACGACTTCTGAATGAGAAGCTTGCCGACTTCGGTCGAGCCGGTGAAGGTTATCTTCGACACCAGCGGATTTGCGCAGATCTCGTCGCCGATCTCGCCGGCGGCGCCGGTCAGGATGTTGACGACGCCCTTGGGAAAGCCGACTTCCTCGGCAAGCGCCCCCCAGGCAAGGCCGGAATACGGCGTCTGCGAGGCGGGCTTTACGACCGCGGTGCAACCGGCGGCAAGTGCGGGACCGAGCTTGCGGGCCAGCATCGAGGACGGGAAATTCCACGGTGTGATCGCGGCGATGACGCCGACCGGCTCCTTGGTCACCAGAATGCGGCGATCCGCCCAGGGTGATGGCACCACGTCGCCATAGGTGCGGCGACCTTCCTCGGCGAACCACAGGACATAGGACGCGGCCGAGCCGATCTCGCCCTTCGATTCGAACAGCGACTTTCCCTGCTCGATGGTCAGCAGCTCGGCCAGCACGTCCTGGTTGTCCATCATCGCGTCGTGCAACTTGCGCAGCAGCTTCGAGCGCTCGAGCGCGGTCGTCTTGCGCCAGCTCTTGAAAGCTTCTGCGGCGGCTTCGATGGCGCGGCGGGTCTCGGCCTTGCCCGATTTCGGTACGGTGCCGATCTTGAGGCCGGTGGCTGGATTGTTGACGTCGACCGTCTGGCCGCTGTCGGCCTGCACCCACTCGCCGTTGATGAGATTGGCCTGCCGCATGAAATGGCTGGTTTTCTGAAGCATGGTCTGGCCTCCGTTCGGATAAGACACTCAGGATCCTGTATGCTGGCTGCGGCTCGCGCTTGCCCAAGCGCCTTTCGCGCGGCCGGCCCCTCCAGCGATGTCTCGCCGCCTCGCCGGGCGGGTTCATGCCGACTGGTCAGTCCGCGCATGGGCCGCCGCGGTCTCATCAAGAGCCGCGCGAATGCCATCAACCATGTAATCGATCTCTTTAGGGGCGATGACGTAGGGCGGGCAGATTGCCAGCACGTCGCCCATGTTGCGGATCATGACTCCGTGCTCGCGGCACCGCCGCTCGACATCGGTGCCAATTCGCAGCTCCGGCGCAAAGGCGCGACGGGTGGCGCGATCCTCGACGATCTGGATCCCCGCTATAAAACCGCGGCCGCGGACCTCGCCGACCAGTGTATGGTCGTTGAGCGCGTCCGCGAGCGCTGCATGCAGATAATCGCCGAGACGGCGCGCCTGGCTCACGAGATCGATCTCGCGGTAGATCCTGATCGCCTCGGCGGCGACGGCGGCTGTCACCGGATGGCCGGAATAGGTGAAACCGTGGCCGAACACGCCGACCTTGTGGGCCTCATCGGCGACGCACTGGTAGACCTTGTCGGAGATAATGACGCCGCCAATGGGCAGATGACCGGATGAAAGCCCCTTGGCGACCGACAGCATGTCCGGTTCCATGCCAAAAGTCTGGCTACCGAACCAGTTTCCGGTGCGTCCGAAGCCGCAGACCACTTCGTCGGACAGCATGAGGATGTCGTATTTGCGCAGCACCGCCTGAACCTTTGGAAAATAACCCTCCGGCGGTACCAGCACGCCGCCGGCGCCCATGATCGGCTCGGCGATCATCGCGGCGATGGTCTCTGGCCCCTCACAAAGGATCAGCGCCTCAAGTTCCCGGGCCAGGCGCGTGGCGTAGTCATGCTCCGCCTCGCCCGGCAGACCATCGAGATAATGGAACGGTCGCGCCGCGAATATGACGGGAAGCGGCGGCAGGTTGAAGGACTTGTGCATGTGCGGCAGGCCACTCAGCGCCGCGCCCATGATTGTACTGCCGTGGAAGGCGCCAAACCTACTGATGATCTTGCGTTTCTCCGGACGCCCCCGCGCCGCCTGGTAATACCAGGCGAGCTTGATCATCGTATCATTGGCTTCCGAACCGGAGCCGACCAGAAAGACGCGCGCGTGGTCGAACGGCGCCAACGCGGTAAGCTGCTCGACGAGTTCGACGGTGGGCTCGTTCGAGCGGTGGTTGAAGGTGTGGTAGACGGCGAGCTTGCGCATCTGGCGGTCAGCAGCGACAGCCAGCCGGCTGTCGCTGAAGCCAAGCGAGGCGCACCAGAGTCCGCCCATGCCCTCGATGTAGCGGTTGCCCGCGTCATCCGTGACGGTCGCGCCTTCGCCGGCCACGATCGTCAACGGACCATGATCCTCATGCAGGCGTGGATCGGTTTGGGAATGAAAGTGCCTGGCCATGTCCAGCACGCGCGATTCGTTGTTCATCAAAATTCTCCTTGCGACCAGATAGGCGGTTGCTTCAGCGACAAATATCTTATAACTTATAAGTTGTCGAGAAAAAATGATCCCGAGAGTGACGTCCAATGGCCAACGCACCCACTCCTTCAAACAACACCCTGCCACCCGACGCGGAGCGGATCGCCCTGTTGCGCGACACGGCAGAGTTCGTCCGGCTCGAGACGCTGCGCCTCATCCAGATCGCCAAGGTGGGCCACTATTCGTCGGTGTTCTCCTGCGCGGAAATATTCGCCACGCTCTACTACGATGCGATGCGGCTGAGGCGCGGCGAGCCGCAATGGCCGGACCGCGACCGCTTCCTTATGGGCAAAGGGCACGCCGCGGTCGGCCTTTATCCGCTGCTGGTCGACTGGGGCTTCTTCTCCAAGGACGTTCTCGACGGCTATACCCGGCTCGGCAATCCGCTTGGCGATCATCCCGACATGCGCAAGGTGCCCGGCGTCGATTTCAGCTCCGGCTCGATCGGCCATGCCCTGTCCGGCGGCCTCGGCATGGTGCTTGGCGGCCGTGCGGCCAACCGGCGCTTCGATGTCTATGTCCTGCTCGGTGACGGCGAGATGCAGGAGGGCCAGGTCTGGGAAGCGGCGCTGTCCGCCGCCCACCATAAGGCCGGCAATCTGATCGCCATCGTCGACCGCAACGGATACCAGCTCGACGGGCAGGTCGACGACATCATCGGCATCGAACCGTTGGCCGACAAATGGGCGGCGTTCGGCTGGCAGGTGCACGAGGTCGATGGGCACGACGTCGTCGCTCTCGCGACGCTGCTGCGACAGTTGAAGGCCGAGGCAGACCGCACCCGGCCCGTCTGCATCATTGCCAAGACCTCCAAAGGCAAGGGCGTTGGTTACATGGAAACCGAACCCGGCTGGCATCTGGGCTATCTCGCGCCATCGGACGAGGCCTTGGCCGCCGAAGAGATCAAGCGTGGAGGCAAAACACAATGAACGGCCCGATCGATACCAACTCCTGGCAGTACCGCCAGATCAACGCGCGCGCGCCTGGCCTGAGTTACCTGGCCAACGCGCTCATTGATCTGGCCGAAGACGGTTATCCGGTCGTGGCCGGTACGGCCGACCTTCAATATTCCAACGGGCTGGTGCGGTTCGCGCAACGCTTTCCCGAGCGCTTCACGCAATTTGGCATTTCCGAGCAGAACATGGTTTCGGCTGCTGCCGGCATGGCCAGCACCGGCGCCATGCCGTTCGTCGCTACATTCGCTTCTTTCCTGGCGCTGCTGTGCTGCGAACAGATCAGAACCGACGTCGCCTATTCGGCGCTGCCGGTGCGGCTGATCGGTCATCATGCCGGTATTTCACTCGGCTTTTACGGCACCTCCCACCATGCGACGGAAGATCTTGCCATTATGCGAAGCATTGCCGATCTCACGGTCGTCGCACCGGCCGACGGCCCGCAACTGGCGGCCGCCGTCAAGGCGTCTGTCAATCATGCCCAGCCAATCTACTTCCGCATTGGCCGCGGCCAGGAACCGCTGGTCTATGAAGACGACGGCGTCGACTTCCAGTTCGGCAAGGCGATCGTTCACGGCGAAGGATCGGACCTGACCATCATCGCCTGTGGCTCGATGGTCCATCCCTCAAGGGAGGCTTACCGCGCGCTGCGCACGGCGGGCAAATCCGTCGGGCTGATCGACATGCATACGGTGAAGCCACTGGATACCAAGGCAGTGCTTTCGGCCGCGGCTCACTCCCGCTTCATTCTGACGATCGAGGAACACAATATCCTCGGCGGTCTGGGCGGCGCGGTGGCGGAAATCCTGGCGGAGGCGGGCAGCCCGGCACGGTTGATACGCCATGGCATCCGCGACGAATACAGCCTGATTGCGCCGCCAACGCATCTCTACAAGCACTACCGGCTGGACGCGGCGGGGATCGAGGCCACCGTCCGCGAGGCCCTCGGCTGAGCGGCGGACAACCATAGCCATGCACGGACATTACGATGACCGATCAGAATAACACCACCTCACTGATCGAGCGCGCCGGTGCGGTGATGCCGGGCGGATTGCTCAGCCCGAGCCGCAGGCTGGGCGCGCCGCATGTCTTTGCCCGGGCGCAGGGTGCGTTTCTCTACGACGTCGAGGGACACCAGTACACCGACTTCCATTGCGGCTTCGGCGCCAACGTGCTTGGCCACTGTCATCCGGCGGTGCGTGAACGCATCGCTGCGGTCTCCCAGGACATCGATCTTGTCGGCGTGGGAACGATGCGGCTGGAGATCGAGGTGGCGGAGGCGCTGGTCGACTGCATCCCTTGCGCGGATCTCGTCGCCTTCTGCAATTCCGGATCGGAGGCGACCTATCACGCCCTGCGCCTTGCCCGTGCCGCCACCGGTCGCAAGCGCATCATCAAGTTCCAAGGCGGCTATCACGGCTGGCACGACTATGTCGCCATGAACGTACAGTCGCACGCGCAGGCGATCGGCAAGTACGACCCCATCAGCGCCGGCATCCTCGATGATGCCGCCCGTCACACAATCGTGCTGCCTTACAACGATGCCGGCGCCGTCGAGGATTATCTCAAGGCCAATCCGGGCGAGGTCGCGGCGATCATCATCGAGCCAATCGCTCACAATATGGGGTCGGTGATGGCGACGGATGTTTTCCTGCGCGACCTGCGTCGCCTGACCAGCGATCATGGTGTCGTGCTGATCTTCGACGAGGTCATCACCGGCTTTCGCCACGCGCTCGGCGGCTATCAGTCGATCGCCGACGTCACGCCTGATCTCGCGACCTTCGGCAAGGCGGCCTCCTCAGGCTATCCCGTTGGCGTGGTGGCCGGTCGTCGCGATCTCATGACGCTCGTCGGCCGGACCGGGGAAGGATCCGTGTTCATGGGCGGTACTTTCAACGGCACGCCGTCGACGCTCGCCGCCATGCAGGCGACGATCGAGGAGCTGTCGAAACCAGGCTTCTACGAACGCCTGTTTGCCCTCGGCGCTTTCATGCGCACGCAGCTGGATGGCATTATCGATCGCCTCGGCCTGCCCGCGCAGAGCGCCGGGTTTGGCTCGGTCTGGCTGATCTATTTCCTCAGCGGTCCTTACCGCGACTACCAGGACTTGCTGGGCAACGACGATGTTTTGGATCTTGCATTCCGCAGAGAGATGGTGGCGAACCGGCTGATCGGTCAGCCGCTTCCGCTCAAGCGTCTCTACCTGTCAGGGAGCCATGACCGGGCCACGATTGAGAAGTCACTGGATGTTATTGAGACAATCCTGCGCAAGCTCTCCGCTGGGAAACCCGCCAGCTCCTAGCCATGTTTCGCAACGGACTTATAGGATATAAGAGCGTCTCGCACTATCCGTTGTCGATTCGGTGCGGCCAAGATTGCAGCGGTGGACCATGAGCACGATGCAGCCAATCGAGCAAGGCAGTCTGTCGGCGAGAACTTATATCTCGCTGCGCGAAGCCCTGATCGCCGGCAATTTCCGGCCCGGCGAAAGACTGTTGATGCAGGATCTGGCGCAACGGCTGGGCACCAGCGTCACGCCTGTGCGCGAGGCCTGTTTCAGGCTCGTCAGCGAGCAGGCGCTGGAACTGCGGTCAGGGCGGTTCATCACCGTTCCAGAGCTGACCCGGTCGCGTTACTGGCAGGTCCGGCTCATTCGCATCGCGCTCGAGGGACTAGCGGCCGAACTCGCCGTTGAGCATGTTTCGGAGAAGGACATTGCAAAACTGGTCGAGATCCATCGCGATTTCGTGGCCGGCGAAACGTCCGGCGATGCTGACCGCGCCCGTCGCGCCAATCGTGAATTCCACTTCGGCGTCTACCGCCTGTCCAAGATGGATATGCTGATCGCCCAGATCGAAAGCCTGTGGGTCTCGATGGGCCCTATCCTTAACGTGTATTATCTGCAGGCCGAGAACGATTACATCGGTGCGGAGGAGCACGAGACGCTGATCGAAGCGTTCCGGACCCGCAACAAGAAGGTGGCGCGTAAGGCGATCGAACGCGACATCGTGCGCGGTGGCATGAACCTGTTGCGGTATTTCGACGAGCAGGACGCGGCCGCCAAGCGGGCGTGATCGAAGCCGCCGGTCATTTGCTGGCGACCTCTCTTCGCGCTGGCTCAGGCCGCCCGAAGGCGCGCGGTGGCATCCTGGTCGACGACCCAGACGCCCTGCTCGGCGTCCAGCACCAGGGCCACCTTGTAGGATTGGCGAGCCGCTTCGCTCGTCAGCCAGCCGCGGTCAACGCTGGCCGCGACACGGCGGACATCGCGCTTGGTCGGGTCGCCGTAGCCACCGCCGCCACAGGCAACGAACTCGATGCGCTCGCCGGCGCGACACGCCTCCTCATGGAACGCAGGCAATTCCACCAGCTTGCCGTCCGTGCCGCGCTTGGCGCTGCGACTGGCCTTGGCGTCACCGCCGCCGAGCACGCCGCGCGGCGGAAAAGTTGTGCCATCGGCCGAGTAGACCAGTGTCATCTCGTGGTCGACGGGATAGAAGACACCGCCCACCGCGGGAGCGCCCTCGAACTCGCCAATGCCTTGGGTATCCGCCGCCACGCCGCGCGATTCAATGATGATGGGATACATGGATTCGTCCACCTCCACGGAATCCAGCGCGATCAGGCCGCCATTCGCCGGCCCGCAATATGTCAACCAGCCGTCATAGCCGTGACGCGCGCCGCCGCCGGCGTAGCCAATGAAGACCTGGTTGACGTAGGGCTGCCCGTCCTTGAACGGATCCTTGCCCGAAATCACCCCGATCCCCGCCGGCAGGTGCGAGCCGCTCTCGGCCTGGCCATAGGGTTCTCCCATCGTCGAGAACACGCAATTGCCGGCGATGATCAACCGGTCGTTGACATTGGTGGTCGCCACCGAGGTGCCTACGGGGTAGCGGGGTTTGCCAACCACGCTTCCCTCCCGCATCAACACCTTGATCCGGCTCTTGGCGCCCTCATTGTGCGGGATGCCGTCGTCGAGATTGTTGAAGACGCCAATGCGGCACGAGCCCGTGCAGGTGTTTTCCGAAAGGTTGAGACCGCCAGGGACGTTATCCATGTTGTCACGCACATCGACCGTGATCTCGCCGGCTTCAGGGTCGACATCGATGGTGATCCTGACCGGGATGCCCTCCTCCGCCACGCCGGGGACCGGGTCATGGCGGACTTCGTAGGAGAACTTGCCCTTCGGCAATTTGGCGATCTCGGCCATGGCGCGACGCGCACCGTAGTCGAACCAGTCCTCGACGAAATCCAGCAGCGTGTCGCGGCCGTATTTTTCAAGCAGTTCCAACAGACGGCGTCGACCGGTCCTGCAGGCGCCGATCTGGGCGCGCACGTCGCCCAGCCAGATGTCTGGAACACGGTTGCGCATCATGCCGATGCGCAGGATGTCCTGCTTCTCCCTGTGCTGTTCGACCACGCGCACGCAGGGAAAGTGGATGCCTTCCTCATAAACGTTCTTGGCGAATGGCAGATATGTCGAAGGCGTCGGCGCGCCAGTATCGGCGTGATGGGAAAGCGCCACGGCCCAAAACAGCGGCTTGCCATCGAAAAAGATCGGCATGGCCATGATCAGGTCGGCATGATGCGTGCCGCCAGTGTATGGGCAGTTGTTGAGGAAGATGTCGCCGTCGGCGATATCGTCGAACAACTCCGTTATCGGACGGGTCGCTAGATCCATCGACATGACGTGGATCGGCAGCGCGTCCTCGGTGGAAACGAGGCGGTGATCATAGGTCAGGATCGCGCAGCTCAGGTCGCGGGCGTTCTTGATCACCGCCGAGCGGCTGGCCCGCATCACGACCAGCGTCATTTCCCGCACGACCGCCTCGAACCGGCTTTTGAGAACCGACATCAGGAACGGATCGACGCGGCGCGTTGGCGTCTCCAGGCGAATGACAGGTGAATTCATTTTATGATGCCTTGCTCGGGAAGGTTGGTGTCAATCGACGGTCACGACGATGTTGCCTTGTGGGTCGACGCGCCCGCGATGTCCGTCCTTGAGGAAGGCGGTGAACGTCGTCGCCTCCACCAGGCATGGCCCATCAAGCGCCGCCCCCGCGCCCAGCTGGTCCATGTCGTAAACAGGCAGAGAGCTCGTCCGCCGGGTTTCATGCAAATAAGCTGACCGATGGGTCTTGGCGACCGGCGCCGTCGCCTGGTCGGCCAGCCTGAAATCCTTCCAGGCATCCTGGTTAGCCCGCTTGCCCACCGCGCGCAGCTTCCAGTTGGTGAATTCGACAATGTCGCGGTCGGATCTGATCGAATAAATGCGTTCGTGCATCTGATGAAACGCTTCGACGAGACTTGGGAGTTTTTCCGCTTCGAGGCGCGGCTCATTGGCCTCGAAATGGACCTCGATTTCCCAGGACTGGTACTCGTAGCGACCAAGAAAGGAGAACTCGAAACGCCGCAGCTCGGGCTCAACGCCGGCCTGTTCGAGGAATGCCTCGCCCGACACCTTCAACCGCGCCAGGATGTCGGAGACGCCAGCGGCGTCGAAGCGCCGGGTCGAGGTCAGGAAAACCGCGCTTTCCTCGCGCGTGATATCAGAGATCAACCCGCCGAACGCGCTCAACCCAGCCATGAAGCGCGGGATCATGTAGCGTTTCAAGCCCAATATGTCGGCCATCTCGGCGATGTGGATGGCGGTCGCGCCGCCGCCGCAGACAAAGAAACTGTCGCGTGGGTTTATGCCCTCGCGAATGGTGATTTCCTCGATGGCCCCGACCATGTTGTGGTTGCTGGTGGTCTGGATGGCGTAAGCCGCGTCGAGCAGCGGGATGCCGAGCCGCGTCGCGATGCTCGCGACCGCTTTCTCGGCCAGTTCGCGGCTGATCTTGATCCGGCCGCCGAGAAAATAATCGGGGTCAATGATGCCGAGCACGACATTGGCATCGGTGACCGTCGGCGCGGTGCCGCCCGCTCCGTAGCATGCCGGCCCCGGCCGCGCGCCAGCGCTCTGTGGGCCGACCCGCAGCAGGCCGCCATCATCGACCCAGGCAATGGACCCGCCGCCGGCGCCGACCGATCTCACATCCACCTTCGCGATCCCCAGCGAATCGTCGTGGATCATGCTGTCCGGGGTGACGATGATCTGGTGGTCGCGCAAAGCCGAGACGTCGAAGGTGGTGCCGCCCATGTCACCGACGATGACGTTGGCTTCGTCGCTCAGCGCCAGCGCGGCCATCGGCGCCAGCGTCGGCCCCGACATGACGCTGTAGATTGGCCGCCGCAGCATCTCGGCGGGAGGCATCATTCCACCGACGCAGTTGGCCAGCAGCAGCTCGCCCTGGAAACCAGCCTGCGACAGTGCTCGCCGCAAGTCCTCGATATAGGTTCGCACGATCGGATTGATCGACGCGTCGATGGCGGCCGCGATGATGCGCTTATACTCGCGCGACATCGGATTGACTTCATGGCTAAGCGTCACCGGGATCTCCGGCCATGCCTGCGCGATGATTTCGCGCACCGTTGTTTCATGGATGGGATTGACGACCGACCAAAGCAGACCGACCGCTATCGCTTCGACCCCATAGCGCCGGAAGTCGGCTATCGCCGCCTCGACATCGGATCTCGACAGAGGCGTGAGCTCCCGCCCGCGCGCATCGACGCGGCCCCGCGCCGTCTTCGTCAGGTGGCGCGGGACATAGGGCTCGGGATAGTCGAGCCGCCACTGGAAGGCGCCCTTGCGCGGGCCCTCGCGCAGGACGAGGATGTCCTGATGTCCTTCGTTGAGGATCAATCCGACCTTGACGGTCTTGCGCTCGACCAGCGCGTTGGTCGAGACGGTCGAGCCGTGTACGATCAAATCGATCGCGGTCATGAACGTCGCGGGATCGAGCCCGTATCCGGCGGCCGCGACGTGCAGCACGTTGATGAACCCCTTCTCGAATTCGCCGGGCGTGGTGGGCGATTTGAAGATCGAGATTTTCCCACCGGGCTCGGAAACCAGGCAATCGGTGAAGGTTCCGCCGATATCGATGCAGACTTGATAAGCCATTTAAGGTCCGAAGCTGTTAGCGTTTCTTGTAATCGCGGCCCAGTATCAGGCTGGCCAGAATGATGAGGCCCAAAAGAACCTGCTGCAGATACCCGTCGAGCTGCATGAGGTTCATGGCGTTGGAAATGACCGTGATGAACAGGGCACCCAGCAGAGCCGCGGTGACGCCTCCTTCGCCGCCGGTCAGGCGCACGCCACCGACCACCGCCGCCGCTATCGATTCCAGGGTCAGGTTGCCGCCAAGATTGGGCTCGCCCGATCCGGTGCGCGCGGTGAGCAGCATGGCGCCAATCGCGGCCAGCAGCGAGCAGACCACGTAGTCGATCGCAACGACGCGTCCGGTTCGAACGCCCGCCGCCGTCGCCGCGCGAGGGTTGGCGCCGATGAGATACAGGCCGCGGCCGAACACGGTGAAGCGCAAGATCAGGAACAACAGTGCGAAACACAGCGCGGCGAACACGATGGGCACCGGAATGCCGATCAGCCGTCCCTCCGCCAAGGCGTCCGTGAAGGCCTCGGGAACGCCCGGCACGGGAAAGCCGCCGCTGACGGTTGAAGCCAGTGCCACGACAATGTTGGCCATGCCGAGCGTCGTCACCAACGGGTTGATGCCGATACCGGCGATGAGGAAGCCGTTCAGCCCGCCGATCAGCAGCCCGACGCCAAGGCCGGCGGCGATTCCCCACAGGATCGGCATATCGCCGGTTCCGGTCATCACCATCGCCGATATGACGCTGACGAGCGAGACGGTGAAACCAAGCGACAGGTCGAAGCCGCGCGTCAGCAGCACCATGGTCTGCGCCATGGCAAACAGTGCGAGATAACTCGTCTGGATCGCGATGTTCCAGAGATTGCCGCTTGAAACAATGCGCGGGTCGAGCAGACCGAGACCCAGCAGGGCCAGGAATACGAGCCCCGGCAGCTTGGCCTGCGACGCGAACTGGCGGATGTCCGGGCGAGCGCGGTCAAGGACAACCGGAGCCGCCATGTCTGGACGATCAGACATTGGCCCGCCTCCCCTGAACAATTCGGTCGAAAGCCAGTGCGCCGATGAGCACCGAACCCAGCACCAGCGTCTGGAATTTGCTGTCGATCTGCGTGAGGTTCATCGCATTGGCGATGATCGCCAGGCACAGCGCGGCCATGGCGACGTTCTCGGCGCGGCCTGAGCCGCCGCGCAATGAAACGCCGCCGATCACCGCCGCTGCGATCGTCTCCAGTCCGAGCGTCCCGCCGATCGTCGACTGGCCGGAACCGATACGGGCGGTGATCAGCACGCCGGTGAGTGCGGCCAAAAGACCGGAGAGCACATAGGCGGTAATCAACACACGGTGTGTGCGCACTCCCGACAGTCGGGCGGCGCCGACGTTGCCGCCGACGGCGTAGAAGTGGCGCCCGAGCGCGGTCCGACGCTGCAGAATGATGGCGATGGCGATCACCACGATCGCCAGCAGCAAGACCGGCGGCAGGCCAAGCACCTGCCCTCGCCCGATGGCATAGACGAAGGCGTCGGAAACGCCATAGATCGGGATACCCTGCGTGTAATAGAGCGTAAGTCCCGCGACGATCGACAACGATGCCAATGTCACCATGAAAGGTGATAGGGAAAGGCGCGCCACCAGCGTGCCGTTTACCAGGCCAACACAGGCGCCGCTGGCCAAGGCCAGCGCTACCGCCACCAGCAGCTGGAGCCCATGCGCGTCGGGCATCGCGGCCATCGCCGCGGCCGTGACCACGGACGCCAAGGCCATGGTGGCGCCGACCGACAGATCAAAACCGCCCGTGGTCATGACGATCATCTGGCCGATCGCCGGAACCGCCAGGAAGGAGAAATTGCGCAGGACGTTGAGGATGTTCAGGCGGTTCAGAAAACGCGGTTCGATGATCGCGGCCGCGGCCGCAACCGCGACCAGAAGCAGGATGACGATCCCGCCGGTTTCCAGAAAACGGCGCCGCAGCGTGTCAGGGCTCATGCTGCCTCCGTGGCGCCGGTTTCGGCGTCGAAATAGTGACGCAGCACAGTGGCCTCGGTGATGCCGTCGGCTTTGAGTTCGGCGACTATGCGCCCTTCGCGCATGACATAGACGCGGTTGGCCAGGTGAACGAGCTCTGGCAGTTCGGACGATGACAGCAGAATAGCCGCGCCATTCTCGACCAGGCCTTTCATAAGCCTGTAGACCTCGCTTTTAGCGCCCACGTCGATGCCGACCGTCGGTTCATCGAAAATATGGACCGAGACAGGACGCATCAGACCGCGCGCCAGCACGAGTTTCTGCTGGTTTCCTCCCGAAAAAGACGACGCCGCGCGTTCCGGCGCCATCGGTCGCAGACCCAGGGTCTTCAACGGCGCGGCTATCGCCCGGCGCTCGCGCCACGACTTGAGCAGTCCGGCCTGGGACAGTCTCGGGTCGTCGAGCGCCGCCATGGTCACATTCTCGCGGCCTGGCCGGCCAAGCGCCAGTCCCTCGGCGCCGCGATCGGCCGGGTAGTAACAAAGTCCGGCACGCAACATGCTGTGCGGCACTGGCGCTCGAACCACCGCGCCATGGAGCTCGATCTCACCGGACGTCACCCGCTCCAAGCCGAACACCGCCCGGCAAAGTTCGCTGCGGCCGCAGCCAACCAGGCCTGCCAGGCCGACGATTTCTCCAGCCCTGACCGTGATGGAGGCGCCCGACACGCTACCGGAGTCACGCAGCCCCCTGGTCGCCAGCACGATTTCGGCGGGGCGCTGGCTGATTGACGGATAAAGTCGTTCGACCGGCTGGCCGACCATCATCTCGATCAGGGTCGCGTCCGATGCCGCGGCGATGGCCACTGTGTCGATCTTACGCCCTCCTCGCAGCACCGTGACACGGTCCGCGAGCCGACGGATCTCCGCCATGCGGTGCGACACATAGATGATACCGACGCCCCGCGCCTTGAGGCCCGCGATGGCGGCGAACAGTTTTTCCGCTTCACCGTCGGTAAGCGACGCGGTCGGTTCGTCCAGGATGAGGATTTTGGCATCCGAAAGCATGCCCTTGGCAATCTCGACCATCTGCTTTTGCGCCCGGGTGAGCGTTTCGATCTTGCTGGCCAGCTCGACGTGAAAGCCAATGTCGCGGAAGCGTTCTTCCGCGCGGGCACGCATCGCGCGCCGGTTCAGGAAAAGCCGTCCTTTGATCTCGCGTCCAAGAAACAGGTTCTCCTCGACCGTGAGGTCGGGGACGAGACTAAATTCCTGGAACACAGCCGCCACCCCGGCATCGCGGGATTTCTGTGGGGTCAGCGCGGAAACGGTTTGGCCGTCGATACGGCACGAGCCTTCGGTCCAGCCATAGGTTCCCGCTATCAGATTGATGAGCGTCGACTTGCCGGCGCCGTTTTCGCCGAGAAGGGCATGGACCTCGCCGCTCAACAGCGAGAAGTCGACGCCGTCAAGCGCCACCACACCCCCGAAACGCTTCGTCATACCCGTAAGTTCAAGCATCGCTGACACCACCGAACTCGAAGCAAAAAGGGCGGCAGGCCAGGCCGAGGTCTGCCGCCCATCGAAGATGCGACTATTGTACCGAAAATTCAGGCTTCCACCCATCGGGCGCGAAAATCTGCGTCGGGTCGATTTTGTCGACGTTGTCCTTGGTCACGATACCCGGCGCCACCAGCAGAACCTTCTCATAGTCCTTCTTTTCCAAGGCGCGCACCGCGAGGTCGACGCTGATGCGGCCCATCATCACCGGATACTCGGCGGCAAAGCCAAGCACCTTGCCTTCCTTGACCAGCTTCAGCATCGTCTGGTTCTCGTAAGACGACATGATCACGACATCGTCGCGGCCAGCGTCGGCGACGGCGCTGACGGCCGCTTCCGCCGCAGCAGCCCCGCCCCAGATGACATTGAGATCGGGATAGGTCTGCAGGGCGTCCTCGACGAGGCGCAGGCTTTGCGGAACGCCGGGCTCACCATAGAGCTCGGCCGCGAGCTTGATGTTGCCGGTTTTGATGCTGTCGCGAAAGCCCGCCATATAGCTCTCCGCCCAACCCGATCCCTGCGGACCTGGCAGGCCGATCGCGGTCGTCTTTTTGTCGCCGAGATACTTCTTGAGGTACTCACCCTCCTGAAAACCCTTCTGGTAGGTATCGGGAGTGATGCGCGCGGTGATCGGAGTTTCCAGAATGGGATTGGCGACGGCGATCTGGACAAGGCCTTTGGCGTCGCCCTCCTTCAGCTTGGCCGCCAGACCGGCTTCCGAGATGGCGGCGACGAGCATACCCTGGGCACCGGATGCGACGCAATCGTCGTATTGCGACAGCTGCTTGGGCAGCGCGTCATAGCCGCCAGCCTGCAGGACCGTCACTTTGACACCCAGGCGCTTTGCTTCCTCAACGATACCGTAGTCGACCGAGACCCAGTAGCTGTCCTTGAGGTGCGGAAACAAGACGCACAGGTTCCAAGGCTTCTCGGCCTTTTCCAGCGGCACATAGTCGAGTGCCTCGACTTTTTTCAGATCGCCGCCTTTGGCCGCGTTGATCTTGAAGGGCCACCAATCCTTGGCCTGGGCGGCGTTGGGCAGGACGGCCACGCCGGTGACGAAAGCCGCCGCGAGGATGGATCGGAAAGCGCGATTCTTGGTCATGTGATTCCCCATTTGTTTCGTGTGTTCCCGGGTGGGGAGCCGGCAAATTCGCCGGCTCCCCGGTCTGCCTTGGGAGCAGAGATGCCGATGCGTGGAAGTCACCGTTTCGGCGAATGCGCCTTAGGGTCCGTCCGCGCTGTCGCTCATTCACAACGCCACCGTACTACTTATAAGTTATAAGTCAATAGCGTTTTCATTAGCCGGTGCTCAGCCGGGAAGGTGTCTTCAATCGCGGTTTCGCTGCCTCGACCGGGATCACAATCCATTTGACGAAAGACGAGGTCGGAGACAGCAGCCATGCAACTGGCCGCGGCGATGTGGGCTTCCTCGCGACCGACCGGTATGCGGCTTGTCGATCGAGTTGCCTGACATCAAGCGCCGGCGAATAAGTCAAAGCGATCAGCGTGGCCTTCGAATACAGAGCCATTGGTCAGCAGCCGCACTTCGCTATCGACCAAATCGTCATAGGGTCTTTAGGGAGGAGATGTGCCCAGTGCATTCGCGTGCTGCAACAGCCGCGCTGAACCGCACCGCAGCGTGCCATAACACGCTGCGGTCGGATGATTGTTGAAATGACGGTTCCCGCGCACGACCGTGCCGCTTTCCAACTTCTCTCGTCTGGCGCTTGCCAGCCTGAGTTCTTCCTAGAGGTCGGCGCCCGGATTGCGGGTGTTGTCTTGCGACTTCATTCTCCCGGCAGCCGGGCAAAGGCCCGCAACGTGGAGGCTTCTAAATGGAACGCGGGTTCCCGATGCTTAGTGGGTGGTGCTGCTGAGCAGGGGCAGGGCAGCACAGCCTCCGCCGGCAAGCCGTCGCGGCCGGTTCCCTTGATGGCGTGCCGGCGCAAGTCCCGCGTCACCAGGCTCGTAAATCGCGATGCACGTCCAGCCATTGCGACATGGTTTTGCCAGCTGAGAGGCCGATCCCGTGTGCGGCGAACAGTCGAAACACTGATTGGTCGGTGTGCGTTCTTGGCGTATTGTGCAGCACTTCTGGCATTACTGGCCTTGCGGGGGTGACGAGTCGGTCATGCGACAGTATGGATGTCCCTATCGGAATAGCCGGTCCGCCTTATCGGTCGTCACACCCGCATATTGCCCCGCTTCTAGGGAACACCCCATCACGCGAGGAAAGACATGGCCACATGCGCAGTATCGCCAATCTAGCCGTTGGGCCGACGGCCCGGCGCTTGGGCCAGTCCACCGGCTATAACCCGCGTCACAACTTGATCCACTGATCCTAGGTGACGACAACGTTGTTCGTCATGATTTGATGGGGCGGGGATTGGCCCAAAAGCGAGCCCCCCAAACTGTGCGGTTGCCAAATACGCAATGGAGTGAATTGGAATGATCATCGTAACAGGCGCCACGCACGGGATTGGGCGGGCCTGCGTGGAGAAACTTGCGTCTGGCGGTTCCAGAGTGGTGGCGACCGGCCGAGATGCAGAAGCGGGCGCGGCGCTCGAACGCGCCAATCACGGTGTCACGTTCGTTGCCGGTGACATCGTCCGTGAAGACGATTGCCGCCGTGTCGTCGACCGTGCGCTTGAACTTGGCAACGGCCGGCTCGCGGGGCTCGTGAACAATGCCGGCATGTCGAAGCGCATTGCCTTCGCCACCGCCACCCAGGACGATTGGGATGAGGTCCTTGCGGTTAATGCACGCAGCGTCTTTTTCTTCATCCGTCATGCGCTGGACGGCTTGCGGCTCGGGAGGGGTTCAGTCGTCAACATGGCCAGCATCGCCGGAAAGACGGGCGAAGAAGGGCTCGCTGCCTACTGCGCCTCAAAGGCCGCGGTCATCGGGCTGACGCAGGCACTCGCGCTGGAGTTCGGCGAGGAGATCCGCTTCAACGCTGTCTGCCCCGGCCAGATCGAAACACGCATGATGGGCAACATCATAAGCGATGCACTGCGCAAGAAGCAGCTCGAACTGCGGATCCCTGCCA
Source organism: Mesorhizobium sp. M0152 (assembly GCF_040322415.1). NCBI lineage: Bacteria > Pseudomonadati > Pseudomonadota > Alphaproteobacteria > Hyphomicrobiales > Phyllobacteriaceae > Mesorhizobium > Mesorhizobium sp. M0152. The sequence goes on from NZ_JAMYTH010000042.1 coordinate 27,305, forward strand.
ACCGCTTCGGTGCCCCTGAAGAGATCGCTGATGTGGTCGCTTGGTTACTTTCGAATCAATCGAGCTATGTCAACGGCACGGTGGTGACTGTAGACGGCGGGGAAACAGCCGGCCTGCGCACACCGCGCGTCGCGCAGATCGATGGTGCTTAGGGCAATTCAGCTCAGCCGGAGCCGCGCTCGTCGAAATAGCGCAGAAAACCATGTGAGCCTCGCTGGATGTCGTTCTCGATCGCCTCGCGGGCCCTCTTCCTGTCGCCAGCCCTCAAGGCCTCGATGAGATGGTCATGTTCTTCCGCGCCGGTGTACCCGCGCGGAATTTCCCGATCGTAAACGTTAAGGATTGGACCCATCGAGGCCCACATGCTTTCGATCTGTCCGATCAGCATCGGCATACGCGACAGGCGGTAGACGCCGAAGTGGAAAGCGCGATTGGAGGATCGCGCTTCCTTGATATTACCGGCCTTATGGCTCTCTACAAATGAGGCGCGGAAGGTCTCAAGCTGTTCGAGATCGGCGGGGGCAAAATGGTCGGCAGCGTGTTCTGCCGCAAGCCCTTCAAGTGCCACGCGGATCAGCTTGATCTGAATGTAGCGGGCGCGGCTGAGGTCTGGCACCGCGGCGAACCTGCCGGAGCGCAACTCGAGCGCCTGCTCGCTGACGAGCCGCAGACAGGCTTCGCGCACCGGCGTAATGCTGGTTCCGAGCTGCTCGGCAAGATCCTGCATAAGCAGACGATCGCCCGGCGCGAAATTGCCGATGATCAATCCATCCCGCACCTTGCTGTAAATCCGCGCGGACAGGCTGCCCATCTCCTCGGGCTGCATCTTCATAGGGCCCATGGGACTCCCCTCGTCTCTGCTGCAGCTCTACGGAAATGTCGATTGACGCGTTTCACTACGTTTATAAGTTATAATTGCTGCCTATATTTTGTTATTCAGCGGCAGACAAGTACGTGCACGTTAATTGTCTGCAGCAAACATGTCCGTTTTCATAATTATTTGTGAAATTTTGTTTTTATAAAAAACAAGGAGACCCTTCTTTTCCGATTCTGACAATGGAATGTGACGACAGAAAAAGGCGCGATCTCATCTGCGTGGCATGAGTTGGTGTGCGAGAGATGATGACATCTGAAGGAGCCGGGAAGCTTACGTGTCAATTTCCAGTCTGATGGGCAGAAATTTCCGATTCTGAGGCGACTCCGAACCGGCTGGACCGACGATGACGTCGGCACCGTCAAGATGATCCGGCAGGCCAGCACGTCCAAAAGCTGCATATGGCGTTTGCAGAGCGTTTCGCCGCCGAAGGGCTTCAAGGGCTGTTGCGCGACAAGACGCGGCCCTCGCGCATTGCGGCTCTCGGGCCCGAAAGCCCGCCGAGCGCAGCTCTGACAAGGCCGCGACAGGAATCGAACGACGACTGGCCAGAATTATGAAATCCCTTGCGACACTACAATTTCAGACATTTCAGTAACAATAGATTTAACATTCTCTTCACTTGCACTTTGGGGCGCGTTACCCGAATTAGCTGGAGCGGCCGAAACCCCCGCAAGATCAAGCGCGTAGTCGAATCCAATCTTGCTGGTGCTTGTCGAGGGATGCGACGCGATGGGCCGGCGCAGGTGCGCTGTGAAGCAGCACTGAGCGCGCCGAAAAACGGCTTCCCAACAGGAGATTGATTTGGATTATGTGAAGTATTTCGCCGGAAGAATCGAGCAACTCAAAGGCCGTGGCGGGTATCGTGAATTTGCCGATCTGGAGCGTCAGTCTGGCAACTTCCCAAAGGCCTGGCTCAATAGGCCCGACGGGCGAAAAGAGATAACCATTTGGTGCACTAATGATTATCTCGGTATGGGGCAGCACCCCAAAGTGCTATCGGCAATGAAGCGCGCCATCGATGCCAACGGCGCAGGATCGGGAGGATCCCGCAACATTGGTGGCACCAACCATTATCACGTGTTGCTCGAGCGGGAGCTTGCAGTTTTCCACAATAAGGAAGCAGGATTGATTTTTGTTTCCGGCTTCAGCTCAAACGATTCATCATTGAGTACATTGGCATCTTTGATGCCGGACACAATTATTTTTTCTGACGAGCACAACCACGCTTCAATTATTAGTGGATGCCGCAACAGCCGGGCCGAAAAGCGCGTCTTCCGGCATAACGACGTTGCGCATTTGCGGGAGCTTCTGCGCAGTGTAAATCCTGCAAGACCCAAGATCATTGTTTTTGAATCGGTATATTCAATGGACGGTGACATTTCACCGATCAAAGATATCTGTGACATGGCGGACGAATTTGGCGCAATGACGTTTCTGGATGAAGTTCATGCATCGGGAATGTACGGTCCGAAAGGCGCCGGCATTGCCGCGGAACTTGGCATCATGGATCGTCCAACCATCATCGAAGGGACGCTAGGTAAGGCGTTCGGCTCGATGGGGGGTTATGTGACCGGACCTGCCTCCATTGTTGACAGCATACGAAGCTTCTCGATCGGTTTCATTTTCACCACGGCGCTTGCGCCAGCGCTGGCGGCTGGTGCGCTGGCAGCGCTGCGCCATCTTCGCGATTCAGATTCAGAACGAATTGATCTGCACCGGAAAACGAAACTTTTAATCGGATTGCTGAAAGAGGCGGGCATCCCCGTCATGCCGACCCGAAGCCACATCATTCCTGTGCTTATTGGTGATCCATTCCGTTGCAAGGAAGCGTCCCGCCAGCTTCTGGATCAGCATGGAATATACGTTCAGCCAATTCTGGCGCCGAGTGTTCCGGTGGGAACCGAGCGGTTCAGGGTGACGATTACGCCTGCCCATAGTACGACAGATATTCGGACGTTCGTCGATGCGCTCAGGCAGGTTCTGCTGCGGGACAATCTTGGCAAGGCTGCCTAATGTAAATGCTGGGAACGACAGGGCGCGCAGCCTCAGACCTGATTATATTAGCCGGGCTCGCCGAGGTGGAAGCGGCGGTCAGCGATCCGGTTCTGACGCCCGATCGCATCTTCGAATGTCATCGGAAAGCAGTTCCGTAACCCGCAATGACAGCTTTCGCGATCTTAAATGATGTGACTCCATGATTGAATGGGGCCGTTTGACGGCTCGCTGCTTACACATCGGGCCGGTTCCAGATTCAGGGCTCACGATGAGCCGGTATGACCAGAGCGCATGTTCTTGTGCTGCGAGTTTGATGTGGCTTGGCGTGCCCTACCCGAGGGGTAGGTCACGCCCAGGCCCACGGGATCACACACCAACCCCAGCTAACCTGGTTTGAACGGAGCAAGCCTCCGACGCCGCCCTAATCAAAAACGCTGCAACAGATCCTTCAAATCAATTTGCAAGATTTTTACAACCGTCAGTCGTTGACAATGGTACGGCACCGCGAGTCTGAGGTCCGGCACGGCTACAAAAGTGACGCCGGTACCCTCGGACCGCCGCCAGCACGCAACATCGGGATTAACAGCAATGGTAAGAAGAAGAGCGCTCATATTGGTCGAAGGCCATAGGGGTACTGGTCAGCTATACGTCCAAGCGGCTCAGTGTCTTGGTCTTCATCCAATTACTCTGACGGCTGATCCACCTCGGTACGACTATCTTTCGGCGGAAAACGTTGAGGCAATCCGTGTCGACACTGGCAATCTCGAAGCGTTGGTCCGCGAAAGTTCGCGGCTGCGTGCTACCCACGACATTGCTGGCATTACTGGCTTTGCCGGGGACCATGAATCGATCTATGCGACAGTTGGCAAGCTTTGCCGGCATTTCGATCTACCGGGACCGAACCCTGAATCGATTGAACGAAGCTGCGACAAATTCAAGCAACGCCAACTCCTCGCGCAGGCCGGCGTTCCAATACCGGCTTATCGGTTGGCAACAAATGCGGCGGAGGTAGAAAGCTCGGCTGCAGAGATCGGCCCGCCCGTGATTCTTAAGCCGGCAGTAGGCAGCGGCAGCATGGGTGTCCGATTGTGCCGCAGCCTCGAAGACGTAGCCGAACATACGACCTATCTATTGGGCGGAAAGCACATATGGCGGTCTACACCGAAAATACTCGTCGAAGAATTCGCACAGGGCCCGTTCTATAGCATTAATGTTATGGGGAATGAGGTCGTTGCGATTTGCGCCAATGACTTTGGTCCCCTCCCCCATTTCGTCATACGTGAGGTGACGTATCCGGCCCTGCTAACCGATCAGGAGCGTGAGCGCATCGCCGATGTTTCGCTGAGCAGTTTGCGGGCTCTCGGCCTTGGCTGGGGGCCAACTAACATTGAACTCCGGTGCACGAAACGCGGTCCAGTTGTCATTGAAGTCAATCCGCGTCTTAGTGGCGCGCCCGACCCTCAACTGGTCCAGTTAGCTTACGGTGTCGACCTCGTCACCGAGCACATCAAGCTTGTTATTGGCGAGAAATGGGATCTGCGCAAAAAGCATTCGCATACTGCGGCCGCGCGATTCCTGCTTCCTGATCAAGATGGCACCCTGGACTGGATTGGTGGCGACACTCAGGCAGCTGCTATATCAGGTGTGGCCGAGGTCAAATTGAATGTTGAACCCAAGACACCGATCGTCAGGAAGGGGGATTTCCGAGACTGGATTGGACATGTCATTGCCACTTCGCCCAGCCGTGCTGAAACCGACGGCGCCCTTCAGCGAGCGGTCGACTTGATCGATTGGTCGATCACCCCTTTTCCGGCGACAATAAGAGGTGATCGAGAGCACGATGTTTGTGGGGCGTTCGGGCGGCCCACCAGTTCTGTTCCGATCAGGCATTGACGGCTTAAGATCCTTGAAACGCAGCAGTTCCCACGTCAATGTCACATCAAGTTTGACGAGGCAAATGCAGCTTTGGCCACACCTGCCTTGTCTCCCGCGGAACTTCTCCGCGACCCATGGCGAGGCCGTCGGCCCAATTTGGGCCCAATTTGAATGCCGCCCACCGCCGCCGCAGGACGAACATGCGCTTGACAAGACAACGCCGGCCCGTTCAACTTGAGGCATTCACCAGGGGAGTCCCGGCAAGGGGCTGAGATACTGCTGGCTTTCGCGGCGCAGTGACCCGTTGAACCTGATCCAGTTCATACTGGCGTAGGGACGGTGCAAGCGCTCTGCGGGAGTTCACGCCCGAGGTGCTGTTTCGGCAGGTCGACAGAAGCGTCTTTTCATCCTTCCGGCACAGAACTGGGTCTCCAATGCATGAGCAAAGGAGCCTCAAGATGAATGCCCTCACCCCAGCCGTCTCAACGGGACCGCTGCCTGCTTCGCGTAAGATCCACAAGCCCGGTGCCATCCACCCGCAGATCAGGGTGCCGATGCGCGAAATCTCCGTCCATCCGACAGCCGGCGAACCGCCCGTCACCGTCTACGATCCGTCGGGCCCCTATACCGATCCGGCTGTCGAAACCAGCATCGAAAAAGGCCTGGCCCGGCTTCGCCACGAATGGATCTTGGCGCGCGGCGATGTCGAGGTCTGCGACGGCCGCCATGTCCGGCCGGAGGACAACGGATTCGCGACGGGCGAACGCCTGACGCCAGAATTTCCCATCCGCCACCGACCGCTCAGGGCCAAAGCAGGCAAGGCGGTGACGCAGCTTGCCTACGCGCGCGCCGGCATCATCACACCCGAAATGGAGTTCGTCGCCATCCGCGAGAACCTTGGTCGCGAGATCCTGCGCGGCAAGCTTGAGCGCGACGGCGAGGCTTTCGGCGCGACGCTGCCCGATTTCGTCACGCCCGAATTCGTGCGTGACGAGGTGGCGCGCGGACGGGCGATCATCCCCGCCAACATCAACCATCCCGAGAGCGAGCCAATGATCATCGGCCGCAATTTCCTGGTCAAGATCAACGCCAATATCGGCAACTCCGCCGTCACATCGTCGATGGCGGAAGAGGTCGAAAAGATGGTGTGGGCGATCCGCTGGGGCGCCGATACGGTGATGGACCTGTCGACCGGCCGCAACATCCACAACATCCGCGACTGGATCGTGCGCAACGCGCCGGTGCCGATCGGCACGGTGCCGCTCTACCAAGCGCTCGAAAAGGTCGGCGGCATTGCCGAGGATCTGACCTGGGAGGTCTACCGCGACACGCTGATCGAACAGGCCGAGCAAGGCGTCGACTATTTCACCATCCACGCCGGCGTGCGGCTGCATTACATCCCGCTGACCGTCGACCGGGTGACGGGTATCGTCTCGCGCGGCGGCTCGATCATGGCCAAATGGTGCCTGCACCATCACCGGGAAAGCTTCCTCTACGAGCACTTCGCGGAGATCTGCGACATCGCCAGAGCCTACGACGTCTCCTTCTCGCTCGGCGACGGCCTTCGTCCGGGCTCGATCGCCGATGCCAACGACGCGGCGCAGTTCGCCGAGTTGGAAACGCTCGGCGAGCTGACGCAGATCGCCTGGGCGAAGGATTGCCAGGTGATGATCGAGGGGCCTGGCCACGTGCCGATGCACAAAATCAAGGCGAACATGGACAAGCAACTCGCCGTCTGCGGCGAGGCGCCGTTCTATACGCTTGGACCGCTGACGACCGACATCGCGCCGGGCTATGACCACATCACCTCAGGCATTGGCGCCGCGATGATCGGCTGGTTCGGCACCGCCATGCTCTGCTACGTCACGCCCAAGGAGCATCTCGGCCTTCCCGATCGCAACGACGTCAAGATCGGCGTGATCACCTACAAGATCGCCGCCCACGCCGCCGACCTGGCGAAGGGCCATCCGGCAGCGAAAGTCAGGGATGATGCGCTTTCCCGCGCGCGCTTCGAGTTCCGCTGGGAGGACCAGTTCAACCTGTCGCTCGATCCCGAAACCGCGCGGTCCTTCCACGACCAGACTTTGCCCAAGGAAGCGCACAAGGTGGCGCATTTCTGCTCGATGTGCGGACCGAAATTCTGCTCGATGCGTATCTCTCACGACATCCGTGCCGAGGCGCAGAAAGAGGGCATGGCGGCGATGGCGGCGAAATACCGCGAGGGCGGTGATCTCTACCTGCCGGCGGACGAGACCGGCGCACCGCTCATACCTCAGCCACGTGAGCCATCATGAAGGTCTTGGTCAAAGGAGCGGGCGTTGCTGGCCTCACCGCCGCCTTCGAGTTCGCCGCACGCGGCGCGGCGGTTACCGTTGCCGAGACAAGGCCTGCCCTTGGGGGCAATGCGTCGTGGTTCGCCGGTGGCATGTTGGCGCCGTGGTGCGAGCGTGAAAGCGCCGAGCAGCCGGTGCTGGATCTCGGAAGCGACGCCGCCGACTGGTGGGACGCCGCAACGCCAGGCTTGGTAGCACGACGGGGAACGCTGGTCTTGGCCGCGCCGCGCGATGCGGGCGAGCTCGACCGGTTCGCCAGCCGCACGACGGGCTATCGGCGCGTCGAGGAAGATGAAATTGCCTTGCTGGAGCCCGACTTAGCCGGCCGCTTCCGCCGCGGATTGCTCTTCCCCGCTGAGGGCCATCTTGATCCGCGCCAGGCGATGGCAGCACTTCATGACAAGCTCGCGGCCACGGGTGTTGAATTCCACTTCGGCGCCGACGCCCAGCATGTTTTTGGTTTCGATCGTCAGATCGATTGCACGGGAATGGCAGCGCAAAATGACAGGTTGCGTGGCGTTCGCGGCGAAATGCTCATCCTGCGTACCCCTGATATCTCGCTGTCGCGCCCCATCAGGCTGCTGCATCCGCGCTTTCCACTGTACGCAGTGCCGCGCACCGACCACCGTTTCATGATTGGTGCGACGATGATTGAAAGCCAGTCCGTCGGACCGGTTACGGCGCGTTCGATAATGGAACTGCTGGGTACCGCCTATGCCCTCCACCCGGCCTTTGGCGAGGCCGAGATCGTTGAAACCGGTGTCGGCGTCCGCCCAGCCTTTCCCGACAATTTGCCGCGCGTCGAAACCAAGGGTGAAATCATCGCGATCAATGGGCTCTACCGCCACGGTTTTCTCCTCGCCCCCGCCATGGCGCGCCAGGCTGCCGACCTGGTTTTCAGTCAAGACAGAACCAAGGAGCTTGCTCATGAAACTGATGGTCAACGGCGAAGCGCATGAGGTTGCCGCCACCACGCTGGAGGCGCTGCTTGCCGCGCTTGACTATGAGGGCGATTGGCTCGCGACCGCCGTCAACAGCGACCTCGTGCACAAAGCCAACCGGGCGGAATTCCAGTTGAACGACGGCGACCGGATTGAAATCCTCTCGCCCATGCAGGGCGGCTAGCCATGTTCGATCTTCTCGGGACGACGCTTCCCTCCCGCCTGCTTCTCGGCACGGCTCAATATCCTTCGCCGGCCATCCTTGCCGATGCAGTCAGGGCTTCGGGCACGGCGGTGGTGACCGTCTCGTTGCGCCGTGAAATGGCAGGCGGCAGGGCTGGCGAAAAATTCTGGTCGTTGATCCGCTCGCTTAGTGTCAGAATCCTGCCCAACACTGCTGGCTGCCACTCCGTCAAGGAAGCGGTCACGACCGCGAAAATGGCGCGCGAGGTCTTCGGCACCAATTGGATCAAGCTCGAAGTGATCGGCAACCATGACACGCTGCAGCCGGATGTTTTCGGTCTGGTCGAAGCCGCCCGCATCCTGTGCGAGGACGGTTTTGATGTATTCCCCTATACCACAGATGACCTTGTCGTCGCCGAGCGGCTGCTGGAGGCGGGCTGCGAGGTCTTGATGCCCTGGTGTGCACCGATCGGTTCCGCCCTCGGGCCGGTCAACATTCTGGCCCTGCGCTCAATGCGCGGGCATTTCCCGGGCGTTCCGCTGATTGTGGATGCGGGGCTCGGACGGCCGTCGCACGCGGCGACTGTCATGGAACTCGGCTTTGACGCCGTGCTCCTGAACACGGCGGTCGCCAGGGCGGCCGATCCGGTCGGCATGGCGCGCGCGTTCGGCAAGGCGGTCGAGGCCGGTCGTGAAGCTTTCAGCTCCGGAATGCTCGAACCGCGCGACGTCGCCATACCATCGACACCGACCATCGGCAGGGCAGTATTTTCATGAAGCTCGATCCCTTCTACCTGATCCTCGACAGCGCCGCCTGGATCGAACGGCTGGTGCCGCTTGGCGTTAAGATGGTTCAGTTGCGCATCAAGGATAGGGACGAGGCCACGCTGCGGACGGAAATCCGCCGCGCGAACGGCGTCTGCGCGGTCCATGGTTGCCAACTGATCGTCAACGACTATTGGCGCACGGCAATCGAGGAAGGCTGCGACTTCGTCCATCTCGGCCAGGAGGATTTGGCTGCGGCCGACCTGCTGGCGATTAAGTACGCCGGATTGAAGCTCGGGCTTTCCACGCACGATCATCTCGAACTGGAAACGGCCATCGCTGCCGAGCCCGACTATATCGCGCTCGGCCCCATCTATCCCACCATCCTGAAGCAGATGAAATGGGCGCCGCAAGGGCTCGAGCGGATCAGCGAGTGGAAGCATAGGGTGGCGCCGATCCCATTGGTCGCCATCGGCGGCCTCAACCCCGACCGGCTCGACGGTGTCTTCGAGGCCGGTGCGGACACCGCGGCGGTGGTCACCGACATCACGTTTAATGCCGATCCCGAAGCGCGCACGCGAGAATGGATCGAAAAGACAAAGCCATGGCGCTGAGGCGAGAACCGCATGTGCTCGTGGTCGGCGGATCAGACTCCAGCGGTGGGGCTGGAATTGCACGCGATATCGAGACGATCTCTTCCATTGGCGTGCGCACCTGCCTTGCTGTCACCGCGCTAACGGTGCAGACGCACCATGCGGTCATGGAAATCCACTCTATGCAACCCGGTCTGGTGGCCGGTCAGATGCGTGCGGGGTTGCAGGCCAACAAAGTGGCGGCCATCAAGATCGGGATGCTCGCCACGGTGGAGATCGTCATTGCGGTTGCCGGAGTGCTGCGCGAAAATCCGCAGGTGCCGGCAGTGCTCGACCCGGTGCTGGCGTCGACGTCAGGCCGGGCGCTCCTGGAAGCCGGCGCCATCGCCGCCCTGAAATGCGATCTGATGCCATTTTGCCGTCTGGTCACCCCCAATCTCTTCGAGCTGGCACTCCTTGTTGGCTCGGAGCGGGCAGTGGATGAGGACGGCGTAGTGTGGCAAGGCCAAGAATTGCTGGCAGCCGGCGCGCGGGCTCTGCTGATCAAGGGCGGCCATGCATCGGGACCGCAATCAACCGATATTCTGTTGCGCCCCGATCACGAACCAGTCCGCTTTGACACGCCGCGTCTTGCCGCATCGATGCGCGGGACGGGCTGCATGCTGGCCAGCTCGATTGCGGCACATCTGGCGAAGGCGCAATCAATCGAGTACGCCGTGCGCCAGGGCAAGCTCTTTGTGTTAGAAAAGCTTCGGAAAACCCCAGCCGAATAGCCGTAGAGCCGGCTCAAGCGTTCAGCGGCTGACGCTGAAATGGAAGCGTAGCCCTCCTGCCCTTTTTTCACAGGGCGTGACGGGATGAGGCCGCTTTGCAGATCGGAATTCAGCGGCGCCGAGACAAGCTGCCCTGCCAGGCCGGGAAAGTAACGGGACTCTTCCTGCGGCGAAGCGCACTGCCAGTAAGGCATGGGGATGCACTTGTGCCTCCTGGCGAGTGTGAGGCCGCAGGAGCGAGGCATTTCAGCGCGGCGGGGGCCGCCGGATCTGGCCCCGCAGTGCTGGAGCAAAGCAAAGGCCGGTTTGAGTGGGTGGGGAGAGAGGGCCGCGCGCCTCTCTTCCCGCTACATAGGAAAGGTGCCGGTAGGCACATCCATGTCGGCGCAGCCGTGCCGCGAAGCGCCCCAAGAAAGAAGAGCGTACAAAACGGAAGCACCGAAATGCCCGCCAGCGGGACCAAGTCAGATCGGTGCAGGAGAAAGACCGTGGCCCTGAGACCGGCTCAACGGGGCGGCCGTAGGAGCATCAGCAACGCGCCGCCGTCAGGCGGGATGCGGAACGGACGGCCCCCGGCGAAGGGCGCCGTTCTCTTTGAGCTGCGACCCTGGTGAGCGCCTTCGTGCCTAAAGCTGTGCCGTCGGGCTAAGCTTCAGCTTAAGATCGTTCTGAAAAGCCGAACATGGTTCGTCGAGGTAACCCTTGAGGGAAGGATCCTTGTCGGGTTCCCTGTTTTTCGACAAAATCGCCCTGCAGAATTTATATTGCGATTTGGCGGCATCGCACTGCTGGGTGTCCGCCTTATAGCAAGCGTGGACCAAAACGGCTCCCAGGTAATCATGCTCGACGTTGTTGGAAGAAAGGTGGGTCTGAATGTCTTGGAGAATGGCAACTCCATGGGACATCCCATCTGCTCCGGAGTAGGTCATTACGAGTTGACCGGGTCGTTCAAAGCCGCTTACCGAGCCGCTCCCTGCAACGTTCTCGTAGGTGCCAGACAAATCCGGGGCCGACGTGAATGTCAGCTTGAAGGGGTGCCCCAGGCCGACGGGGGTGACATCCGTAAAGTCGGGACCGTAGTACACCGAGAGATACCACTCGCCCTCTGTAAGAGCGTTGGGGGCTTGCCCGAGCCCAAGGCGCTGCATGCTCTTGTCGATGACAGTCCGAACGACGTTGGACGTGCCCTGCTGGATGCCTTCGCCGAAGCCGGTCCAGATGAAGGCGCCTACGTCCAACACAGCCACACCCAGCAGGCCGAACCTCGCACCTGTTGACTTCGTTTCACGCCCGGGCTCGATTTCCGGCTGGTCCTGCATCCGCCCCTCGCAACGCTCGTCGGGAACAACTTGGGACCCGATTATGGGCCCCAAGGGATCGGTCAGCAGGCTTCCAGATGAACTTTCTTCTTCATGTGCATTCCTCCTCGACTCAAGGGCACTTGCCGTGCGGAGCCGAACACACGCAGTATGGAGATGATACCCGATTGCGGCTTTCAAGTGTCCTCGCATCCCCCGAGGGCGCCACCTGATCTCTCGGGCAACCTTGTTCGGCGCCGCAGTTATTGAGGCGGCCGGCTTGGAAGCAGTTCCTTATGGCCCTCATGCATAAACCAGAGCACCCGTTTGAGATGACTGCGAAGGGTCTTACGGGCGCGAATTGGCTCTTTGACCGGATCGATACCCAGTACATCCAGCGCCATCTCCTCTTCGCTGGCACTGTCGGCGCAAGCGTCCATGAGCTTCAAATAGAGCTCGAAATGCTTGTCCTCATATGCGGTTAGGCTTTCCGACCAGGGGACTTCCGTTGCAATGGTTGGATCAGGCATTGGGCGCGATCTGCTTTTCATCCATGTCTCGTTTTGGCGATGAACCAGGCCGCCGTTCCAATTCAGAATATCTCCATCTAGCGCACTTTCAACCGTTCTCGGCCTTCTTCGGACAGTGCCCAATCGTTGCATATGGTCGTGGGTTCCAAATTGGCGCGCGGCTGCTCGCGACCAATACATCCTCAACTTGGCGAGGCGATGTAACGCCCGGCTGAGCCAGAATGGCGCGGCTATTGAGCATCGCCGATTGGATCGAACCTCTTATTTTAGCTTCGCGATAATCTTGTCTGGATGCTTGCAAGCGTCCATCATGCCGCCGTACATACGCTTAAGGATCTCGCCCATCACCGTACGAGCAGCAAACATTTCCAAACTCGATCTTGCAACTTGAGGCTTTGCGTTACTGCATAGCTGCATTGCACAAAGTGTTTGCGCATTGCACAACTTTTAGCCATTAAGCTACAGCTGATGCACGCGATGGTTTCCTCCCTTTCCATCGTATCAGCTGTTCCCCTCTGAAGGTTTGGACTTTACTCCTAAAGGGCCTCGGTTTTCCGATGGCCCTTTTTTTGGCGGTCGCCACGTCGTTAATAGAACGCGGCTCGATCGCCGGTTCAGCTATCAGGCTTTGGAACCCGTTCTGCCCGGCCGACCCCTCCCGACAACAGTCTGACCTTCGCCAGCCTTCTACGGGCAAGCGTTCGCGCCAAAAGTTCAAAGCCGCGTCCGTAACATTCGACGATGAAAGCCAATGTCATCAGGTCGAGCAGAAACTCGTCGATCGCATGTGTGAGCGCATCAGACTTTTGTCCGAACTGAAGGAGCAGGGCGCGCGCGTCTTCGATCGCGGCCTGGCAATCGTCTGCATCTATCAGGGAACTGATCCTGTCAAAGATCTGCAAGCGTCCTCACTTTCGGAAGCCACATTCAGCATCGAACGCCGCTGATGAGTGAGTTTCCAACAAAAGAACAGGGTAACGTTCGCGAAAAATCGCTCGGCAGCGCGTCGAACGAGCATGATGCCTCAAATGACATGTGAATTCCGGCTCACCAACATGTCGTCGAAGGCGAGTGAGCCGGCCCATTTCTGCGTCTCGGCCGCCGGACCACTGGTCAGGAGGAACTGTGGCCACATCGTCGGAGACAAATGGGTCCATCTATTCTTCCAGCCGCCACGGTTCAGCCTAGATTACATGGGAAGCGACAATAACGGAAAGCAAAGGATCGCAAAATGAGTAGGGTGGCTGGATCAAACGAAGATTTGGCTGCACCAACGACCTTTGGGCCACTTCTGCAGCCCACCTTTCGCTCGATCTGGCTCGCCACGCAGGTTTCAAGCCTCGGCTGGTTGATGCAGACTGTTGCCATCAGCTGGCTGATGGCAACGATCTCGACTTCCGATCTGATGGTTGCGTTGGTTCAGGCTTCATCGAACCTGCCCGCCTTCGTCTTGTCTGTCTTCGCCGGGGCTCTCGCTGACAATTTCAGCCGGCGCAGGGTGATGTTCGCCGGTCGGTGCCTTATGGTGACTGCCTCCGCGATGCTGACCGCATCGGTGGCGCTGGGCTTTGTCAGTCCGTGGATGATCCTCGGCTTCAGCTTCTTGATCGCAAGCGGCGGTGCTCTCAATGATCCGGCCTGGCAAGCGTCGGTTGGCGATATTGTGGATCGACGAGATGTTCCCGCTGCCGTCACCCTGCTTTCTGTTGGATTCAATACCGTCCGGACTGTGGGCCCGGCGCTCGGCGGCATTGTAGTTGCCTCGTTTGGCCTTATGGCGGCATTCGCGGTGACCACGCTCACCTATTTCGTACCCTTGGCCACTATTTGGCGCTGCAAGTGGAAGGTTCGTTCCTCCCCTCTTCCACGCGAGTCGATGAGGACGGCGATCTATGACGGGCTGCGCTTCACGGCGATGTCATCGGAAATCAAGGCCGCGATCGCGCGCGGAACCCTCTTTGGCTTGGCGAGCATCGCCATACTCGCGCTGCTGCCGGTGGTTGTCCGCGATCAGCTGGGAGGAGGCCCGCTCGCCTATGGCGCGCTCATGGCCGGCTTCGGGACCGGAGCCGTCTTCGCTGGCCTCTCCAACAGCCTGTTCAGACGGAGCTTGTCGCAGGAGCGGCTGATGAGGCTCTCCTGCGTCGCCTGCGCGGCGTGCTCACTTTGCCTGGCACTGACAACTTCGATCGGGGTGGCGGCAATTGCACTCGCTTTGGGCGGCGCGGGCTGGGTCACCGCCTGGTCAGGGGTCGGTGTGAGCGTGCAGCTGGCAAGCCCGCGCTGGGTCGTGGGGCGCACCATCTCGATCTACTATGCTTTGATAGATGGTGGCATCGCGCTCGGCAGCTGGGTGTGGGGCACGGTGGCCGAAAACCATTCGCTGGCCCTGGCGCTGGAGGGTTCCGCTGCCTCCCTGATGTTCGTCGCTGCAGCCGGCGTTCTGTTTCCTCTTCGCGAGCGCCGCGACTCAGAGCCCGATCCTCTGGAGGATTTCGATGCCCCGGCTGTCGCTCTCAATCTGAAGCCGAGAAGCGGCCCGATCGTGGTCAAGGTCGAATATGTGATAGCCGAGAGAAATCTCGAGGCTTTCCTCGACCTCATGCGGCAGCGGCGTCATGTACACAGCCGGGTCGGTGCTCGGAATTGGACGCTCCAGCGGAACTTGCAGAAGCCTATGCATTGGACGGAAACGTTCCGCACGCCGACCTGGACGGACTACCTTCGCCTCAATCATCGTCTGACGGAAGTGGACAAGGAACTGGACGAGCGTGTCTTCCAGTTGCACGCGGGAGAGGAAGCGCCTCAGATGACACTTTCCATCGAGCGACCGACAAGCTCGGCCCGCAAGCCCGAGCACTCAGCTTTTCGCCATCCCCGTCATTGAAGCCCGGCCGGCACAGAAAACGCGATTCTTGTCTATCGCGCTCAAACCGGTGCGGGAGACGGACAATCCACCAAAATTCGATGATGGGTGGCAGAGAAGAACCCCAGGCTGAGAGTGCGACCGATCGGTCCCCCCGGTGAAGCGGAGCCTGGGGCTACAGCGGCACGCGATTATTGCCGCGTGTCACCTTTTGAATTTAAAGTCTTCCTCAGTCCGCCTCGCTGATCCGGGCCAACGCTATCTTGAGGTTGGCATTTTGTCCCGCCAGCTCGCTGAGACGATCACGTTCGGCGGCGACCACATCCGGACTGGCGTTGGCAACGATGCACCCGCGCGGAGCGTGCTGTTGCTGGAAGCAGGAAGGCATGATCCGCCAAAGACGGGAGAGGTGCTGCCGGCAGTAGCGAATGGGCTGCTGCGTCAGCTTGGTGTCTGGACGCCGTTCGCCGAGGTCGGCTTCGTTGAAAATCGTGGGCTTGTTTCGGTGTGGGCCAATGAAGTTCCCAGCGAGCGGCACGGCATGTTTTCCGCTCAAGGTGCCGGCTGGCAGCTCGACCGGACGCGATTCGACCGGCTGATGGTGCAGGCGGCCAAGGCGGCAGGTGTGGACACGCGGTTTGGCTCGGCCGTGGGTTCGGCAGTGCGCGACGATCAAGGCTGGCTGCTCAAGCTGGCCGATGAAGCTATCGTTGCCCGCGCCGTGGTTTGGGCGACCGGTCGCAGTTGGAGGCTGGCGCGATGTTTCGGCGCCAAGCTCACCATGCACGGACATCTTGCCGCCTACACACGCTTTTTCGACCGCGCACCGGGCGATTGCAGCATGGTCGTCGAGGCGCGTCCCGAAGGCTGGTGGTACAGCGCCGACTTGCGCGTGCCTCACCGATCCGGATCTGGGCAGCGAACTGCGCAAAGCCGGACATTGGTACCGCGCTTTAGCCGCAACGCAGTCCATCGCGCCGCTCGTGCCGCCCAACGCAATCGAGACCGCCAGCATGATCAAGGCGGCGGGAACCGCAACGATCGCTCCGGCCGCCGG
>NZ_JAMYTH010000043.1:0-39719 GCF_040322415.1 Mesorhizobium sp. M0152
CGCCGAGCCACCTCTCCCCCGATCGACGGGGTAGAGGAAGGGCACGAACTCACGCCAGGCTCCTTTCCTCTCCCTCCGGAGGGGGGAGAGGTGGCGCTGCGAAGCAGCGACGGAGTGGGGGAAGCCGGTGGTCTAATATCCGCGTGGGAAACGCGTTCATTTCACCGAAACGCTCGGGCCACCCTCGACGGCCAGCACCAACCGGCGGTTAGTGATCCTTGCCAGCTGCGCCAGGCGCCCTGCCGGCCGTTCCCCGTAGAGGTCGGCCAGCGACGCGGGCAAGACCAACGCCAGCACTCCGTTGCCGCGCTGCTCCCACTTCAGCCTTGGCATGATGCCGGGCATCGAGGCCGTCAGCAGGTAGACGACGCGCATCATCGCGGCCAGCACCCGCGCCCGTTCCAGATAACGCGGCGTCGCCAACGCCTTGATCTCGGGTGCGATCGATTCGTTGAAGATGCCGTCGTGACGATACGCATTGGCCAGCGCCAGAAAGGCGCGGCCGGGATGGTCGACACCGAAGAAGGAGGCATGCGCGATGATGTTGAGCGATTGCCTGCCGCGATATTCGGGATGCGCGCGCCAGCCGATGTCGGCCAGCAAGGCAGCCGCGTGGCGATAACGCGCCTCATCATCGGTCTCGGCGATGCCGAAGGCGGCGAAAGACCTGGCGGTCCAGTCGACCAGTTCATGCGAATGTGTGACCGAGCGCGAACGCAGCCGGGCGAGTTCCTCCGAGGCCGAAATCAACGGATCGGCCTTCTGCTCCGCCTTGTCGAGCAGCGAGTAGAGAAACCCTTCGCGCACACCGAGCGCCGAGACGATGATCTTCGACGGCTGCATCGCCGCCATGATCTCCTGCAGCACGACGGCGCCGTAAGGCAGCAACGAGCGGCGGTTCTTCGAAACGCCTTCGATGCCCTTGACCTTCTCGATCTCGCTTTTGGCCACTTGCCGCAGGAAATTGGCGGTGCTTTCGACGCCGATCTCGTAATGATGCATGACGCCAAGCGGATAGTTGTTCATTTCCATGTGCAGCCGGGCGAGATTTCGCCAGGTGCCGCCAACCGCGTAAAAGGGCCTGCCCTGTCCACCCTTCAACAGCTTCGCGCGTCCCAATTCGTCGCGCGTGATCTTCGCCGCCTGGGCGAGCGAGTTCTTCGCCATGTCCTGCAGACGAAGGCCGCCCAGCGGCAGCGTTATGCCGTCACCGATCGCCTCGCCATTGACGTCGACCAGTTCAAGGCTGCCGCCGCCCAGATCGCCGGCAATGCCATTGGCCGGGTGGAAGCCCGAGATGACGCCCAGCGCCGAATAATGGGCTTCCTCACGCCCGCTGATCACCCGGATCTCGGTCTTGAGCACGTCTTCCGCACGGTGGATGAAATCGGGACCGTTGATCGCCTCACGAGCGGCGGCGGTGGCCAGCACGTACATGTGCTCGGCGCCGGCCTGATCGGAGAGCGCGCGGAAGCGGCGGAACTCCTCCATCGAGCGCGTCACGCCCTCGGGGTCGAGCTTCCCCGTCGACACGATGCCGCGACCGAGGCCGGCCAGCATCTTTTCGTTGAACAGCATGGTCGGCGACCGCGCCAGCCCTTCATAGACGACAAGTCGGATCGAATTCGAGCCGATGTCGATGATGGACAGCGGTCGGCGATCCTGCAGCCGGCCCTGGGAATCGGACAGCATCAGGCCGCGGCGTTCTTCTTGCGGCGCTTGAACTGCGCGATCCGCTTCGGTGCGTGCGATTTCAACGCGTCACCCCGTCCAGACAGGCTCGGATTGGTCATGAAATATTCCTGCGCGTTGAACGGTTCCTCACCCTCCTCAAGCACGACGCGCCGGGAGGTTCCGTCAGCCAATACGTCGAAACTTTGCTGATTGTCCATGATGTTGCCCAGCATGATCTGGCCCAGAACCTGTTCGTGCACAGTTGGATTGGTGATCGGCACCATGGTCTCGACGCGGCGGTCGAGGTTGCGCGGCATCAGGTCGGCCGAAGAGATGTAAACGATCGCCTCGTCCGCCGGCAGGCCGTGGCCATTGCCGAAGCAATAGATGCGGCTGTGCTCGAGAAAACGGCCGACGATCGATTTTACACGGATGTTTTCCGACAGGCCCGGCACCTGCGGCCGCAGGCAACAGATGCCGCGCACGACGAGGTCGATCTCGACCCCGGCGCGGCTGGCGTCATAAAGCGCATCGATGATAATGGGATCGACAAGCGCATTCATCTTCATCCAGATGCGCGCCGGCCTTCCCTCCAGCGCGTGGGCGGCTTCGTCGGAAATGTGCCGCAGGATGCGGTTTCGCAACGTGAACGGCGAGATTGCCAGCCGCATTTCGGCGGTCGGCTCGGCATAGCCGGTGATGAAATTGAACAGCTGTGCGACGTCGCGCGCGATCGTCGGGTCGGTGGTGAAGAAGGACAGGTCGGTGTAGATGCGCGCCGTGACCGGATGATAATTGCCAGTGCCGAGATGCACGTAGTTGCGCAGTTTGCCGTCCTCGCGCCGCACCACCAGCGACATCTTGGCATGGGTCTTCAGCTCAAGGAAACCGAACACGACCTGCACGCCGGCACGCTCCAGGTCGCGCGCCCAGCGGATGTTGGCTTCCTCGTCGAAACGCGCCTTGAGTTCGACCAGCGCCGTCACCGACTTGCCGGCCTCGGCCGCGTCGACCAGCGCACGCACGATCGGGCTGTCGTTGGACGTGCGATAGAGCGTCTGCTTGATCGCCACCACTTCGGGATCGGCCATCGCCTGGCGCAGGAACTGCACCACCACGTCGAAGGATTCATAGGGGTGGTGGACGACGATATCCTTCTCGCGGATGGCGGCAAAACAGTCGCCGCCATGCTCACGAATGCGCTCGGGAAAGCGCGGATTGTAGGGTGTGAACTTGAGATCGTCGCGGGGGACGGCGACGATCTCGGAAATCTGACTGAGCGCCAGCGGGCCGGTCAGGACGCTGATACGGCTTGACGAAACGCTGAGTTCGCCGGCGACGAATTCGCGCAGTTCGGCCGGCATCAGCATATCGAATTCGATGCGGATCACCGAACCGCGACGGCGGCGCTTCAGCGCCGTCTCGAACAGGCGCACGAGGTCCTCGGATTCTTCCTCGACCTCGATATCGCTGTCGCGGATGATGCGGAACGTGCCGGAACCCTTGACCTCATAGCCTGGGAATAGCTTGCCGATATAGAGACCGACCGCTTCCTCCAGCGGAATGAAGCGGACATGGTGTTTGCGGTCCGGCAAGCGGATGAAGCGCTTCAGCGCCACCGGCAAGCGCAGAAGCGCACTCATCTCCTCGCCGTTCTTGCGATGGCGCAATTGCAACGCCATCGAGAAACCGAGATTGGGGATGAACGGGAACGGGTGCGCCGGGTCGATCGACAGCGGGGTCAGCACCGGAAACACCTGGTCCTGGAAATGCTCTTCCAGCCAGGTTTTTTCATCCTTGGTCAGCGCATCGCGGGTGATGCTCTCTATGCCTTCCTTGTTGAGCAGCACCATCAGCGCCGAAAGGCTCTTCTGCTGGTCCTCCTGCAGCCGCTCGACCTCGCGCAGCAACTGTTCGAGTTGCTGTTGGGGGGTGCGGCCGTCGGGGCTCTTCAGCACGATGCCCTCGCGGACCTGGCCGGCAAGGCCGGCGACGCGCACCATGAAGAACTCGTCGAGATTGGCGGCCGAAATCGACAGGAAGCGGACGCGCTCGAGCAGCGGATGATTGAGGTTCAGCGATTCCTCGAGGACGCGCCGGTTGAACTGCAGCCAGGAAAACTCGCGATTGACGAAACGGTCCGGGTTGCCGCCTTCCGGGCTCGCCGCCTCGACATTGATGAATTCACTCTGTACCGGCTTCAGTTCGTTCATGGTTCCTGCTCGTTTCGCATCCACTAGCCGGCTAGAGCGCCGCGCGCCCTGGCGACGCGCAAAGGACGCCCTACCCACTTCAAAGCGACGCATGACCCTGAAAACCGACACCGGTTTTCGGGATCATGCGTTAACCGGCTTAACTTATCCTCTGACAGGCTTTTGCGACAGTTTCATTTCATCGAACTTGCAAACAGACCGGTTATGATCCAGATGCAGAAGAGACTGCGTTAAGGAGACGATGATGGCTGGCGGTTCCATTCCCCATTTTCAGAACGATGCGGGCCACCCGGCGATCGACATCGGCGTCAAGGAATTCATGTGCACGGGCGCCAATCCGCCCTTCGACCATCCGCATGTATTTCTCGACATGGGCGACGACAATGAGAAGGTCTGCCCTTATTGCTCGACGCTCTACCGCTATTCGCCGCAGCTGAGGGCGACGGAAACGTTGCCGGCAGGCTGCCTCTATATCGATCAGGCCGCCTGATCCCGTCGCGACAAGGCTGATGGACGATACGCGGTCCCGGCAGGTCGTCATCGCCGGGGCCGGCATCGCCGGGCTGACCGCAGCACTTGCCTTTGCCGAACGCGGCTATCGCGTAAAACTGTTCGAGCAGGCGCAGCGCCTTGAAGCAGTGGGCGCCGGGCTGCAACTGTCTCCCAACGCTTCACGCATCCTTCGCCAGCTTGGCGTTCTCGATCGACTGCCGGCTGCGGTGCGGCCGGAGGCGGTGGTGTTGAAGGACGCCGCGACATTGCGCGAACTGGCGCGCGTGCTGCTTGGACAGACCGCTGAGAAGCGTTGGGGAGCGCCTTATCTCGTCGCTCACAGGGCCGACCTGCAGAGCGCGCTGATGGCCCGGGTTGCAGAGATGCCGGATATAGATCTTGCCACCGGTGCGCGCGTCGGCAGCGTTGCCGCCAGCGGCCATGGCGTCACGGCGACATTCGACATCGACGGCAAGATCGCCCAGTCCCAAGGCGTCCTGCTGGTCGGTGCCGATGGTGTCTGGTCTTCGGTGCGCGCGATCGTCGATGCGACCAACGGCGCCACCTCGCCACGAAGCCGCTTTTCCGGCGAATTGGCCTGGCGCACCACCATCGCGGCCGATAGCGCCGCCGGACAGGCCTTTGCCGCGATCGGCGCAACCGACTGCGTCACGACCTTCCTGCATCCGGGCTTCCATATGGTGGCATATCCCGTCAGCAAGGGGGATGCCTTCAATCTTGTCGCCTTCACCAAGGGCGAGCGCATTGCCGAGGGCTGGTCCGGGCATGCCGATCCCGGCATTCTCGCCGGCGCCATGCGCGGCACCGCGCCAGGCCTTCCAAGGCTGATGGAACTGGCCGGCCCGTGGCTGACCTGGCCGCTCCATACGGTCGACCCGAAGCAGCGCTGGACCATGCCGGGCGGCATCGCGCTGATCGGCGACGCGGCGCACGCGATGACGCCATTCGCGGCGCAAGGCGCGGCGATGGCGATCGAAGACGCCGCAATGCTTGCCGGTGCCATGGCCGATTTCCCCGACGATCCGGCACAAAGTCTTAAAATCTGGGAAGGCCTGCGGCGTCCGCGTGTCGCCAAGGTCGCTCGTCGCGGCGCCATCAACCGCTTGGCCTGGCACGCCGCCGGCCCGGTGGCCATCGCCCGCAACCTGTTCCTGAAAATGCGGGCGCCGGAGAAGCTCGCAGCCGATTTGGACTGGCTCTACGGGTGGCGGGCACCTTAGGACGACCGCAACGATCAGTCCTTGACGTAATGGCAATTTGTAGTTACATTTTCGTAGTCAACGAGGCTCAAATTGCGATTTGAATGGGACGCTGAGAAGGCGAGATCCAATTTCCGCAAGCATGGCGTGAGTTTCGATACCGCCGTTCGCGTTTTCTCCGATCCTTTCGCGCTAACAGAGCAGGACCGAATCGAAGAAGGCGAATATCGTTGGCAGACAACCGGTTTGGTTGACGCCACATTGGTATTGTTGATTGCACACGCCGACCGAGAAGAGGACGGAGTCGAGGTGATCCGCATCGTTTCAGCGCGGCGAGCCACGCCCAAGGAGAAAAGGCATTATGCGCAAAATCGTTCGATATGAATTCGACCCAGCAAATCCGCCCCCTCTGACGGAAGCCCAGAGAGCGGAGATCGCGGCGTTGCGCGCACGACCGGAGGGCGAGGTCGATACCAGCGATATTCCTGAATTGACCGAAAAGTTCTGGCAGAACGCGGTCCCAAATCCCTACTTCAAACCGATCAAGCAACAATTGACCCTTCGTCTCGATTCCGATCTCGTCGCGTGGTTCAAGAGACGCGAGCCGGATGGTCGCGGCTACCAGAGTGCGATCAACAGAGCGCTTCGTGAATATGTGGCAAAGCAGGAGCGCAAGACAGGCTAACCCGTTCGACGGTATCTCTACCCATCAATTATACAGCCGCATCGACAGGCCTAGCGAAACCGGCAGCGGGTTCCACCTGCCGGTGCGCAGGCCGGCGGTGCGCAATGCTGCTGCCGTCCAGGTGTTGGAGCCGACCAGCGCGTTGAAGTGATCGTTCGCCTCGTAGAAGCGGTCGAAATGGAATAGGCCGCGTCCGGAACAGGATCGGGCCTTCCGGCCCCCGCTGAAAACACGCATCAATGAAATCGAGCAGTGCCGCGAAGCGATCCTCGCCGATGTTGAATTTCGCGACATCCGGACGCGGTTCGCCGATGTCGCCGGCGATATCAACATGCATGACCGATGAGTCGAGGGTCAGTGCCTTCATCACCGGAATGGGCCTTGAGCTGCGACCAGGTCGGCGTTTCCAGATAGAATCCTCGGCCACCCCAACCGAAAACGATGTAGCGAACCTCGGGTGCATCGGAAGGCAGGCCGGCATCGACAAGGAAATGGAAGCGCCGGCGCACCCGTCGTCGACCGTCCCGTCGCGTTTCAACGCAAGCAATCATTACCCGATCGCTCAAAAATGCAGAAAGCCCGGCCGGGCTTTCTCGAACTGGCGTTAGGCCGCTCAGTGCAGGATCTGCGACAGGAACAGCTTTGTCCGCTCGTGGCGCGGATGGTCGAAGAATTCGGCCGGCGTGTTCTGCTCGACGATCTGGCCCTGGTCCATGAAGATCACGCGGTTGGCAACCTTGCGGGCAAAGCCCATTTCGTGAGTGACGCAAAGCATCGTCATGCCCTCTTCGGCCAGGCCCACCATCGTCTCCAGAACTTCCTTGATCATTTCCGGATCGAGCGCCGAGGTCGGCTCGTCGAACAGCATGATGCGCGGGTTCATGCACAGCGAGCGGGCGATCGCCACGCGCTGCTGCTGGCCGCCCGAAAGCTGGCCGGGATATTTGTTGGCCTGTTCGGGGATCTTGACGCGCTTGAGGAAATGCATGGCGATCTCCTCGGCCTGCTTCTTCGGCGTCTTGCGCACCCAGATCGGCGCCAGCGTGCAGTTCTCCAGGATGGTGAGATGCGGGAACAGGTTGAAGTGCTGGAACACCATGCCGACCTCGCGGCGCACTTCGTCGATCTTCTTCAGATCGTTGGTCAGTTCCTTGCCGTCGACGATGATCTTGCCCTTCTGGTGCTCTTCCAGCCGGTTGATGCAGCGGATCATGGTCGACTTGCCGGAGCCGGACGGGCCGCAGATGACGATGCGCTCGCCGCGCATCACTTTCAGGTTGATGTCCTTCAGCACATGGAACTCGCCGTACCATTTGTGCATGGCGACGATGTCGATGGCGACATCGGTGGTGGAAATGTGCATCTTGGCGGCGTTGACCTTGATCTCTTCCGCGCTGACCGCATTTTCGATGGCCATGGCCTATTCCCCTTTTTATCGTTTGTAGCCGGTGTCGAGCCGGCGTTCCGTGTACATTGAATAGCGCGACATGCCGAAGCAGAACAGCCAGAATACGAAGGCGGCGAACACCAGACCCGACTTCGCGGTTTGCGGCGTCGCCCAGTTGGCGTCGGAGAAATTCTGCTTGACGACGCCGAGCAGGTCGAACATCGAGATGATGAGGACCAGGCTGGTGTCCTTGAACATGCCGATGAAGGTGTTGACGATGCCGGGGATGACCAGCTTCAACGCTTGCGGCAGCACGATCAGCCCCATCTTCTGCCAGTAGCCGAGGCCGAGCGAATCGGCGCCTTCATACTGGCCCTTGGGGATCGCCTGCAGGCCGCCGCGCACCACTTCCGCCATATAGGCAGCGGCAAACAGCGACACGCCGATCAGCGCCCGCAGGAACTTGTCGAAGCTGACGCCGGCCGGCAGGAACAGCGGCAGCATGACGCTGACGAAGAACAGGACCGTGATCAGCGGGATGCCGCGCACCGTCTCGATGAAGACTATGCACAACGTCTTGACGATCGGCATTTTCGAGCGCCGGCCGAGCGCCAGCACGGTGCCCAGCGGCAGCGACACGGCGATGCCGACGAAGGACAGGCTGAGCGTGACCAGCAGCCCGCCCCACCGCGAGGTCTCGACATGCGGCAGGCCGAACATGCCGCCAATCAAAAGAACGAAGGAAACGATCGGCAAAACCAGGAAGAGGAGGATGGCGTTCAATCCCTTGCGCGGCACGCGCGGGATCAACATCGGCACCAGCAGCACCACGAACAGGACGGCGACCAGGATCGGCCGCCAGCGCTCCTCGACCGGATAGGTGCCGAACATGAACTGACCGAATTTGGCATTGACGAAGGCCCAGCAGGCGCCGGTCCAGCCGTCCGGCTGGATACCGCCTTGCGCCACGGTGGCGCAGACGCTGCGGTCGGGCCCTGTCCACTGGGCATTGATGAAGGCCCAGTTGACGATCTGCGGCAGGACCATGGCGACGATGAGGAACCCGAGAATGGTCAGGATGACATCTCCGGTCGAACCGACAAGGTTCTTGCGCACCCAGGCGACGGGGCCGCGCTCGCTCAATGGCGCGGGCTCCGCCAGCACCATTTCGGTACGCACCCAGGACATATCGTGTTCCTGCATGACCCTACCTCTCCACCAGCGCCATTCTGGCGTTGACCACGTTCATGACCGCCGAGGTCACCAGGCTGAGTATGAGATAGGCGACCATCATGATCAGAACGCCTTCGACCGCCTGGCCGGTCTGGTTGAGCACGGTTCCGGCGGTCGCCGTCAGGTCGGGATAGCCGATGGCGATCGCCAGCGAGGAGTTCTTGGTCAGATTGAGATACTGGCTGGTCAGCGGCGGAATGACGATGCGCATGGCTTGCGGAACGACAACCAGCCGCAGGATCGAACCGGATCGCAGGCCAAGTGCGGCGGCCGCCTCGGTCTGGCCCTTGCTGACGCCCCTGATGCCGGCGCGCACGATCTCGGCGATGAAGGCGGCCGTATAGCAGGACAGTGCCAGATAGAGCGACAGGAACTCCGGCTTGACCTGAAAGCCGCCGGTCAGGTTGAAGGTCGACTGTTTCGGAAAATCGAAGCTCAGCGGAAAGCCGCTCAGCGCGTAGGCGAGCAGCGGCAGGCCGGCGATCAGCGCCACCGAGGTCCAGAACACCGGAAATTGCTGGCCGGTCGCCATCTGCCGCTGGCGCGCCTTGCGGGCGACGAACCACGCCATGGCCACGCCCACGAGGAGTGCAACCAGAATCAGCCAGGAGCCCTCGCCCCATACGGGGCGCGGAAAATAGAAGCCGCGCTGGTTGAGGAACGACCCGAACGGCAGATTGATGCTGTCACGTGGCGCCGGCAGCACGGAAAGCACGCCGGAATACCAGAAGAAGATCACCAGCAGCGGCGGAATGTTGCGGAATACCTCAACATAGACCGTGCAGATCTTGCGGATCAGCCAGTTCGGCGACAACCGGCCGATGCCGATGACAAAGCCGATGATGGTGGCTGTGACGATGCCGGCTGCGGCGACGATAATGGTGTTGATGAGGCCGACAATGATGGCGCGGCCATAGGTCGAGTCCGATGTGTAGGCGATCGGAGTATCGGAGATGTCGAATCCGGCGCGCCCCTTGAGGAAGCCGAAACCGGAGGCGATGTGCAGGCGCTGCAGATTGTCGATGACGTTCTGCACGATCCACCAGACGGAGCCGAACAGAATGACGACCACCAGCGTCTGAAAGAAGAGACTGCGAATTCTCGGATCGTTGATGAAGGAGCCGCGGCTCGGCTCCTCCCGAAGAATTTCCTGCGATGCCATTCGACAATCCCCTGGAAAGAGAAACCGGAAGGCGGATGACCTGCCTTCCGGATCACATTTCGATCAGCGGATCGGGGGAGCGTATTGCAGGCCGCCCTTGGTCCACAGCGCATTGATACCGCGGGCGATCTTCAGCGGGCTGCCCGAACCGACATTGCGGTCGAACATTTCACCGTAATTGCCGACGGCCTTGACGATGTTGACGACCCAATCGTTGGAGACGCCGAGATCGGTGCCGATCTTGGTATCGGCTTCCTGGCCGAGCACGCGCTTGATCTCAGGGCTGGCCGAGTTCTTCATCTCGTCGACATTGGCCTTGGTGATGCCGAGTTCCTCGGCGTCGAGCAGCGCGAAATAGGTCCACTTGACGATATGATACCACTGGTCGTCACCCTGGCGCACCGCCGGCCCGAGCGGCTCCTTGGAGATGATCTCCGGCAGCACGACGTGATCAGCCGGCGCGCCCAGCGTCAGCCGGATGCCGTAGAGGCCCGACTGGTCGGTGGTGTAGACGTCGCAGCGGCCGGCATCATAGGCGGCGTTGACCTCTTCGAGCTTCTCGAAGACGACCGGATTGTACTCCATCTTGTTCGCCTTGAAGTAGTCGGCGAGGTTGAGCTCGGTGGTGGTGCCGCTCTGCACGCAAACGGCGGCGCCCGAGAGTTGGAGAGCCGAATTGACGCCCGGCAGCTTCTTGGCGTTGATCATGAAACCCTGGCCGTCATAGTAGGTGGTACCGATAAAATTTAGGCCAAGCGCGGTATCTCGATTGATGGTCCAGGTGGTGTTGCGCGACAGGATGTCGATCTCGCCGGACTGCAGCGCGGTGAAGCGCTCCTTGGCGCTGAGCGGCGTGAACTTGACCTTGGTGCCGTCGCCAAACACGGCGGCCGCGACGGCGCGGCAGAAGTCCGCGTCGATGCCTTGCCAGTCACCCTTGTCGTCCGGCGCGGAGAAACCGGCGAGACCGGTCGAGACGCCGCACTGGATGAAGCCCTTCGCCTTGACGGTGTCGAGCGTGGCAGCCGACGCGGCCGACGCCATCAATCCCAGCGCAGCGGCGCCAAGAATGCCGATACCAATATGTTTCATGACCCACAGACCCTTTTCTGTTTTCAGGGCAAACCCTGATCTTTTTCCCGAGTGAACGCAGCTCCCATTCCGGCCCATCCCCAGAAACCCCACATCGTAAATCGACGCGCTGCCTCCCATTCACGAACAACATCGAAGGCGATAATTCTTGTGAGGTCAAGGGAAATGACCGAATCCGAACGTGTTTGAAAATCGATTGGCGCAATTGCCTCAACCGCAGACAAGAGCGCCCGGGATTTAATCACGAGCGCCAATAAAGTCGGCACACCGAGATTGACGTAAAGGCAGGGTGCCCGGCTGGAATCCGTCCTGGTCGTTACTCGACGTTGCTGACGGCGGACCGTGATCGACTGACCTCATCTGTCCTCATCTAGACTTACGGCCTCAACCTTCATCGGCGGAAAAGATGCAAAGCTGGGGCTCAGAGCGCTCCGGCGACGAGCCAGACCCCGACCGCTGTCATCATCACTCCGGAAACGCGCGGCACCAATTGCCCGGTGGGAACGGTCTTCTCCAGAAGGACGAGTGCCGCGATGCCTGCTATCCACAGGACGTTCATGACACCGCCGACGAAGAGCAAAGCCATCAGCGTCCAGCAGCAGCCGAGACAATAGGCGCCATGATCGATGCCGAGCCGAAACGCGCCAAGCGGATCCGAGCGGAAGCCGCCGCGACGCGCCAGGAAGGCGATTGGTGCCTGGCATTGCCGCAGGCACACGGCCTTCATCGGGGTCCATTGGTAAAGGCCGGCGGCAATGAGAACCAGGCCGCCGAAGACGGTGCTGTTGGTTGCCATCGCCGGACTGAGCAGCAGAAGCCGGGCAAGCAGCCATTGCGCGGCGGTCGCCACCAGGCTGAAGGCGATCCAGACGGTGAGATAGCCGGTGAAGAACCATACGGTCGATGCCATGGGCCGGCCGCTCGCCTCGGCCTTGCGGCCGACGCCGGCATAGAGCAGCAGCATCGGCGCCACCGACGGCGTCATCATGCCGATCATCATCACCGCCCACATCATGAAGATGAAAGCGAAATCGGCCGACGCCCAGGCCCGGAAGCCGGGCATGCCCATGGCGGTACCGGTCATGTCCATGCCGGGCATATCCATGCCCGGCAAGTCCATGTCGGCCGCAAGCCACAGCACATAGGCCCAGGCAAGCACGGCAATCACGACCAGGGCGACCATGACCACCGCGCGGTCGCGCCGCAGCACCGCCTCGAGGGGCGTGTCGCTCATTGCCAGTTCAATGCACGATGCCGCTTTGCGTGAGATGCAGATTGGCAAAGTGGCTGTGCGTATCGGCCACCTCGAACTTGATTGGGCCCGTGGCTTGGCTCCAGCCACGCCCGATCTCGGCGAGCGAATATTCGAAGCCGTGCGGCAGGTCGATGCGCGCCCGGTGCTCGGCGCCGGTAACCGGATTCTTGATCGGCTCGCCACGGCCGTTGGCTACGCCCCCGACGTGAAGCCGTCCGGTTCGCGCGTCGACGTCGACCTCGAAATCGATCGCGGCAAAGATCGGGTCGTGGAATTTCTCGAGCGTGGTCGAAAACACCTGGAATATCGTCGCGCCTGGTTCTGTGTCCTGGCCACTCAATATGCGGAGCAGCGCTCCACGCTGGGCTTCGGTCGCCCTCTCGTCGATGACCACGGCGGCTTCGCCATTGCCCTGGTGTATCGCGCCGGGCCAGCGGAAAATCCCGACGAACCGCAATCCATCAAGCTTGGTGTCGCCGTGATGGCCGCTCTCGATTTCCATGCCGGCTACCGCCTGGCAGAATCCATATGTCGGCATGGCGTTGAACTGGCACGGGCAGCCATAGGCGCAATTGCAGTTGGTGAATTCGCGCGCCTTCATGGTCCATTTGACGTCGGGCATCGTATCCTCCCCTTGCCGCGCTCATGCTTTGTGAGCGCGGTTCCGGAGGCTGGGGACAGAAGGTCAACCGGAAACAACATCCGGCGGCATCTGATCGAAGCAATCCGGGATTAATTTAGGACTTTATTATATATCTTTCGCCACCGCCCACAATAGTCCGATCGGCGGAGGCAGGGCTGCGAACGCAGGTCGGCAAAAGGCCTGACGACGGCCGACACCCGGCGTTGATGCCAGCTTTTAGCGCCGGCCGCTTTTCATGGTAGGAATTTTTTCTTGACAGGGTGAGTGCAGCTATGGTACATATCTCTCTATGGTGCAGATTTGCGCCAACGACCCGCCGCACAGGCGGGTTTTTCGTTTGATGCTGGCACCGGCTGGTCGAAATAGTTCCGGCGCCGCCGCAAGAGCGCGCCGCCTTTCATATCGAGAATTGGCATACAGGAAGTCCGCTCCGTGGCGGCGGCTGGGCTGTTGCACGGTCCATGACGCCGCACTATGGCTATCCCCTTGTCAAACAAGGCGACGAAGAATGGCGAACGACGACAGCGGCAAGATTGGCATCAACACGCTGCTTGCCCATTCGGGCAACAATCCGCATGACTATTTCGGCTTCGTCAATCCGCCGGTGGTGCATGCCTCGACGGTTCTGTTCCGCAATGCCGCGTCGATGGCGGCACGCAGCCAGAAATACACCTACGGCACACGCGGCACGCCGACGACCGATGCCCTTGCGCAAGCTATCGACGCGCTGGAAGGCTCGGCCGGCACGATCGTGGTGCCGTCCGGCCTGGCGGCGGTGACGGTGCCGCTGCTCGCCTTCCTGTCGGCTGGCGACCATGTCCTGATCGTCGACAGCGTCTACCACCCGACCCGCAATTTCGCCGATACGATGCTGAAGCGGCTGGCCGTCGAGGTGGAGTACTATGATCCTCATATCGGCGCCGGCATCGCAGCCCTGATCAAGCCAAACACCAAGGTGGTGTTCACGGAATCGCCGGCTTCCAACACGTTCGAGGTGCAAGACATCCCGGCCATCGCCAAGGCGGCGCACGATGCCGGGGCCATCGTGATGATGGACAATACCTGGGCGACGCCACTGTATTTCCGCCCGCTCGATCACGGCGTCGACATCTCGATCCATGCGGCGACGAAGTACCCGGCCGGCCACTCCGATGTGCTGCTCGGCACGGTCTCGGCCAACGAGGGCTGCTGGAAGCAGCTTTACGAGAGCTTTTGCACACTGGGCTGCTGTTCGGGGCCCGACGACGTCTACCAGGTGCTGCGCGGCCTGCGCACCATGGGTGTGCGCCTCGATCATCATCAGCGCAGCGCGCTCGACATCGCCGGCTGGCTCGAAGGCCAGGAGGGCGTGGCGCGGGTGCTGCACCCTGCCCTCCCCAGCCATCCCGACCATGGCCTGTGGAAGCGTGACTTCTGCGGTTCGAGCGGCATCTTTTCCATCGTTCTTGCCGGCGGCGGCCAGGCGCAGCAGCACGCCTTCCTCGACGCGTTGCGGATCTTCGGGCTGGGCTATTCCTGGGGCGGCTACGAAAGCCTTGCGGTGCCGGTCTGGCTCGGGGACCGCGTCGTCGCCACAGCCCGCTATGAAGGGCCGCTGATCCGCTTGCAGATCGGCCTCGAGGATGTCGAGGACCTGAAGACCGACATCCGGCGCGGCCTGGCGGCCGCTGCGGCCGCCTGACCAACCAGCCCACCTGCCAAACCGATTCAGCGGACCAGCGCAAACAGTTGGAAAGACTGGTGAATCGTTCGCAACGCGACGCTGAATCCAGACAGCGCCGCGAGCATGTAGCGACATCGCCGCAAAATTCTATTCCTTCAAATCGCGGCTTAGCGGATCGATTTGGCTTTCAATTACGACAATGCCGCGTCATTGCGGTGCGATCATCCCGGCCTCGGCCTCCTCCTTCCAGAATCCCGCAGAGTTTTCCGACGTCATGGCCTTTCGCCTTTTTGTTCCCATCCTTGCAGGTGCCACGCTACGCGAGCGCATCATCGCCTGCGTCGGCGCGATGATCGGTATCGCGCTGACGGGCGCGATCAGCGGCTTCACGCTGGGCGGCGGGCCGCACGTGCCTTTGCTGGTGGCGCCGATGGGGGCATCGGCGGTGCTGCTGTTCGCGGTGCCAGCCAGCCCGCTGGCGCAACCCTGGTCGATCATCGGCGGCAACACGATCTCGGCGCTCGTCGGCGTGATCGTGGCGCATCTGGTGCATGAACCGGTGCTGGCGACCGGCATCGCCGTGGCGCTGGCGATCGCCGCCATGTCGTTCTCGCGCTGTTTGCATCCGCCCGGCGGCGCGGCCGCCCTGACCGCCGTGTTCGGCGGGCCTGCGGTGATCAGCGCCGGCTTCCTGTTCCCGTTCGTGCCGGTGGCGGTGAACTCGATCCTGCTGGTGGCGCTGGGCTACGGCTTCCATAAGCTCGCCCGGCGCAATTATCCGCACGTGCCCGCACCAGCGCCGGCGAATACCCACGGCACCGTCGACCCACCGGCGCCACTGCGCGTCGGCTTCCGGTCCGAGGATATCGACGCGGCGCTTGGCGCGATCGAGGAGACGTTCGACATCGATCGAAACGATCTCGACCGGCTGCTGCGGCAGGTCGAATTGCAAGCGATGGTGCGCGAGCACTCGACGTTGCTTTGCGAGGACATCATGTCGCGCGATGTGATCTCGGTCGACGAACACACCCCCGCCGAGACGGCGCGCCGATTGCTGCTCGACCACAACATCCGCACCTTGCCAGTCGTCAACGCCGAGGAAAAGCTGGCCGGAACGGTCGGTCTGCGTGAACTGGCGCTGGCCTCCGAGACGGTCGGTTCCGTGATTTCGCCCGCGGCGAGCGCCGTGGCCGGTTCAGCCGCGATGGCGCTGCTGCCCGTGCTGACCGACGGGCGCAGCCATGCCGTCATCATCGTCGACGAAGACGAGCGGATCCTCGGGCTGATCACGCAGACCGATCTGCTGGCGGCAACCGCGCGCACGCTGGCTGCTGGCAAGCCTTCGCTGTCAGCGGTAGGATAGCCGCCCTACCCGGCAGAAAGTTCGGGAACCTTTTGCCGGCAATGCCATCCAATCTCTCAAATCGGACTTCCTGTTCGGGATTGGGTTGAGGAACTGGCCATGCCTGCCGTGTTGACGGCCACGCCTTCTGTCGTTTCCGGCGACATGCAACTTGTCCGCCGGGCGCTGGCGCGCGACGGCGACGCATTCCGCGCCATCATCAAGACGCACAATCAGAGGCTCTATCGCATCGCCCGCGGCGTGGTGCGCAACGACAGCGAGGCCGAGGACATCGTCCAGGAGGCCTATGTCAGCGCGTTCGCGAACCTTGGGGCGTTTCGCGGCGAGTCCTCGCTCGCCACATGGTTGTCGCGCATCGTCATCAACGAGGCGCTCGGCCGTTTGCGCAAGAAGCGCAGGACAGTGCCGATGCCGGACAATCCCCAAGCCGAGATCATCCGGTTTCCCCTCAATCCCAGCGACGATCCGGAGCGGACGATGGCGCAACGGCAGATCCTCGAGCTGGTCGAACAGGCAACCGACAGCCTTCCAGATGTCTACCGTACGGTGTTCGTGGCACGGGTGATCGAGGGGCTGAGCATCGAGGAGACCGCCGATCTCCTCGGCGTCCGGCCGCAGACCGTCAAGACCAGGCTGCACCGCGCCCGAGCCCTGGTGCGCAAGGCGCTGGACGACCAGATCGGGCCGGTGCTGCTCGATGCTTTCCCGTTCGCCGGCCGACGCTGCGAAAAGCTGACCAGCGCCGTCATGCGGCGGCTGGGCCTGGAAGGCTGACGCTCGTCGGCTTCAGGTGATTTTGGCGGGAACGTTTGCCGCCGTCCCGCATCCAATGACCGTCAACCGAGAAACGCTGTCCGGAGCGATTGCCGCGTCCGGCGAAGGAGATGCCATGCTTATCCGATACACAACCGCTCTGGCCGCCCTGCTGCTACTCGGCACTGCCCCACTTGCGCAAGCCGCCGACAAGCCGACCGACCCGCAGATCGCCCATATCGCCTACACGGCTGGGGTCATCGACGTTGAAGCTGCCAAACTGGCGATCGAGAAATCGAAGAACAAGGAGGTCGTGGATTTCGCCAACGACATGGTGCGC
This sequence comes from Mesorhizobium sp. M0152, assembly GCF_040322415.1. NCBI lineage: Bacteria > Pseudomonadati > Pseudomonadota > Alphaproteobacteria > Hyphomicrobiales > Phyllobacteriaceae > Mesorhizobium > Mesorhizobium sp. M0152. Next base: position 17,176 of record NZ_JAMYTH010000043.1, read on the forward strand.
GATCATGAGGCGGTGAACAAGCAGGCATTGGACCTGGTCAAGAAACTGAAGGTCACCCCGGAAGACAACGCCACCAGCCAGGCTTTGACGAAGGCGGCCAAAGAGGAACGCTCCAAGCTCGCCAAGCTGAAGGGTGCGGCCTTCGACAAGGCCTATGTCGAAAACGAGGTTGCCTATCACAAGCAGGTCGACGGCGCGCTTGAAACGCTGCTCATCCCTTCGGCCAGCAATGCCGAACTGAAGAGCCTGCTGGAAACCGGCCTGAAGATCTTCCAGGGCCATGAGCAGCATGCCGAACATGTCGCCGGCATGTTGAAATGATGCCGGGCGCCTCGAAACGGCGATGGTGGTTTGCCGCGGCGGCGTCGGTCCTCGCGGCGACGCCGGCGGCCGCCGAAACTATCCAGGTCACCATCGACAAACTGGTGTTCTCGCCAGCCACCGTCGAGGCGAAGGCCGGCGACACGATCGAGTGGGTCAACAAGGACGTGTTCGCCCACACGGCAACCGTCAAGGGCGGCTGGGAGGTGATGATCCCGCCGAAGAAATCCGCGAGGCTGACATTGAAGGCTGCTGGGGCGCTCGATTATTTCTGCCGTTTCCACCCCAATATGAAAGGCCGTTTGGTGGTGTCGCCCTGATCCGGTGCCGACGCGGCCCGCCTGGCCTCGTCGGGCCGCGCCATGCGGGTCCAGGAGCCGTTATGGCGGGGCTCGCGTCGCGCCAGCCAGGCATCGAGCCCTTCGCGCAAGTCGGCGGTCGGCGCCATGCTGGCGAACTGCTCGGCCTCGACCAGAAGGCCTTCGGCGATGCTCCGGTCGAGGCCGCGCGTCACAGCGGCAAGGATGCCTGCGACCGCCAGACCTGAGTGCCGCAGGACACGCCTGGCAAGGCCGATTGCGGCGGGCATCAGGTCGTCATGCGGCACCACCTGGTTGACGAGGCCAAGTTCAAGGGCGCGCGGCGGCGGAAACCAGTCACCGGTCAAAAGCAGTTCGAGCGCCCGCTTGCGCCCGGCAAGCCTCGGCAGCCGCTGCGTGCCGCCAAAGGTCGGCGGCATCGCAAGGCTGATTTCCGGCTTGGCAAACAGAGCGCGTTCGCTGGCAATGGCCAGCGGCACGGCCTCGGTGATCTCGCAGCCGCCGCCAAAGGCAATGCCGTTGACGGCGGCGATGACGGGTTTGCGGAAGGCTTCCAGCCTTGCCGTCAGCCTTTGCCCGCGCATGACGAAGTCGCGCATCGCGACATCGACGCCAAGCGCCACGCTGGCCGAGAACTCGTGGATGTCGCCGCCCGCCGAAAACGCCCGCTCCCCAGCTCCGGTAAGGATGACCGCGCGAACGCCGTCATCGACTTCAATGTCATCGAGGATCGCAAGCAGGCGATCGATCAGGGCATAGTTCAGCGCGTTGAGTTTCTCCGGCCGGTTGAGGGTGAGGACGGCAATTCCATCCCTGGTCTCATTGAGGACAAGATCGGTCATCTGGCTTCCTTCCCATCATGCTCATGACCGGAAGGTTACGCCCTTTCCCGCTTGTGTATATTCACTGGTCGGTATACTTAAGCTCATGCCCGACGCACAAAGCCCTACCCGCAAACGCATTGTCGATGCCGCGACCAAGCTTTTCTATGCCGAAGGAATCGGCCGCGTCAGCCTCGATGCGGTTGCCGAGGAGGCGGGCCTCACCAAGCGGACGCTCTATTACCACTTCAAGAGCAAGGACGATCTCATCGCCGCCTATCTCGATGGCCGCGACCAACCCAATCTGAAGCGGATGGCCGCTTGGTTCGATGCTGCCGAAGGCGGGGTGGATCGCAAGGTCGAGGCGATCTTCAGCAATCTGGCACGAGCCGCTCACCATCCGAAATGGAAAGGATGCGGCTTCCTGCGCACGGCCGCGGAACTCGCCTCAATGCCTGGACATCCGGCGATCAAGGCCGGGTCGCGACACAAGTCGAATTTCGAAACATGGCTGGCCGGCGCCTTGTCGAACCACGGTGTCGAGGGGCCGCAAGCCTTGGCACGCGAGGTCGTGCTGCTGATCGACGGTTGCTTTTCGATCATGCTGATCCACCGCAACCCCGATTACATCGAGGCTGCCGGCCGCGCCGCGGCGACACTCGTCCGGGCGCGGACTTCAAGCGGCAGGATCTAGAACCCGAACGCCAGCCATGCCGTGCCAGCCGCGAGCGTCATCAGCGTCAGCGGCAAACCCACCTTGAAGAAGGCGCCGAAGGACAGATGCGCACCGGCGGTCCGTGCCTGTTCGGCGACGATCAAATTGGCGACCGAGCCGAGCAGCGTGAAATTGCCGGCCAGCGTCGAGCTCATGGCGACCACCAGCCAGGCGCGCCCGGGGTTTTCCAGGCCCGGGATGAAGGGCCTGAGCGCTAGCACGGCCGGAACATTGCTCATGATGTTGGAAAGCACCGCGGTGAACCCGGACAACCGCCAGACGTCATCGAGGCCGAGATCCTTGGCCGAGGCAATCATATCGGGCGTGAGCAGCGTCTTTTCGGCACCGGCGACGACCACGAACAGGCCGGCGAACATGAACAGCAGCGGCCCGTCGATCTCGCGATAGATGCGCGCCGGCTTGAGGGAGCGGGTGAGCAGGAGAATGGCGCCGCCGATCAGTGCGGCCTTCGCCACCGGCACGCCGGCAAAAAAGCCGACGGCCAGCCCGATGCAGACGACCACCGCCTTCAAAACCTGCCCCTTGTGCATGCGGCCACGCGAGACCTCGGGCGTCAGTTGGGCAGTGCGGCCGAATTCGGCCCGGTAGACGATGCGCACGATTAAGATGACGGCGACGAGCCCGAACAAGGCGACCGGCGCCAGCGCCGCGGAAAACGCAGGATAGGAAATGCCCGACAGCGCGCCGATGACCATGTTTTGCGGATTGCCGGTGATGGTGGCGACACTGCCGCAGTTCGATGCGGTGGCGGTGGCGATCAGATACGGGATCGGGTTGCGCTTGATGACACGCGTGACGTGGACGACGATGGGCGCCATCACCAGGCAGATGGCGTCGTTGACCAGGAAGGCCGACAGCACGCCGGTCAAGAGCGTCACCATCACCAGAAGCATGAACGGCGCGTGCGCGTGCTCGATGGCGATGGCGCCAAGGCCGCGAAAGGCGCCCGACACCTTCAGATGCGCCACCACGATCATCATGCCGAGCAGCAGCGTGATGGTGTCGAAATTGATGGCGCGGTAGGCATCCTCCATGCTCAGCGCGCCTATGGCGATCATCGAGGCTCCGCCGAGCAGCGCTATTCCCGCCCGGTCGAGACGCAAGCCGGGAATGCGGCCAATGGCGACGCCTGCATAGGTCAGGACCAGGATCAGCAGTGCCGCGGCGCCCATCAATGTCATCGGGTAGGAAGGTCCTGCTCAATCGGTTGGGGTGCCGTGCGCCCGGCGATTCACTTGCATACCAGCTTTAGCGCGATGTCGGGATCGATGCCAAACAGGGTGGCAGGACTGCCCGAAACGGCTGACGAGAGCGGCGCCGCTAACGGCGGTAGAAATCCAGCCGCTCCCGCAATGCCGCTGGCGAAAACAGCTCCTCGACGGTCTGCCGCGCCTTGCGGCCAACAGTCGCGCGCAGTGCCGGGTCGGCTTTGAGCTCGGCCAAAATCCGCGCCGCCTGCTGCGTCGTTTCGAACAGAAAACCGTTTTCGCCATGACTGATATGGTCGGCATAGCCGCCATGCGAATGGCAGACCACGGGCAGACCGCAGGCCATCGCCTCGAACACGACGCGGCCGAACGTCTCCACATGCGAGCCGGTGCGGTAATAGAACGCGTCGAGCGTCGACAGGAACTGCTCGGCCGCAAACCGGCCTTCCGGGAGGAGTTCGAGCTGCGGATGCGGCTTGAGCCTGTCGCTGAGGAGCATTCCGCCCTGAATCCGCAGCGCGGTGCCATCCGCCAGCAGTTCCTCATAGAGCGGCATATCGTCGATATGGTGCTTGTCCAGCGTATCGCGGCTCAGCCGTCCAATCGTGAACGGACCATCCGGTCTGGCCAGCCGCGGCGAAAAGCGGTCTATATCGATGGGTGACGGATGGACGACGCCGTCGACCCGCAGCATGCGTTTTTGAAAATCCGAAATCGGCACCAGTTCCGCGTCGGGCCAGTTCAGCAGGCGAGGCATGCGCGTCGTCAGCGCGACGACTTTCGGGTGAAATGTGTTGAAGACATAGATCAGCCGGCGCGGCCGCGGGATCAGGTAAGGCCATATCTTGTTGCGCCAATGCGCGCCGAGGAAGACGTAGGTGCCACCGTCCGGCGCATTCCGCGGCGAGATGCGGCGAATCGGAAATTGCCGCATCAGTTCGCCGGACGCCCTGGAGGACGTCGCCCACAGGCGCACCTCGGAATCGTCGCTCAGCAGGCGAAACAGATCGAGGGTTTCGAGGTCGCTGCCGCCAAAGGGGTTCTGAAAGCCGTTGAACAGATGGATCATAGTCGCCGCACCGAGCTTGCCTGGACCGTCTCGCCATCATTCGCCGGCGCCGGCAGGCCGTGGCCGGCCGGACGCTTGGGGAGTAGGAAAGCAGGAAGGTCTCCGCGGCGACCCATACATCACCGACCGGGAGGAAGCACACAGATAAGATAGCGTCAAGAAAGCGCCCAACGCGGCTTTCTTCTCCGCTGAGCGTCAATGCATGGTGGCGGCGTTGGCCAGGGCCACCAAAGCCGACTCCGCCGGATCGAAGCTCACCTGATCGCGTCCATTCGATTTGGCGGCATAGAGCCGCTTGTCGGCAGCGGAGAATATCTCCTCGTAGGTCGTCGGCCCACTGAAGCTGGTGCCACCGATGCTGACCGAGAGCGGACAGGAACGCCCGCCAGGAGAAAAGTCCATCTCGCGGATGCGTCGACGGATGCTTTCGGCAACCAGCCAGGATTGTGACGGGTCGACGCCGGGGAGAAACACGCCGAACTCCTCGCCGCCGATGCGGCCGACGATATCGCTGCCCCGCAATTGTCCCTTGATCGCCTGCGCTATCAGCTTGAGCGCCTGGTCGCCGCAGTCATGGCCAAGCCGGTCGTTGATCGACTTGAAGTGATCGGCATCGATGATCAGCAGAGCACCGGACTTGACCGACGCCTGTCTGTCGACCTGCTCGAGATAGGCTTCGACAAGCATCGAGAAGGCGCCGCGGTTGAGCACGGCGGTCAGGCTGTCGGTGGCGGCGATGACGCTCAGGTCACGCTGGGCGATGGCCAGTTGGCGTATCTTCCACATCAGGAAGAACAGAAACGACCCGCCCAACGCCAAAGGCAGCAGGAGGTCGGTCAGTTGCGCCCGCCACACGGCTTCGCGCGAAAGATAAGGGAAATTGAACGAATCGACGAAAAACGCCACGGCGATGAAAAATGCCGTGCCGGCAGTCGTGACAGCGATCACCCTGCCCCAGCTCGTCGCCGACAGGTCGACCTTCATCTCATCCACTCCGTTAGCCGCGCCTACTATGACGTGCCAACGCAAACAAAATGATAAGACTTTTCTTTCAATTCGATATCAGCGATCCGCAGCCTGGCATCGGCTGCCGCCATGTCGGCAGCAGCCGCCGCTCCCACGGCATGCGGGGGCTTGTCGCTTGATCTGCGAGGAGTGCCGGCGTTAGCGGTTGGACGTCGATCCGCCGACCGTCTCGACAACGAAGGATGCCGCGATCAGGTCGTCGGCATCAAGACGTAGGGAGCCTTCGGTCGCCCCCATGATCGCTGCGACCTTGTGGAAGGTTTTCATTTCGTGATCGGAAATCTGGGCATTTTGCATCTTGGTCTTGAGCTCGGCGATACGTCTCCCCAAGGCAGGGGACGTTCCAATTTCACGTTTCGACATGGCGTGGTTTCTCCTCCCCCAACCCATGCTTGTTTGCCCCGCCCCTTCGGCGGACCGCATATTGCCTATTTATGAGGCACCGCGAATACAAGGCCCCGAACGCGTGATTCGGACGAAGGTTCCCGCGCGGCAGTGTCACGAAATAATACCAAGGAGCGGCACCATCCGACCACCAGACGCCGCAACGGCATGGTGCCAGAATCGCGCCGACAAACCGCCACCGCCCGGTCACATTCGCTGCCGCTGCTCGACGTCCCCTTCACATCTGTGTCCGGAACGGACCCTGTGAGCGGCCCGAGACATAGGTGACGATTTGTACCGGACACATGGGTAACACTTTTGGCTTTTGGCCGGAGGTGTTGATGCCGTGGAAAGAGTGTTCGGTGATGGAGGAACGTCTACGTTTTGTGGCTCGTCTTCTCGACGGGGAAGGCATGAGCGATGTGTGCCGCGAGTTCGGCATCTCGCGCAAGACCGGCTACAAGATCTTCAACCGCTACAAGGAGGATGGGCTGGATGCGCTCACCGACCGCTCGCGCCGGCCGGTGCGCTACGCCAACCAGCTTCCCGACCAGATCGAGCGGCTGATCGTGGAGAGCAAGCGGGAGAAGCCGCACTGGGGCGCCAGGAAGATACGCGAGCTGCTGGTGCGCAAGCTGGCCGGCGACGTCCGCATTCCGGCCAGGAGCACCGTTCACGCCGTGCTCGACCGCCACGGCCTTGTGAGCCAGGCCCGCAAGAGGAACCGGGCGAACAAGGCCGTGGGCACGCAGCTGTCCCAGGCGGTTGTGCCCAACGATCTGTGGTGCGCCGACTTCAAGGGCGAGTTCAGGCTTGGCAACCGTCAATACTGTTACCCCCTGACGGTCACCGACCAGGCTTCGCGCTATCTGCTTGCCTGCGAAGCGCTTGAATCGACAAAGGAGGTTCCGGTCCTCGAGGCTTTCGTCCGGCTGTTCAAGGAACGCGGCCTGCCGGAGGCGATCAGAAGCGACAATGGCCTGCCCTTCGCCAGCCCCAACGGCCTTTACAACCTCTCGAAGCTGTCGGTCTTCTGGCTCAGGCTCGGCATCGCCATCGAGCGCATCAAGCCCGGTCACCCGCAGCAGAACGGCCGCCATGAGCGCATGCACCGCACCCTGAAGCAGGAGACCACGCGGCCGCCGGGCATGAACGCCCTGCAGCAGCAGGCCCGGTTCGATGCTTTCATGAGCGAATTCAACGACGAGAGGCCCCACGAGGCGATCCAAATGAAAGTGCCAACCGAGCTCTACAGAGCTTCTTCAAGAGCCTATCAAGGCCTCCCCGAGCTGGAATATCCCTTCCATGACAAGGACATTCTCGTCACCGCCTGCGGCCGCATCTGCATGCACAGGAAGAAGATCAACATCTCCACCGTGCTCGCCGGCCAGAGGCTCGGAATCACCGAAGTCGACGACGGCATTTGGCTCGTCAGCTTCATGCACTATGATCTGGATATATCGACTTAGAACAAAGGACCTTGCAAACCATCGACAACCCGTTCGGCACGAGGTTGTCACCCATGTCTTAGGTACAGACCGTTACCCATGTCTCCGGGCCGTACACTGAAAATATTGGCGATCCCGACAGGATTCGAACCTGTGACCATCGGCTTAGAAGGCCGGTGCTCTATCCAGCTGAGCTACGGGACCGCTGGCCGGCTCGGAGCCGGTAGATGTTGGCGCTGGCGCCCGTTCGGGCTTGCCGATCAATGCGTCCAGGGCGTCCTGCGGTCATAGCGGAAATTCTCCGCGTAGGAAATCTGCCGGCGCTTGGGCTCCTTCGGCTCCTCGACGCGATAGGCAAGCCCCTCTTTTTCGGCGTAGGCAACCGCCTCTTCGCGCGTGTCGAAGGTGAGCCTGATCTGGCTTCTCATGTCTGCCGACGTGGTGTAGCCCATCAGAGGATCGATCTTCTTGCGCGTCTCGGGGTCGAATTCCAGCACCCAGTGACCGGTCTTGGCCTTGCCGGACTGCATCGCGGTTTTGGCTGGGCTGAAAATGCGCGCGGACATGGCCACCTCGTTCTTGTGCGAGGCAGCATCGCCACCCCTTTGCCAGTCATTACTGCGCAAAGAGGACGGCGGCAAGGTTTTTGCACTTGCCATGTAACACCGAAATGAATAGGCAACAGACCGTTCGGAGTGTAGCGCAGGCTGGTAGCGCATCTGGTTTGGGACCAGAGGGTCGGGAGTTCGAATCTCTCCACTCCGACCACTTCTTCTCCTGCAAAACCGAGGACCTGCGGTCGCTGAAGGGCAATCGCTCCTTGTCGCGTGCGGCGGGTGCCGCCGGCCGGACCTCCACATGCGACGCGGAACAAGAGCACGCCACGAAGTCCGCCCCTAGAACACGCCTTCTATGTCGGTCCTGGAAAAATCGGCTCCGACGTAGAGCAGGCGGCAAGCGTGCTCTTTCGCCACCTCATAGGAGAAACAATCTCCGAAATTGAGCGCGGCCGGATGGATGCCCTTGCCCCATCGCATATAAGCTTCGGCGATACGCCGGGCGGAAGCCGGCGTGACCGCCACCACCTCGAAGCCAAGCCCGTCGATCAGGCTGGATAGCTCGGCTGCAATGCCGCGGTGCGACGCGACAATCAGCGCCTCGGCGACGGTGCCCGCGGAAATCAAGAGGTCGTTCTCGGCTTCGAGCGCGGCTATGCAAGCGTCTGCCTGCGGTTCATCAAGCACGATCGCCATCAGTGCCGAGGTGTCGACCGCGATCATCCGGGCATGCCGTCGTCACCGTAGAGGAAATCCTGGCTTCGGGCGGCTGAAGGTCCGGCCTTCGCCTTGGCTGCGCCGGATTGGCGCATTGCCTCCAGCAGCGTCCGGCGGGTTTTCTTGTCGGGCACCAGCTTGACCGGGACCAGACGCACAGCCGCATGACCATGGCGGGTCAGAATGATTTCGTCGCCGGCCTCGGCACGGCGAACCAGTTCGGTCAGCTGTCCCTTGGCGTCTGTAACGGATACCTGCACGGGGCGCTCCTCATGGACTGTTTCTTGGTCCATATTCCGCTGGAAAATAGTCCAACAAATGGTCTATTTCAACATGTTTGAGCTCGAATGTTCGCTGCCGCGGCTACCAACGGCCGCAGTACAGACGGCAAGCTCGCCGGGCGAGAACCCCAACCGCCCCACTCCCGGCGAGCCTACAACCTGATTTGGAACGCAATCAGGACCGGGATCAGCCGGCAAAGCTCACGCAGCAAGATGGATGCCAGGGCGTTATTCCCAAAATGGGACGGTGACCGGGGACGGGAGACCGCGCCGTTTGCAGGCCGGCCAAAACTATCGAGACTCCTAGAGCGGTTCACCGTTTCACGGAAACGCCGAACCGCTCTATCTCTTTGTTTTTACGCAATTCCGGACGGAAAACCGTTTCACACTTTTCCTGGAATTGCTCTAAATCTCGAACTCGCCCTGCCCTTCATCCATGGCGCTGACGGCTTCGGCGGCCAAGGCCCGGGTGATCGGCGTCTTGCGTTCGAGCGCGGCGCGGTCCAGCCGTTCCACCACGCGCATCGCTGTCGCCAGCGAGCGCTCGATGCGCCGTACCAGATACTGCACGACATGCGGCTCGACCTCGACCTGGCGGTCGGCGAACAGTTTGGTGATGACACCGGCGAGCAGGAGGTCGTCGGGCTCGTGGATCTCGACCGTCGCCGCCACCTTCAGCCGCGAGGCAAGGTCGGGCAGCGAAACACCCCAGGCCGACGGAAACCGCCGCGCCGTCAGAAGCAAAGTGGAGCCGGCACCGCGCACCGCATTGATCAGGTGGAACAGGCCTTGTTCGTCGACCGCTCCGGTGTCGACATCGTCGATCAGCGCCGGCCGCGCGCCGAGGGTCTCGATGCTGTCGCCAATGCGCCTGGCGTCAATCGCCACCGCGTTGGCGCGTGCACGCCAGATCGAAGCCAGATGTGTCTTGCCGGAGCCCGCGGGACCCGCCAGCACCACCAGCGACGATGGCCAGTCCGGCCACCGGTCGACCAGTGCCACTGCCTGGCTGTTGGTGCCGGAGACGACGAGTTCGTCCCGCGAATAGCCGGTGCCGTGGCCGAGATCGAGGGGCAACTGGCGCGGCGTGTCGGTCTTCTGGTCACTCATTGGGGCTCAGCCCCGCACGGATCATGGCTTGATGGCCGTGCGACGGCCGTCCGGTATCTCCGATGCCGCGCCATGGCCCTTGTAGAGCGGCGATTCGAGATAGCGGGCTATGGCAAATCGCACCAGCACCGCAACTGCCGCCGAAGCCGGCACGGCGATCAGCAAGCCGACGAAACCGAACAGCGCGCCGAAGGCGAACAGCGCGAACATCAGCCATACCGGATGCAGGCCAACGCTCTTGCCGACCAGCCGGGGCTGCAGGATGTTGCCTTCGATAAACTGGCCAATGAAGAAGACGACCGCGACGGCGACGATCATCGTCCAATCCGGCCAGAACTGGACGAATGCAACACCGACGGCAAGCACCAGCCCGGTCAGTGAGCCGACATAGGGAATGAAGGAAATCAACCCGGCGAACAGGCCGATGAGGATGCCGAAATTCAGCCCGGTCAGCGTCAGCCCGGTAGCATACATGGCGCCCAGCACGAGGCACAGCGTGCCCTGGCCGCGCACGAAGCCGGCGGTGGCGGTGTTGATGTCGTTGGCGATGACGCGCACGGTCGCCACGTTGTCGCGCGGCACCCAGCTGTCGATGACGGCTACCATGCGGTCCCAGTCGAGCAGCATGTAGAAGGCGACCACCGGCGTCACCACGAACAGGCTGACCACCGAGACCAGCGCCACGCCGGAGCTCCAGATCGAAGTGAAAACCGTGGTGAGCAGGCCGAAGCCGGAGGTCAGCAACGAATTAAGCCCGTCGCGCAAGCCATTGGCGTTGAGGCCGAATTTCTGTTCCAGCCATTTGGGATCGAACGAAGTGATCAGGCTTTGCAAGCGGGTCAGATATTCCGGCAGTTTTCCGGCAAAGTCGGCCATCTGCGTCGCCAGTACCGGAATGAGGATGACGAAGGCCAGCACCAGCACGATGAGAAAGGTGATGAGGATGACAACCGTCGCCATGAAGCGGGACAGGCCGAGCCGCTGCAGCCGGTCGGCGACGGGATCGAGGAAATAGGCAAGCACCATGCCGGCGACGAAGGGCAGCAGGATGGCGCTGAAGACATAGAGGAAAAGGGCGAGCACGGCAGCGCCGGCCAGCCAGAAGAAGATCTGCCGGCGCAATGCGGTGGACGCGGCAAGGTCGGCAGCCGCAGCTTCTATCACTGCCGCTTCTCTATCAGGTGCCCGGGGTGGAGCCTTCGCCATAGCCGCTCATATGCCTCAGCCAAGCCACGAGATAGGCCGCGGCCGAAGCCACGGTCAAGACCCCGGACAGCAATATGAGGCCATGCCTCAGCGGGTCGAGGTGAACGGCAAAGGCGAGTTCCCCCAGCACAACCGCCGCCAGCACGATCTGGATGGCGGTGTTGGCTTTCGACACCAGAAGCGGCTTCATCTCCACCGGATGAGCCATGACGGAGGACAACAGCACCGCGCAGACGATCAGCGCATCGCGCGACACCATGGTGACGACCAGCCATAACGGCAATTGCCCGATGAAGCCCATGACGACGAACACCGAAACCAGCAGCAGCTTGTCGGCGATCGGATCGAGATAGCCGCCGAGCTTGGAATGCTGGTTGAAGCGGCGGGCGATGAACCCGTCGACGCCATCGGAAATGCCGGCAACGAGGAAACCGGCAAAGGCCCAATCCCAGCGCGCCTGCAGCATGGCCAGCACCACGGCAGGCACCAGGATGAGCCGCATGATCGTGATCATGTTGGGAATGTTCAAGCGCATGTCCATCGCTTCTGTTTGAACGATAGATGATGGAGATGGCGCAAGGGAGAAGCAAGGCAGGTGACGAGGTTTGCGCGAGCCGCGCGTCTGCCCTGCCGGGCAATTCCCCCTCAAGGGCAGGACTGTCCGGTAGGACAGAGAGGGCGCTGTTCCGCCACCATCTCCCCCTCATCAAGGGCAAAACTCCAGCGCGCCGGAGCCGTTTTCCTTGCGGACCGAAACCGTTCATGCGAAGAGCCCGCAAGGGAAACAGCGACGAGCCGGATATGAAGCGCGATACAGCCAAGCGTAAGAACGGGCTCACCTATGCCGAGGCTGGCGTCGACATCGATGCCGGCAATCTCATGGTCGAGAAGATCAAGCCGCTGGTCAAGGCGACGCGCCGGCCGGGCGCCGATGGCGAGATCGGCGGTTTCGGCGGCCTGTTCGACCTCAAGGCCGCCGGCTTTACAGACCCGGTCCTGGTCGCTGCCAATGACGGCGTCGGCACCAAGCTGAAGATCGCCATCGACGCCGGTAAGCACGACACCATCGGCATCGATCTCGTTGCCATGTGCGTCAACGACATCGTCGTGCAAGGTGCCGAACCGCTGTTTTTCCTCGACTATTTCGCCACCGGCAAGCTCGATCCGGACCAGGGCGCCGCCATCGTCGGCGGCATCGCCGAGGGCTGCCGCCAGGCCGGCTGCGCGCTGATCGGCGGCGAGACGGCGGAAATGCCGGGCATGTATCACGGCAAGGATTACGACCTCGCGGGCTTCGCCGTGGGCGCTGCCGAACGCGGCCAGCTCTTGCCGACCGACGACATCGTCGAGGGCGACGTGCTGCTGGGCCTCGCTTCCTCCGGGCTGCATTCGAACGGCTTCTCGCTGGTGCGCCGCATCGTCGCCACCAGCGGCTTGGCGTGGAGCGATCCGGCGCCGTTCAACGACGAGGCCACCCTGGCTGAAGCGCTGCTCGAACCGACCCGCATCTACGTCAAGTCGATCCTCAAGGCGATCCGCAACACCCATGGCATCAAGGCGCTGGCGCACATCACCGGCGGCGGCTTCCCGGAAAACATCCCGCGTGTGCTGCCCAAGGATTTTTCGGCCGAGCTCGACCTCGAGGCGATCGACGTGCCTGCCGTGTTCTCGTGGCTGGCCAAGACCGGCGGCGTGGCACCCGAAGAAATGATGCGCACGTTCAACTGCGGCATCGGCATGATCCTGGCGGTCGCTTCGGGCCAGGCGGCGCAGGTCGCCGCCGTATTGCAGGAAGCCGGCGAGACGGTGACGCCGATCGGCCGCATCGTGCCGCGCCGCGATGCCGGCGTCATCTATCGAGGCTCGATCGACCTATGAGCACGCCGAGGAAACGCACCGTCGTTCTTATCTCCGGGCGCGGCTCCAATATGACCGCGCTGATCGCCGCGGCCAGCGACCCCGCCTTCCCAGCCGAGATCGTCGGCGTCATTTCCGACAAGGCCGACGCGGTGGGGCTCGCCACCGCCAGGGCGCGCGGCATCGCCGCGCAAGTCGTTTCGCGCGCCGACCATGGCAGCAAACAGGCGCATGACGCGGCGATCGACGCAGCACTTGCGGCGTTCAATGCCGAGATCGTGGCACTGGCCGGCTATATGCGTATCCTCACCCCCGGCTTCGTCCAGAAATGGCAGGGCCGCATGATCAACATTCACCCTGCCCTGCTGCCGGCATTCAAGGGGCTCGACACCCATGCGCGCGCATTGGCCGCCGGCATGCGCATCCATGGCTGCACGGTGCATTTCGTCACGTCCGAAATGGATGATGGGCCGATCATCGCCCAGGCGGCGGTGCCGGTGATGGTCGGCGACAATGCCGATGCGCTGGCTGCCCGCGTGCTGAAGGCAGAGCACCAGCTCTATCCGCTGGCGCTGGGCCTGGTCGCCGAAGGCAGGGCGCGGATGGAACATGGACGCACGGTCTTTGCCCGCTTCGCGGACGATGCCGACAACGCAACTTCGATGATCATCACGCCGAGCCCGGTGCGAGAGGAAATCGACCTCGAACAGCTGGCGCGCATCACGCCGTAAGGTCTGCGGCTTCCAAAACTGCTTGGCAGCGACCCCTAGGTCCTGAACAATGCCGACGAGACAACTGCTTCTCCTGCGCCACGCCAAATCGAGCTGGGACAACCCCAACCTTGCCGATTTCGACCGGCCGCTTGGCCCGCGTGGGCTGAAAACGGCGCCGCTGATGGGGCGCGAACTCGCGGCGCGCGGCTGGACACCGGAACTGGCGCTGGTGTCTCCGGCGCTACGCACCCGCGATACCTGGCGCCTGGTGACCGCCGAGATGCCAGCGCATCCCAGCGTCGTGTTCAACGAGGCGCTCTACGATGCTTCAGCGGCCGATATTCTGAGCCAAATTCATCAAACCGATTCGTCGATCGGCTGCCTGGTCGTGGTCGGCCATAATCCGGGACTGGAGGATCTGGCCAGACAACTTGCCGGACCAAGGTCGGAAGCCAGGGCGCGCAAGAGGCTCGATGAAAAATTCCCGACGACAGCCCTTGCCCGCTTCCTTTTCGAGGGCAACTGGTCCGCCCTGTCGTCCGCGCGACTGACGCACTATTTGCGGCCGAAGGATCTGGGCTAGGATTCTGGCGCGGCGGGCCATGCCACTGCATCTGACACGTCAGACATTATTGCCTGATTGTGAGATTGGATCTCGAGCCGAAGGTCGGCCGGCGCTGTGCTGGCGCACAAAAAACAAGAGCGGCGGGCCAAGCCCACCGCTCTTTGTGGTCGAGGATTTGCAGAAATCAACGGCCCCAGATGCCCTGGCCAGACTCAGCCGGCACGTTGGCATTGGCATCACCCTGCGCCTTCACGGACTTCGCGATCGAGCCGGTGTGCGTGGTGTCGATATCGGAAGCCGAATGGCTGGCCGCAACCGGCTGGTTGACATTGTTGGAGCCGTAGTTGTCGCTGCCGGCAAAGGCGGTGCCCGTGGCAACGAGGATAGCGGCGGCGGTAAGAGCGATCTTGGTCATTTTAAGTACTCCTGATTTTGAGATTTGGTTGATTGGAACCGGATCGGGAAAACGCGATTAGCGGTTGCCGAACAGGTTGCGGTCGCTGCCCTGCGTGACCGGCTTCTCGACGGTCGACTTCTGGGTGGAAGCCGTGAACGAGCTGTCGACGGTCGCGGCGGGCTGGTTGGCATTGGCCGAGCCATAATTGTCGCTGCCGGCAAATGCAGTGCCCGCGGCAACGAGGATGGCGGCGGCGGTAAGAGCGATCTTGGTCATTGTCTTTACTCCAGTGTTTCTTTGTTGTGTCCGTCTAGTGGCGTGCCCTTGGGAGGAATTTCGCGTCGCTCGGACCACCCCGAGATGGGCTTGCCATTCGCCGAGTTCCAATCACGAAGATGTTCCATGTACCTTGCGCCGCGGGGCCTTGAAATTCGATCAAGGGCGTCGGCGGCCACAATCTTATCTTTGGATATCAACTAGTTAGTCATGAGAGCCATTTTTCATGGCGTGCGGTCGAGCCGCTGTCGTTCACCATATGATGCACAGTGCGTCAACATGAATCGAACCGAACGGTTCGGTTTGAATGGCAAGGATGTATCTTTTCCGGACTGTTGAACCTGGCGAAGGAATTATCCGCCATTCACGATCGGGCGTTCAATCCCAGCACGTCGCGCATATCGTATTCACCAGGCGCGCGTGCCGCCACCCAGAGCGCCGCGGCGATGGCGCCACGGGCGAACATGATGCGGTCGCCAGCCGAATGCGACACGGTGACGGTCTCGCCCTCGGCACAGAAGCTGACGCTGTGCTGGCCGACAATGCCGCCGCCGCGCATCACCGCGAAGCCGATTTCGCCCGCAGGCCGGGCGCCGACGGCGCCGTCGCGGGCGCGCCGCTCGACCTTGTCCAATTCGACGCCGCGCCCGACAGCAGCGGCTTGCCCCAGCATCAAGCCGGTTCCCGACGGCGCATCGATCTTGTGGCGGTGATGGGCCTCGAAAATCTCGGCATCCCAATCATCGGGATCGAGTGCACGGGCGGCCTGCTCGACCA
This sequence comes from Mesorhizobium sp. M0152, assembly GCF_040322415.1. Lineage (NCBI taxonomy): Bacteria > Pseudomonadati > Pseudomonadota > Alphaproteobacteria > Hyphomicrobiales > Phyllobacteriaceae > Mesorhizobium > Mesorhizobium sp. M0152. Next base: position 32,965 of record NZ_JAMYTH010000043.1, read on the forward strand.
ATCCGACCAGCATGTTCAGCCCGAGCGAAAAACTGCCGGAGCGCACGATGGGAATAGTTTTCGCGGCCTCCGTGATGACCGCCAATTCGGCGGCATCGAAACCCGTCGAGCCAATGACCAGAGCCGGTCCGCCACGCTTGGCGCAGTATCTGGCCAGATCGGCCGATGCAGCAGGTGAGGTGAAGTCGATCACCACATCGGCCATCGCAAGCGCCTCGTCGCGGCTCGCCAGCCCGTCACCATCGACGCCAGGCCGGTGGAAGCGGGCGGCAAGCGCCAACCGCGCATCCGCCTGCACGGCATCCGTCATCCGGCGGCCCATGCGCCCCAGCGCACCCGCGATCGCGATCCTGATCGGTCGTTGCGACAAGGGCGCCGCCAGCTATTTCCACATGCCGCGCATGCGCGCGCCGATGTCGACGCGCACCTCCGGCCGGAGCGCCCTGCCCTGCGCCGCCTGTGCATCCGGCCACGAGATCTGCTGGAACGCGGTGAGGATCGAGGCCGGGATGAAGCGGGTGCGCGAGGCATAGAGATGGCGATCACCGCGCGCCGCCTGGCCGTGCGGAAAGAAGCGTTGCGGCATGACGAGGTTGAGATTGTCCTTGGCCCGGGTCATCGCCACGTAGAGCAGCCGGCGCTCCTCCTCTATGTCCTCCTTGGTGCCGACGCCGAGATCGGCCGGAATGCAGCCATCGACCGTGTTGAGGACGAAAACATTCTTCCATTCCTGGCCTTTGGCCGAGTGGATGGTCGACAGGATCAGATAGTCCTCGTCGCGGTGTGGCGGTCCGGCCTGATCGCTGGTCGCGTCCGGCGGATCGAGCGTCAGCTCGGTCAAGAACCGTTCACGCGACGCATAGCCCGTGCCGATCTGCTCGAGCTGCAAAAGGTCGGCCCGGCGCGTGATCGCGTCCTCGTGGATGCGTTCCAGATGCGGTTCGTACCAGAGCCTGACCTGTTCGAGATCGGCCGGCCATTTGGCTCCGGCCCGCAGGCCGGTATAGAGCGAGACGAAGCCGGGCCAATCATCGGCCGCACGTTGGGGCGGGCGCCAGCCGGCAAGCCCCATCGCCTCGTCCAGCGCCGTGGTCATCGTCTCGACGATCTGTCCGGCGGCCGAAGGGCCGATGCCCGGCATCAATTGCAGCACCCGAAAACCGGCCACGCGGTCGCGCGGGTTCTCGGCAAAACGCAGCACCGCCAGCACGTCCTTGACGTGAGCGGCATCGAGGAACTTCAGGCCGCCGAACTTGACGAAAGGGATGTTGCGCCGCGTCAGCTCGATCTCCAGCGGCCCGCTGTGGTGCGAGGTGCGAAACAGCACCGCCTGCGATTTCAGCGCCGTGCCGACCTCGCGCTCGGCCAGAATGGCGTCGCAGACGAAATTGGCCTGCTCGACCTCGTCGCGCACGGTCACCAGTCGCGGCTTGTCGGCTGATTTGCGCGCCGACCACAGGTTTTTGGTGAAGCGCTCCGAAGCCTCACCGATCACCGCATTGGCGGCGGCCAGAATGGTCTCGGTCGAGCGATAATTACGCTCCAGCATCACCACGTCGGCCGGCCGCGCGAACTGGTTTGGAAAGTCGAGGATGTTGCGCACCTCGGCGGCGCGGAACGAATAGATCGACTGCGCATCGTCGCCGACCACCGTCAGGCCGGTGCCGTCCGGCTTCAGCGCCATGAGTATCGATGCCTGCAAACGATTGGTGTCCTGGTATTCGTCGACCAGCACGTGGTCGAAGCGTTCGCCGAGATGCGCCGCGATCTCCGGCTCGGCCGCCATCTGCGCCCAGTAGAGCAGCAGGTCGTCGTAATCGAGCACGTTCTGCGCCTGCTTGGCCTCGACATAGCCGGCGAACAATTGCTTCAGCTGCTCCGCCCAGCCGGCGCACCAGGGAAAGGCGGAACCGAGGACCTCGCCGAGCGGTGCCTGCGCGTTGACCACGCGCGAATAGACGGCAAGGCAGGTGCCCTTGGTGGGAAACCGCGCTTCCGTCTTGGAGTAGCCGAGCTCATGGCGCACCAGGTTCATCAGGTCGGCGGAATCCTCGCGGTCGTGGATGGTAAAGGCCGGGTCGAGGCCGATTTCCAGCGCATAGTCGCGCAGCAGCCGGGCGCCGATGCCGTGAAAGGTGCCGGCCCAGGTCAGCGCATCCGTGATCACCGCGGCGTCGCGGCCGAGCACCTCGCCGGCGATGCGTTCGACGCGCCTGGCCATTTCGGAAGCTGCCCGGCGCGAAAAGGTCATCAGCAGGATGCGGCGTGGGTCGGCTCCCCTGACGATCAGATGCGCGACGCGGTGGGCCAGCGTGTTGGTCTTGCCCGAGCCGGCGCCAGCGATGACCAGCAGCGGCCCGGCGATCCTGCCGTCGCCGTGCTCGACGGCCTGGCGCTGGGCATCGTTCAGCCGGGCGAGATAGGCCGGCTGGATAGTCGAATCCAGAAAGGTCGAATCAGGGGCAGCAAGGTTCATTCCCCATCAAGCATCGTTTCTGCTTTGTTCGCAACGGAGAAGCGGCGCGGCGACGGGCTAGCGTCTCGGATCGGCCGCCCTTGCCGCCGATTGGCGGCGCAATGCCTCGCGGTCGTTGGCTGATGCCGGCAACAAGAGAGGATCGACGTCGTCGGGAACGTCATCGATCATCTTGCGGACGAGGCGATAAGTAACAAACGCAAAAGCGCCAACCAGGATCAGACGGATCATGCAGCGGTTCTCCCATGATCTGGGATCAACCGAAGATGTGGCGTTTTGTTCCCTGATGGAACATCGCAACCAAACCGACACCGTCTCGTTGTGAGAATCAAGGAAGCGTAGCGATGAAAAAGCTTACATTGACACTCGTCCTGGTGGTTTTGGCTGTCTCGGCTTGCGACAACAATCTCCCGCCGACGAAGGCGCCTGGCGGCGATCAAAATCCGCCCGCCGCCAGCAATCCTGCCGCAAATACGGACGCTGCCGGCAAATGACTTGGCGCGCCCAACGATGCTCCGCGCGGACATCACGGCGTCGCGCCGATGCATTTCTCGATGCGATCGAGTCCGTTGATTTGGCGGCAAGCCGAAGAGAAGAAGGCCGGCGCCGCTTGGGAGGTGCCTGATAGCGCCGGCCAGGCGGATATCAGGTCCGCCGCAAGACCGAGGCTAGCTGAGTCTTGCCGCTACGTCATGCGCGTTTGAGCATTTCGGCCTTGGCCGGGCGGTTTCCCCCGGAAAGCTTGTTGGCAGGCTCGTCACCGTGCCAGACATGAGTGCCCATCAGGCGCTGACGGCAGCAACGATGTCCGGAAGTTCCGCACTTTCGTCGCCATGGACCGGGTCACGGTCGGGTTCCCCTTGCCCGGTTGAGCGACCGGGTTGCATGTCTCGCATGCTTTCGCCATTCTCCGCAGCGCGAATTGGCGGGAGGCGCGATTGGACAACACTACCCCGGTTGCGATCATCGGTGCCGGGCCGGCGGGCCTGGCCGTTGCCGCGTGCCTGCGGCAGGCCGGAGTCGACTTCATACTGCTTGAAAGAGAGCAGCAGGCCGCGCCCGCCTGGCGCCGCCATTACGAGCGCGTCCACCTGCACACGACCAAGCGCTATTCCTCTCTGCCGTTCGTGCCCTTCCCCAAGAACTATCCGCGCTATGTGCCGCGCGATCTCTTCGTCGAATACCTCGATTCCTATGCGCAGCGCTTCGACCTGCGGCCCCGATTTGGGGAAACGGTGCGGACGATCGGCCGGCAGGGCAGAAGCTGGGGCGTCGAAGCGACGTCTGGCACCGTGCGCGCTTCCCATGTGGTGATTGCGTCGGGCTACAATGCCGAGCCGCTGATGCCGGTATTCGCCGGCGCTGGAACTTTCAAGGGCAAAAGCCTGCACAGCGCGGACTACCGCAACAATACGCCGTTTGCCGGTCAGTCGGTGCTGGTCGTCGGCATGGGCAACACCGGCGCCGAGATCGCTCTCGACCTGGTGGAAGGCGGCGCACGGCCGACGATCTCCGTGCGCGGCGGCGTCCATATCGTGCCGCGCGAGCTGCTCGGCGTGCCCATCCAGGTCGTCAGCATGGCGACACGCCTGGGGCCGCGACGCGTCAATGACGCCGTCTTCCCTATCATTCTCGACCTTGTGTTGGGCAAGCTGGAGAAATATGGGCTCAAACGGCCGAAGCAGGGACTGCTGGAGCAGATATCCCTGGCATCGCGCATTCCGGTGATCGATGTCGGCACCATCGGCAAGATCCGCGAAGGCGCGATCAAGGTCGCGCCCGACATTGCGGAAATATCAGAAGGCGGCGCCCGTTTCGTCGACGGCCGGCATAGCAACTTCGACGCGATCATCTTCGCCACCGGCTATCGCCCAGCCTATGCCAAATTCCTCGAACCCGGCGTCGAGCCCGGGGCCAGAGGCGTCAATGCACGCGCTTCGGAACTCGGTCTTTATCTCGTCGGCTTCCACAATTCGGTCACCGGCCTGCTGCGCGAAATCGGGATCGAAGCTCAGGCGATCGCAGACGACATCCGTCTCCGGCAGAACAGAAAAAAGACTGCTGAAATCCTGCCGGTATGACGCAGACGACCGAAGCCCTCATCCGCCTCAGTTCGCCTTGCGAAGCCACACCTTGTTGTCGTGGAATGCAGCGCCGCCATAGGGCGCGGGCGCGTCGGCGCCGGTCAGCACGTTGATGCCCTCGCCGCGTTCGTGAGCGCTGTTGGGCCAGATGCCCTCCGCGATCACCACGCCACGCTTAATGCCGTCGAACAGCTTCGCGTGCAGCACGACCTCGCCACGCTCGTTGCCGATCTCGACACGGTCGCCGTCGGCGAGCCCATGAACCGCCGCGTCATCCGGATGCAGAAGCAACTCCGGACGGCCTTCCCTGGCCTTCGACACCGGTGTTTCCGAAAAGGTCGAATTGAGGAAATTGCGCGCCGGCGAGGTCGCCAGCCGGAACGGATGCGCCTCGTCGGCCACCTCGATCAGATCGACGTGGTCTGGAAATTCCGGCAAGCGCTGCACCGGGCCGAACAGGCCCATGCTCTTCGGCGGCCGGTTGGGTGCTGCCTGTCCCGTCCAGTCGGCGCGGAAGCGGAATTTGCCATCGGCATGACCGAATCCGCCAATGAAATGCGCGGTGTCGAAATCCGGCTGCAGGTCGACCCACTTTTGCGCCTTCAGGCTGTCGAAGCTGCCGAGCCCGCGCTTGCCGAGAATAATATCGATATGCTGCTGTTCGGTCAGCCCGAAACCCGGGCGGTCGGCGACGCCAAGGCGCTTGGCCAATTCCTCGATGACGAAATGGTTGGTGCGCGGCCCTTCCGGCGGCTCGATCAGCTTGGGGCCAAGTGTGATGTGCTGATTGCCGCCGCCCTTGTAGACATCGTCATGCTCGAGGAACATCGTTGCCGGCAGCACGAGGTCGGCGAGCTTGGCCGTATCGGTCATGAACTGCTCGTGTACGCAGGTGAACAGGTCGTCGCGCAGGAAGCCTTGCTTCACCAGGCGCTGCTCCGGCGCGACATTCACCGGATTGGTGTTCTGGATCAGCATCGCGGTCACGGGCGGGCCGCCATAGAGCGCATCGCTGGCCCCGGTCAGCACCGGGCCGATGCGCGAATGGTCGAGATGGCGGATCCCGGGATCGCGCATCTTCGTGCCTTCCAGCACATCCTGGTTGAGCTTGAAGATACCGGAATTGGAATGGAAAGCGCCGCCGCCCTCATATTGCCAGGAGCCGGTGACCGCGGCGATGCAAGACGCGGCATGCATGTTGACGGCGCCATTGCGCTGGCGCGCGAAGCCATAGCCAAGACGGAAATACGTCTTTTTCGTCGTGCCGACGAGCCGGGCGAAAGCCTCGATCTCGGCAACGGTCAGACCGGTGATACCAGCCGCCCATTCGGGGGTGCGGGAGCGCAAATGCGCTTCCAGCCCGCTTGGGTCGTCGGTGTATTTTTCGAGATAGGCGCGGTCGGCCATGCCTTCCCTGAACAGCACATGCATGGCGGCACAGGCCAGCGCGCCATCGGTGCCGGGCTTCAGCACCAGGCCAAGATCGGCCTGTTTCATCGTCGCGTTGTCGTAGACGTCGACGACGACGATCTTGGCGCCGCGCTCCTTGCGCGCCTTGATGGCGTGGGTCATCACATTGACCTGGGTGACCACGGCATTGGTGCCCCAGATCACCACACAGTCGGATTTTGCCATCTCGCGTGGGTCCGGGCCACGCAGGGCGCCGGCCCCCATCATCCAGCCGGTCCAGGCTAGATTGGTGCAGATCGATCCGAAGAAACCGGAATATTTCTTGGCGTGGCGCAGCCGGTCGATGCCGTCGCGCTGCACCAGCCCCATCGTGCCGGCATAATAGTAGGGCCAGACCGTCTCCGAACCGTATTTCTCCTCGGCCGCGATGAATTTTTCGGCGACGAGGTCGAGCGCTGCTTCCCAACTCGCTTCCTTCCACACGCCATCACCCTTGGCGCCGGCGCGGACAAGCGGCTTCAGCAAACGGTCCGGGTGATGGACGCGGTCGGCATAGCGGGCGACCTTGGCGCAGACGACGCCGGCCGTGTAACTGTTGGTCTTGGCGCCGTGGACGCGGCCGATGCGGTTGCCGTCGAGCAGCTCGACCTCGAGCGCGCAGGTCGAGGGGCAGTCATGTGGACAGGCCGAATGGCCGATGCGGAGCTTGGCGTGCTGGTTCATGGGGTTTGTGTAGCGGGTTTTGGAGACGGCGTGTAGGGCCAGATGATTAGCCGATCTCCCCC
>NZ_JAMYTH010000044.1:0-39523 GCF_040322415.1 Mesorhizobium sp. M0152
ACCCTGGCCGGACGGATCTTTTTCCAGTCTAACCCGGCCAGAAGCGCCATCAGCTGGGCGTGGTCGAGACGCATGCGCGCGGCCGATATCGCAGACCAGCAGAAGCTGTGATCTTCCAGAGTCTTCGAATAAAGACAAACCCCGCTGCCGTCCCACCACACGATGCGAACCCGGTCCGCACGCTTCGAGCGGAACACGTGAAGCGCCCCCGAGAACGGGTCCAGGCCGCCATCCCTGACCAGCGCCATCAAAGATGCCGCGCCCTTGCGGAAGTCGACAGGCTGGCACGACACGTAAACCACCACACCGGAAGCGATCATGCCTTGCGAACCGCGCGGATGATCCTCGCCAGGCGATCGGGATCAACATCGCCGCCGGCGCGCACCACTGCATCGCCAATGACGATTTCCACCGTGTCGCTGCCCATCGCTTCAAAGCGCGTGAACTTCGCCGGCTTGCTCGCTGCCTCCGTCAGTGGCGCAACCATGCCCGACGAAAGCGCCTTGCGGCGCCATGCATAGAGCTGCGAGGGGTCCAGCCCCTCGGAACGCGCAACTGCCGACACATTACCCCCTGGCGAGAAGGCTTCGGCGACAAGCCGTGCCTTCTCTTCGTCCGACCGATGGCGCGGCTTGCGTCGGGACGGCACAGGCTCCGCCGTCAAAATCTCGAATGTTCGATGATGGCTCATACTGTCGCTCACAGGATTCTCCGCATGATTCATGCTGAAAATGAGCGATCAACCGCCTGCACGCTACGTGGGGATGCCTACGCGCTTACGGTGAAGGTCCCAGATTGCGCAATCATTGTTGCGCTCAGGTCGGGGCATGCGCCCATCCGCTACCATCTCATTAAGAGCATCGATCAGACACCAACATAGAGAATTGCTTCCTCATGAGAGAGGCGTCGCGCCGGACATGAGATTGCGTCACTCTTCATGATGGCGACTCCGAGGATGCCGGGATCGAGCCAGTGCAACGGCACGATAAGGCGAGGATCTGGCAGTTCTTGCAACTGCCGACCTCGATGGGAGAAGGCATATCGCAATCCGGCAGAGACACCAGGTTGTGACTGTCCGTTCATGAAGGCTTCGTGCTGGTCTCCATAAAAGAAGTATTCCGGTGCAGAAGGTGCCCGATTAGCTATTCGGAAAAGGCGACATCGACGTGCAAATCGGGCGCCGTCGGGAGGCGTCTCCCTCAATGTCGGATTTCCGACAGGATCGCAAATCCGCCAACTCATTGTTTAATAACATTTCCTTCTCTGGCACGGCCCATGCATGGGACTCTGCGAACGCATGAGCGAGACCTCCTCCATGATCATGGGCACTGAAAATGCCGTCGCCGCAGTGAAAACCGCGCTCTCTCCTGCCATCAAGCCGCCGAAAGGCCGGCGCGTCATGGTCGGGCGGGCGATTGCGCCGGCTTCAAACACCTTAATGGGCCTGGAAAGCATCTCGCGTGCCGGCGACGCTCGCATCCAGACGGGCGGAAAAAGACATGCATCATTGCCCCACCTCCCCTGCACGACTCGTCTTGTCACTGCGATAGAATGCTCGGGTCTACATTCGACAACCCAACGCGCAGGACAATCCTCGCAAATCGGTCGGCACCGGGGCTCGAAAACGCCGGCGAGGGGGCAATGGCTATAGCCGATATTCGCCGCGAACAAGCCGCCTAGTGGGAAGAGTCTATAGGAGGAAAGCTGGTGGAGTTGTGTTGCGTTGGGGTCGGTGCTGGGCCGTCCAATTTGAGCCTTGCGTGTCAGATACACGAGCAAGTTGGGCAAGGGGCACTGTTCCTGGATCGGCAGGTCGACTTCCGCTGGCATCCAGGCATCGCTTTCGATTCCTCAGAGCTCCAGGTGAGCCACTTCAAGGATCTGGTCACGCTGGTGAATCCGCGATCAGCCTACACTTTCGTAAACTTCCTGCACGAGAACGGGCGTCTGTATCACTTCCTGAACGCACAGTTCGAAGCCGTGCTCAGAGTGGAGTTCGAACAATACCTGAACTGGGTCTTCCACAGGAACCCACTTGTGCGTGGCGGCGAGACAGTGCGCGAAATCCGCTTTGATGGCGAGTTTCGGGTGCGGACGGATAAGGCGGTTCTCGGCGCCAGAGACGTCGTGGTCGGCATTGGCAAGCAGGCGCAAATTCCGCCTCACTTCCAGGGCTGGACTGGACGCAACCTGTTCCACTCATCTGTTTTACTGCACATCCACCCTGAGGTGCGGAGAAAGCATGTCTGCGTGGTCGGCGGAGGCCAGTCGGGTGCCGAGGTGATGTTGCATCTTGTTGGCCTGCCGAAAGATCGGGGGCCTGCCTCGATCACTTGGGTCTCGCAGCGCGAAAACTATCTGCCTCTGGACAACAGCCCGTTCACAAACGAGTTGTTCATGCCCTGCTTTTCGGATCGTTTCGCGGCGATGAGCGAGTCGCAGCGTAAGCTGCTCCTGCGGCGTTTCGTGCTTGCCTCGGACGGCATTTCGGAAAGCACGTTGCGGGCGATCTATCAGGCGCTCTACCGCCACGCATTTTTCGAGCCAAACCGATCCGACATCACACTGCGGCCGGGCTGCACCGTCTCGCACTGCATCAACGCCGGCGCGGGTCACAGGCTGACCCTGCAGCACGGCATGGTCGAGGTCGAAGAAGTCAGGGCTGACATCGTCGTGCTGGCCACCGGTTACGAGAACGCGATGCCAGACTTCTTGGAACCCATCGCGCACCGGCTGGAGCATATCGACAATGAATTAGCTATTCGCGAGGATTTTTCGGTGAGCTGGGACGGACCGCGTGACAGACGCATCTTCGTACAAAATGCGAGCCTCGGGCAGCGCGGCCTGGCCGATCCGAACCTAAGCCTGCTGGCCTGGCGCGCGCGCCGCATCCTCGATAGCCTTCTTGGGCGCGCGCCATGCGCGAACCCGGAGCATCCTGGCTTCATCAGCCATACCTCGATCGAGAGCTGGCCCGCCCCCGTAGCCGAAGAAATGGGCAGCGGGATATGACTCGTAAACTTCTGATCATCGGCGGTGGCATCCTTGGAATGATGTCCGCCTCCGCTGCGGCGAAGGCCGGAGGCTTCTCCGAAATCATCGTGACCGAACAAGTTCTTGGACCAAGCGGCGCATCGCATTATTCTGGGGGCGTGCATTTTCCCTACGGTTGTCAAGACCGTGCCAGGTCGCTCACTCAAAAGAGCGCCGTGGTCTTGGCGGCCATGGCTGGGTCGGCGGTCAGCGGATGGCGCCGGCCTTTAGCGATGCGTGTCGCGGCTGGACCGGGTGAACCGATTCATCCGGCCCAGTTTACCGAACCCCTGGATCCGGCTGAGCCCGAAATAGGAAGTCTCGCGCCGAGCTTCTGCGGACAAAATCCGTCGGAGCGGAACGCACTTAGCATCGCCGTCCCACATGCTTGGGACCGTCTCCGTGGACCCGCAACTTGCCCAGCGCCCGACTGCCCTAATTGGGATGTCCGACCAACCAGTCTTTCCAAAAGGAGGCCTTTCGCATGTTGACTGATACACAAAGAGACAAGTGGCGGAAAGACGGATACGTCAGGCTCGAAAGCTTCTTTGCGCCAGCGGCTCAGGAAGATATCTCTAATTTTGTCGAAGATGTGTCACGCTGGGATGTCAGCGATGATAAGTGGCTCATGTGGTTCGAGAAGACGACGGACAATCGAAAGATCATATCCAAGATCGAGAATTTTCTCGACTTCCATGATCCATTGCGTCGTTTGCTATTAGAAGATCAGCGCATAAAGTCAGCGGTCGAAGATTTGCTTGGCGAAGATTCGCGCAGGCTCAAGGAGTTGCTTATTTTCCACTACCCCGACAGCGGCGGCTATCTCCCGCATCAGGACATTTATCACATTCCACACAAACTCCCCGACCGGATGGTCCATGCGGTGGTTGCCATAGGCATCGACGATTCCGACCCGGAAAACGGCGGGCTTTTCTTCAGCCCCGGCAACCACAAAAAGGGGGTCTTTCCCATGGATGCCGGTGGGGTGATCTATCCTCAAGTCGCCGAAACGCTCTCCTGGGAACCCGTAGCATGGAAGGCTGGCGACATCTTCATCTTCGACGATTACGCACCGCACTACTCACGACCGAACAAAAGCAATCGTTCTCGGCGGACACTCTACTTGGTGTTCCAGCGTGCCTCAACCGGTGGGCCGACCCGCGCTGAATACAACGTGCTTAAGCGCGCCCTTAACCCGCCCGAGGGCAAAGTGGCCGATCTCGACAATCTCAAGCCCCCAAATGGGATCTTCTATCGCGATTGAGCTCACGCAGCCAGGCGGAGGCATGCACACGAAACTGATCGACCGCTCAAAAAATGCGCGGACGGTATGGCGGTCTGATTTGCGGGCTCGCGGAGCATCGGACGCTTTGGCACGTGGATTGTGGAGGTGGTCGCAGGCGGTCTTCTGTGTGCCTACAGCCCGACTAGCGCCCCCTTGGTCGCCCGCCTGCCGGCCCAGAGCTGCACTATCCTGGCCGGGCCGCCAACGGGTCGGGCTGCCGTTTCTCCATGAAGTGCACTTGAGGCTGTTCGTTGGCAGCCGAAGGTCCGTTCCACTCTTCAACAGCTTAGGTTCGTTGTCATGCGCAAATACACGTTTTCTCGAACGGAGCTGTCGCGGGCGTTCGGTATCGACACGGCCACGCTTGGAACGGGCAGCGCTCGCACGGGGTTTTCATTCGGAAAGGTTGGACCCGGCGTCACATCCGAGCCCCATCGGCACGACGAAATCGAGGCCTTCGTGGTCCTGTCTGGTGCGGGCAAGGTCACCACCGACCGGGGGGAAATCTCGGTCGAGGCGGGCGATGTCGTTCTGTTCCACCCTTTTGAAGCGCATGTGCTGCGCAATGACCGAAACAAAGACCTAGATTTCGTCGATGTCTACTGGCGAGACGGCGAGGCCGCCCTTGATGCCGCTGCAAAGACCACGGCTCCACGCGGGCCAATCTTCGTCTTCTCCACGCCGCCAACGCCAAATGGCGATCTGCATCTGGGGCATCTTTCTGGCCCCTATTTCGGCGCTGACGTCTATACTCGTTTCCTGCGCATGAAAGGAGTCGAGGCCTATCACCTGACCGGAAGCGACGATTACCAGAGCTACGTCGCGACACGCGCCGATGCCGATCAATCGACGCCTGCAAACGTGGCGCGCTACTACGCCGACGAGATTCGCGCCACGCTTGCAAATCTCGATTGTGAGGTCCACAGCTTCCAAGCCACAATGGGCGATGACGGTTACGGCGAGTTCCAAACCGCGTGTTTCCGGAGTCTTCTGAGCAGCGCGGCGGTAGATTTGCGCCAGAGCCCTGCGCTTTTTGATGCTGTGACAGGCCATTATCTTTACGAGCCGGATGTTGGCGGCCTCTGCCCCGATTGCGGCGGCTCCGCCGCTGGCAACATCTGCGAGGAATGCGGTGCCCCAAACCTTTGCCACGACTTAGGTGCAGCGCGGTCACGGCAGTCTGCCGAGGCGCCGGTGGTCGGCTCCCTCCGCCGTCCGGAACTTGCCATGGACCAATGCTACGACAATATCGACCGGCATCTAAGGGCGTCGGGCGTCCCGCTACGGATCTTGGATCTCTTCGCGCGCCTACGCCAACGCGGCGACTTTTCAGTGCCCATTACCCACCCCTCGGACTGGGGCCTGCCGGCCGAGGGGTTCCCGGGGCAAGTGATCTGGGTGTGGCCGGAGATGGCATTCGGTTTTCTGTACAACATCCAGGCGCTCGGCCGCTCGATGGGTCGCGACTGGAAGGCGGAGATGCCCGGCAACGACTGGCAGATTGTCCATTTCTTCGGCTTCGACAATTCGTTCTACCACGCGCTCCTCTACCCCGCTCTTTACGCCGAGGTCTTCTCCCACTGGACGCCACGCATTCGCTATCACGTCAACGAGTTCTACCTGCTCAACGGCAAGAAGTTCTCAACCAGCTGCCGCCATGCGGTCTGGGGCAAGGAGGTTCTGAGCCCAAAGACAGTCGACGTCGTGCGCCTTCATTTGGGCCTGACACGCCCGGAAGGTGAGCGGACGGATTTCACGCTGGACGCACTGCGCCGCACCGAGAACGAGGTGTTCCAAAGCATCTGGCTGAACTGGCTTGAGGCGTTGAACCAGGAAATCAAGCAGGATTTTGCCGGCCGTGTACCCGATGCAGGCGACTGGAGCCCGGTCGACCGCGCCTTCTTTGCTCGCATAGAGATCTATCGCGCTGCGATGGAGCGCGCCTATTCGGACGAAGGCTTCTCGGTTCGGCGCGCGGCCACTCAGGTCTGCGAATTCGTGCGCGATTGCGTGATCTACCGCGGGGCGCGAGACTTTGCGGCGGCGCGACGTTTCTATCCTGCCCGCAATCGGACTTCGCTAGCCCTTCAGACGACGGCCGCTGCGATCCTGGCACCGACACTCGCTCCGCTGATGCCCCGCTTCGCCAAAACGCTGGCGCGAGGCATCGATGGTGCCTCAACCGAAACATGGCCCCGGTCCGTCCAGCGCCTTGCGCCCGGGACGCGCTTTGATCTCGGACCCGTGTTGGTGTTCTACGCCAAATCCGGCAATCCTCATCTCGATGACGAGGAAACACTATGAGCCCAAAGGTGCACCAGTGAGCTGTCCCCATCTCGACCAGATCTGCGCGGCAATCAAAGCCGACGATGCCAAATATCTTGACTCGCTGTCACTGGCGAGGGAAGCCGCTCTGAACGGTAGAGACTAGATTAGCTGACCTGAACCAACGCATCGTCAAACAACCCTGGCCCGCCCCTTCAAGGACTGCTCGGCCGATGCTTCCCAGCCCTTGCTGTTCGTGCCGAAAATGCGTGTGGGCTCGACTGGGCTGACCAACCTCTTCGGCATCGGGATTTCCGTCCTCCAGCCGGTCAAGGCTGTCATTCGGTTCGACCCGCTGGTCAACCTGGCGCGCCTGGCCGTGCGCCGATCACCAATGTGGATGCGAATGCCGCGTGATGGTACCTTCGATTCTGTCCGAGCGTGTACCGGCGCGGCAGTCAGCCGAAGAACAGCTGAGCTACTGATATCGGAATGTAGCAGGTCCAAATTCTGCCCCTGAAGCCGGATATTGCTCAATCAGCGTTGACGATGGCTTGGTGCACAAGCTTCCAACCAGACCGCGCAACGACAGCCCGTCGCCTGAGGATAGTCGGCGAGGGCCGCCAAATCGCAAGCGTATCCTCCGTCGCATGCGCGCCGTCTTCGCCGAAAATGCAGACGCTTGTCTCGTCGAGAGATACATCCAGCTATTTTAGGGGGCTCCTCAGGATTGCGTGTTTGCTCGGGTGCGGACCGCCCCTCAGTTCCCAATCGAGGAGCGATTCTACAATTCACATGTTTGGAGATCGCTCGCTAGGTAACCCGTCTGTGAACCCTGCAAGCCGATGCTTCAGATGCCGCCCATGCAGAGGTATTTCATTTCGAGGTAGTCCTCGAGGCCATGGCGGGATCCCTCCCGCCCGATGCCGGACTGTTTTATCCCACCGAACGGCGCCGCTTCCGAAGACATCCGGCCGGTATTTACCCCGACCATTCCATATTCCAAGGCCTCGGCGACACGCCAGACACGCTTCAGGTTAGAGGCATAAAAATACGCCGCGAGGCCGTAGATCGTTTCATTGGCATCGCGCACGACCTGATCCGCATCGTTGAAGCGAATAATCGGTGCGAGCGGCCCGAATGTCTCCTCTTGCGCCACGGTCATCTCGCTGGTGACACCGGTCAGGACCGTTGGTTGGAAAAACGTGCCATTCGTGCCGACGCGTTTGCCCCCGCATCGAATTGCGCCGCCTTTAGCTACGGCATCGGCAATATGGGATTCAATCTTGGCCAAAGCCTGCTTGTCGATGAGAGGCCCGATGTCCACTCCGGGAGCGAAACCGTCACCAACTTGAAGTTGGCGAGCCCGTTCCACGAATTTCTCGACGAACTCGTCGTGAACGCGCGACTGGACGTAAAGGCGGTTCGCTGAAACGCAGGTCTGGCCGGCATTGCGGTACTTCGCCTGGATCGCACCGTCAACCGCGGCATCGATATCGGCATCATCGAAGACGATGAAGGGTGCATTGCCGCCGAGCTCTAGGCTGACTTTTTTGATCTGGTCCGAGCACTGGCGCATAAGTAAGCGCCCGATCTCAGTAGAGCCGGTGAAGCTGATCTTGCGGACCTTGGGATTTGTGCAAAGTTCGCGGCCGACCGCGTGACCTTCGGACGCATAGATCAGGTTGACGACGCCTTCGGGGAAGCCTGCCTGATGGGCGAGGGCGAACATTGCTCCAGCCACGAGCGGCGTCTGTTCAGCGGGCTTGAGGACAATCGTGCAGCCCGCCGCCAAGGCTGGCGAGATTTTGCGCGCCACCATCGAGGCCGGGAAATTCCATGGGGTTATCGTGCCGACCACCCCGATGGGCTGCTTGATCACCAGCATTCGGCGGTCCGTCGATGGTGCGGAGATCGTCTCGCCATAGACGCGATTTGCCTCCTCGGCGTACCATTGCAGATACGCCGCAGCATGCGATATCTCCGATTTGGCCTCGGCAAGCGGCTTGCCCATCTCCGCGGTGAGAATTGCAGCGAGATCGTCGGTGTGGTCGATGATCAACTCATGCCATCGCCATAGAACATCGCTGCGCTCACGTGCGGTAAACCCTGCCCATCCAGGCTGCGCGACATAGGCCTTCTCGATTCCAGCGCATGTCTCTTCGACTCCCATGTCAGGTAGTTCTGCCAGCACTTCGCCGGTCGACGGGTTGAGGACCTCGAATGTCCGCTCTCTAATCCGCGTGCCAAGTGCCGGCAGGCGATCGATGGGTCCAAACAGGTCAGGGGATCTCAGGTGACGGATCATCGGCGGGCACAGGGGCAATCGGTTTCCTCCTCAACGCCATGCGTATATAGCAGGTTCGGTGTGTAGTCCGGAGGTCCAAGCTCCTCATAGGACCTCGGCCAGACAGCTAGCAGACCACGGTTGCCAACTGGAAAGGGAGAATACCTGAATTCGCTAGAAGATGAGTCGCGGTTCTACTAGCCGGGCTCGACCGGCGGTTGCGCGCGGGCAGGTCCGGCCCGCGCACAACCCTGCCAAAGGTCTTCGCGGCCAGCGCCTGGTTCTACGTGCCGGCCACCGCGTCGTTCGGTCGGCAATATTTGTTGTAGATCGTGAATGCGTCGGTGCCGTTCAGCTTTTCCATCTCCTGCATCCAGCCGTTTGACCGGAATGCGGTAGGGCTGATTCGGCCGCAATGTCGTGTTGACCTCCTCGTCCAGCAGACCTGCGGGTTCGTCTCTCTGCGCCAACGGCGCTCCTCCAGGATCACATTTCGCTCGGTCTTGATATCATCCCCGTTGAGGATGAGGTTGAACATGCGATCGGCCTCGAAGCCCATCATCTCGCCCAAAACGAGTCATAGGCGGTGAGGGCGTTATTGTAGCCGCCACTCACTTAGACAGCTCGGTGAACTCGCTGTCGGCGCGGTTGGTGGTCGCTTTGAAGATCAGACGCTCCAGGAAATGGGCAAGTGCGGATTTGCCGGGTGCTCGTCGGCGCTGCCGACCTTGTACCAGACCATATGAGTGACGATTGGCGCGCGGTGGATCGGGGACGTCGACCCATGCCATTGCCGAGCAGGAAATCCGCGATCTTGCCGCCGTCGGTGGCGGCCAGAGCCGGAGCGGTCGTCACCAGGGCCAGGGCGTGGCAGTGAACGCCTTGCGCAGCTAGGGGGGGCGATCGATGGCTGCGTTTGGCAAGGCAAAGGGTTCGAGGCAAAAGTGATTTGTTCCTCATTTTGATGAACGCGCTGCGTCTTCGCCTCCCCGTGGGAGGACCGGCGGGCAGCGCCGAGCCAGATGAATCATTGGCCCAGGGCTCACTCGAGCCTCACCTTCGGATGGACCAGGAGACCTGCGGCGGTGTTCTTGGGGAGGTGGCCATTGGAGGGATTTTCCTTGGTCCGCGACGTCTTGCGGACGATCAGGCATGCACCGTGCCAGATCAGAAAACCATTGGAGGCTGTTGACAAATCGGGCTCTGCCATGTTGCGCATCCGACATTGTGGGCGATTGAACAGGGCTGAAGGCGACGCGAGCACGGCTGAGAATATCTTCTTCCTTCGGAAGACGATTAGGCGCGCTGCAGGGCAGGGGTACAGGATGCGCTTCGAAGGCCGCTGCACCGACGGTCAGAATTGACATGTTGTCGCTCCAGCGGACCGATGTCCTCGACAGTCAGACCGGGCGGTGCTGAAGGGTAGAGGCGTGAGCAGCGTAGCTAAGTGGGCGCGGAGCCAGCTCGCGCGCGAAGACGGACCTGAAAAAAACGGCGGGTGGCGACATTCGCGAGGCGCTGGAAAACGAGGTCGTAGGACTGGGCGGGAAAAACGATGCCGTTGCTCTCTTCTGGCGTGATGGCCTGCCGCGAGGCCGTTGAACTTGGTGAGTTGCTGCGGGAAGGGGAGTGTTTTCGCGGGACCTTGGTCAACGTAAGAAACAAACGTCGAGCTCGCCTTGGATGGGGGCATGCAGCACATTTGCCGCTGCAGGACAGCAGCACGGAAGCTGTCCGCGCTTGCCGTAGTCCCTGGGCACCAAACAGGAGGATTAGCAGTCGCGATTGATTTCATGTGCGTAAAATACCGCCTGGTGCGCTCGGCTGCAAATGCATGCCTGGCGGAGTGGTCGCTTTAGGTCAAGGGCATCGGGTGAGTAACAGCCTGACCTTGCTCAATCTGAAGCTCGCTAACGGCCTCGCCGGATTGTGGAACTGCTCGCGGGTGGCTTCTACCACAAACAGCAAGGTGATGAAATCAAGCAGGAAGTCGTCAATCGCTTGGGCGATTGTTTCTGACTTGCCCTTGAACTGGTCCAGCAAAACGCGCGCGCTATCGATCGCTTCCACGCTGGTCGCATCGATCAACCCCTCGACCCTCTTGAAACAATCCAACACGAAACTCCTTAAGGCGCTCCCAAGGTGTTATGCACGAAGGCAGCTCCGTGAACTACCCGGCCTTTGACCTGGCGGCACGAGCAGCGGTCGGCCTTACGTCCCGCGCCTCCAAACCCGAGCCATCGACGTGGCGCTGAGGAGCGTTGGAAGAAATTGTGCGCTTCCGGCCACGCTCAAGCGGTAGTCTAGGACAGTGCTCGCTGGCGGCTACGCCCACAATGGAGTGCGCCAGCTGATCGGGGCTTAACAATTTTTCGCTTTTTGCTGCGCCCAACTCTCGGCTATGACTCGGACAGGCCTAATGGCCTGCCCACGTTGCATTGTAAAGAAGGAACAAGTATATGCCGACTGGAACGGTAAAGTGGTTCAACAGCACCAAGGGGTTTGGATTTATCCAGCCAGACAATGGCGGTCCGGATGTTTTCGTCCACATTTCCGCTGTCGAACGCGCGGGCCTCTCGACCCTCGCTGACGGCCAGAAGATCAACTATGAGATCGAGCAGGATCGCCGCACTGGCAAGTCCTCCGCTGGCAGCCTCAGCAAAGCTGGTTGAAATTTTCTCCTGCGTCCTGGCAAGAGTAGGCACGTAGGTCCTCACGGCCGCTCGATGGGACCGAGCAAAAACTGAGGGCAGCAGATTGCTGCAGGCGTCGCGAATTCCTCATGAAACAAAGTTCTTTGAAAGGAAGGCGGGGTTGGCCCCGCCTTTTTATATGACGCGCAGATTAAGCCGATGGCTGCAACGCTCCAGAACGAATCTCGATTGCCGAAATCAAGCCGCGACCTTCTTGCGGGTTCGCTTCGTCGGCGCAGGCTCCGGCGGTTCCGGCGCCTTCGGTTTGCGGCCGAGCCCCATCGTCTTGGCCAATGACGAGCGCGCCGCGGCGTAGTTCGGCGCGACCATGGGATAATCCGCGGGCAAGCCCCATTTGGCCCGATATCCATCCGGCGTCAGCCCATAGTGGGTCGACAGATGGCGCTTTAGCGATTTGAATTTCTTCCCGTCCTCAAGGGAGATGATGTAGTCCGGTGTCACCGATTTCCTGATCGGGACTGCAGGCGTAAGGGCAACCGGCTCTTGCGCAGAGACACCTCCGGCCGTCGCTCTCAGAGCCGCATGCACTTGACCGATGAGGGCAGGGAGATCCCCCACCGGGATCGGATTGTTGGAGACATAGGCCGACACGACATCGGCGGCAAGCTCAATGAGGGTGTCGACGTTTTTTCCGGCTTCTTCTGTCATGAAACTCTCCAGGCGGTGAAACATAGTCAGCGAAGCGTCGCTTCATAGGGCCGGTTGCCGCTGAAAGCAACAATGCTCGACAGCGTTATTGCCAATGCTCGTCCAGAAGCGACATCGATGCGCCATATTTCCCGTCGTGACGCTGAGCCACTCGTTGTTGGCGACCCTGCCGAGGTGCGTGGCGCGTCCCGGCTGTAACTTTGCGTCGAAGTTGCTAGTAGTCTTGAGCCTAAGCGCGGTTTTTTGGCTCGGTATTACTTCTTTTGACTGTGAAATCGAGGGATCGTGATCGCTTGCTGGTGGCATCAGGGACGATGGACGTTCATTGGCCATGGCCAAATGTAAGTTCATCGCCCGGTGAGCCGCTCTTCCAAGGGGCTGGGAACCGCCGCTGGTAACCAAGGACATCAATGTATTTCGAGGCGTTTCTTAGCCGGTCGTCGAGAGACGGCAATCGCTGCGGACGACACCTGTTCCACGATATCGAACAGCGCGGCGACACAGGCAGCTTCTCGCATCTGGAGCGGCTTCTCGCAAGTTGGCGCCGCGCCGAGAGGCCGGGCAAGGACAGTGCGTCGCCTGCTTCAATCATACGCGTCAACCAGCCAGCGACGCTGTCCCATACCAATCCCGCGACCGGCCGTGTGATCTCGCCGGTAGTCGCGCCGGCCCTCTGCACGAAGCCTCGGGATGTGCTGATGATCAACCAGGCCACAAAGGTCGACGTCCTGAAGCAGGGATCACATGAGTTTGCCACTATGCGCAGGCTTGCCATGCGCTTCCGCGGCATTTTGCGGGGCCTGTGAATTGGGCAAGCTCGACACTTCGATCGACGTGGCGTCAACTCCGGGTCCGTCGCCATCACGCGTTTCGGTCGGGTCCTACGCCGTGACGCTGACGCCGTTCGCGATGCCATTGAACTACCGTGGAGCAACGGCCAGGCGGAAGGGCTGATCAACCGCCTGAAGACGATTAAACGTACCATTGGGCAGAGCGGGCTGCGAACTCATTAGGGCACGCATGCTGCCACTCAGCCGGCCTGATCACCACACAAAGCGAGGAAGAACCTAGTCAAGTGCAAAGCGACAATTGCCTCGACAGCGGGTCCCGGAAGGTTTATGCTGCCCAACGTTACCGCAATCCGGAATGGCGATTGAGTACCTTCACGAGTGAAGGGAGTGAAACTTCTTTGTCGGCCAAATTGTTGACGGAACGCCCGGCGCCCATTGTTGCTACATGTCTAGATTCTTGGGGCGTTTTGGATGATGCAATCCACCATCTCACTCCAAAGGGCAGTGGAATCTGGAACAATGTCGCTTTTGTTCGCACGACATCCTTCGTGCCCGATTGGCATATCGTCTTTAACTCTGCTTCTCTTTTCGGGCTCCCTGTTGATATCGAGGCGAGCCCAAACAGGACAATTTTTGCAATCGGCGAACCGCCGACGAAATCTCATCGCGCGTTTCATGAAGGGCAGGGGAAAAATACTATTGTCCTGACGTGTGACGCAGAGCTGGCTGCTCGGCAGAATGCAGCGCGCCGATTCGTTTTGTCTCCACCTATCACTCGGTCTTGGTCTGTAAACAAGACATATGACCAACTTCTGGTCAGCGAAGTCGTGGATAAGCCGCTTCGGCTCTCATGGATTACCAGTGACATCGCCCTGCTTAAAGGACATCGATATCGGCTGGCGTTTCTGGAACGGCTGAGAAAGGAGCTCGATTTTGACCTGTTCGGCCGAGGTTTTCGGCTGATTGGAGATAAATGGAACGCACTCGCACCTTACCGTTACAGTATAGCGTTCGAGAATACTCGTGCTGATTACTATTTTACAGAGAAGCTTATGGACTGCTTCGTTGCTGAAACAATGCCGATCTATTACGGCAGTCCGGCAATCACGAGGTTCTTCCCTTCGGACTCTATGGTTCTGATTGACCCAGAGGACAAGAACGTAATCCCAAAAATTCAAGAAATCATCGACTCAGACCTCTGGAAGGAACGTCGCGGCGCAATAAGAGAGGCGAAGCGGTTGGTCCTCGAGAAATACAATACGTTTGCTTATCTCGCGAGCTTCATCGAAAGCGTTCAGGATAAACCCTTACCGCCCGAAATTATACACATCGATTCGCCTGAGGTCGATTTTGGAATAGACGAATGAAGTACTCCAACGCTCGCTTCGCGTGCCCGGCGGTCGGTGGTCTGGCGAGATCGGTACGGAACGCTCGGCGGAGAATGCCTGCTGCGCAGACGGGCCGGCACGGGCGCACGAGGTCATGCGCCCCCGGCTGCCGCTGATCAGACGAACTGGGGAAGGCCAGGAACGGAATTGAGGACCTCGTCCACGAGTTCGTCGCCGGCATGTTCCTTGGCGCAGGCGATCGTCTCGTTGGCGAGGCCGGCGATCTTTGCCATGCTGAGACCCTCACTCATCAATTGCTGGCCGAGCCCCATAAGGCCGCCACCCTCTGGGTCGTCGCCATGATACTTCGCTACTAATTCCGAAGCTCCCGGAATGGCCTCGATCATGCGCGCAACGGGACCGTCGGCCGCGTGGCTTTGCAGGAAACCCAGCATTAACCCAACGCCCTTCTCTGCGAGAGCCGGGCCGATGCCGGCACCAGTGGCGATGCGCGGTAAGAATTCTTCCATGCAGGGTCTCTCTCTCTTTGATAAGGTTTACACGGGGCCGGTCCGGCGCCCAGCGCCCTTGGCCGAACCACAATTGAACTCCACAAAAATAGGCCGGCGGGAGTGCTATTGCGCGTAAAACCGCCTCTGTCAACGCAAGCTGCGTCGGACGTGCGTGTTTCGCAAACCGAAGATCATTCCAATTCACATCATTACGCATTGGCAACCGCACAGTTTGCGGTGGCTCGCTTATGGGCCAATGCCCCGCGCCCGTCAAATGATGACGACAAGGTGGTCATCGCCTAGGATCTGTGGATCGAGGTGTGAGGCAGTTACAGCCGGTGGACCTGCTCAAACGCCGCGCCGGCACCAGGGCTAGATTGGCGATACTGCGCGTATTGGCCATGTCTTTCCTCGCGTGATGGGATGTTCGTAGAAGCGGAGCTATATGCCGGTGTGACGATCGACAAGGCGGACCGGCTATTCCGATAGGACATCCATACTGTCGCATAGACCGTCGCTGCTTAGGTATTGAAACCGCCATCGCTGGTGACATCGCAGTCGGCGGGTGTCGATAAGGTCGATTCACGCAATCAGCCGGTCAGGACGAACGAATGAACCCTGAGGTTTCAGAAGCTCACTTTTCGCAAGGCGTGCAGCGCACATCGTGCAAGAGATTGCCATTCTTGCGGATGCTATCGACTTTCTCAACGATGGCGGGAAGATCGCAGTGACCGAATCTACGAAGCCGCCCCCAGGGCGTGCTTTGATGCATACAAACGGTTGCCGAGCAGGGATACTCCTCCTCCCTGAAGTCCAATCGAGAAGAGCGATCACTTCCAAGAGGGTCCCAGCTCGGCCGCGAAAACAGGTGCCAGACCCCGATCCTCTCCCTCAACTGATCTAGCTCAGGGCGTTCATGAGCCGCAGATCGCATAGTGGCTGCGTGCACGACGCAGGAAGACCATTTATGAAAATCCTATTCAGAACGATGGCTGTCACCTTGCTGGCACCCACCGCCTTTGCTGCGGATTCGATCCCCACCGACCTCAGAGATACGGCATTGGCCACCTTCAGGGCTTTGCCATCCACCACGCCGACAGTCGCCAACAACCCGATCACCCCGGAAAAGATCGCTCTCGGCAAGGCACTGTTCTTCGATCCACGCGTCTCGGCGTCAGGCGTCTTGTCGTGCAACTCGTGCCACAACCTGGCCACCGGCGGCGACGACAATCACGAAACCTCGATCGGCCATGGTTGGCAGAAAGGACAGCGCAACGCGCCGACTGTACTGAATGCTGTCTTCAACATCGCTCAGTTCTGGGATGGTCGTGCCGAAGACCTGAAGGCTCAGGCGAAGGGACCGGTCCAAGCCGGGATCGAAATGGCCAATACACCGGACCAAGTCATCGCCACGCTCAAGTCCATGCCGCAATATGTCGAGTGGTTCGATGCAGCTTTTCCGGCTGAAGCGGATCGGGTCACCTTCGACAACTTCGCCAAGGCGATCGAAGCCTTCGAGGCGACACTGGTCACACCGGCCCCGTTCGACAGCTTCCTGAATGGTGATGAGGTTGCCATGACTCCCGAACAGAAACAGGGCCTGGCGCTTTTCATGAACAAAGGCTGCTCGTCCTGCCATGCCGGCATCAACGTTGGTGGGCAAGCCTATTTCCCATTCGGCCTCGTGGAACAGCCCAGCGCCGAGGTCCTGCCGGAAAAAGACAAGGGCCGATTTGCGGTCACCAATGCAGCCGACGATTCCTATGTTTTCCGCGTGGCGCCCCTGCGCAACGTTGCACTCACCGCGCCATACTTTCATTCGGGCAAGGTTTGGGATCTGAAACAGGCCGTTGCCATCATGGGAACCACCCAGCTTGGCGTGGTACTGGCGGACGAAGAAGTCGACCTGCTTGTTGCCTTCCTCAAATCGCTGACCGGAAAGGCACCCGAGGTCGCCTATCCCATCTTACCCGCCGAAACGGCGACAACACCCCGGCCTATAATGCAGATCTTAGGAAAATAAAGCCCAGCTGATCGAGAAACATCGCAATTGACAATGATTGCGACTTTTACTGGGACGAGACGATCGCGACGTCCATGAGAAGCAAATGGCTCGTTTCCAAAGTGCAGACACTGCTTCCGTCACCAGCTCGTTGCGATGGAATCATGTGTGGGATCTGGCGTGCGACATGCCAAGGAAGGTGTCTGACGCATGACGCTCGCGCGCTGTCGATACCGCGCGGCGGCCAGCCATCGCGCTGGCGGCCGAATAGCCGCGCGCCGGAGTGACCGGCCCCCCTTAGGGCGATGGGGGAGCCACTCCGTCCTCCATGTCCAGCGATTCTTCGACTGCTTCCGGATTCCGGGCGATGGTCCAAAGGAGAGTATTCGCCGCTACATCCGGTTTCGAGCGACCTTGCTCCCAGTTTCGAAGCGTTGCCAGATCGAGGCCATACCTCACCGAGAATGCCTCCTGAGAGAGCTTCGTGCGATCCCGGACTTCGCGAACACTTATCGGCCGCGGCGCATGAACCTTCGCGATCACGCCTGCGGACGACAGTTCATTCTTCAGTGCCAATAGGTCGTCGACGCAAGGAACCGTCACGAACGCCTTGCCGTGATCGACCATCTCCGTGAGTATCGCGTGGGCCGTCCTCAGTGGCAACTGTCTCTTGACGAGAATCCGGGCGGCCTCAGGAGTATTCGCGCCGTGAAGAAAACTGAGGCTCAGTCGGACGGGAGAGCCTGACGACACCAGGACGACGTCCCGGGTTCGCACCCGTTGTCCGAACCGCTCCATGAATTTCGATGTAGTCGACATTAAGCTTCTCCGCGATCACTCGACCGAGCTTGCGTAATTTGGACCATCCCCACTGGACCTCGGCATCGCCCCCAATATGCAGGTCACGGACGACAAGATGATTACTGCCCATCTCCACGTTGCCCAAGAGCTGAAGCACGCCATCGGGCGTGACCACGTCAAAGAGGAGGCATGGGTCCTCCGAAATATCCGCGTCCAGGATGAGTTCGTCGTCATCGGGCTGCACACCAGATCCCTACGCAAGTTGCTTATAGAAGCTAAGTCGGGCGCTGGCGAGGGTCAAGGCCTTACCGATTTTCCGAATTGGCGGGACGCTGGCAACATCCGAATCCTGCCACCTCGACCCGTAGTCTGCGCTAATCGACTGGGGAAGCGGACAGACGCGCAGGTCGCCACCTGAGCGAACGCGACAGGCGGTCTAGTTTAAGAAAGACGCATGTACGATTTTCCGAGCGGCGCGGCCTGTATGTTCCGAAGGAGCCGATATTAAAGCGTATCGTCCAAATTGATATTTCCTGCGCGATTACGTGCCGAAGGGAAGTGCTCATTCTCGCTCGAGTGACTTATTTCAAAGGATGTGATCGCGTATTGGCACATTTACGGCCGACATGCGGCAGCCGGCAACTCACGTCATGGTGAGGAAGGAGAAGCATCAGGCCTACGCTTTCTCCCGGAGCGCACGTGCTGCAGCGACCATGTTCATGAGGGCAGGGCGGACCTCCTCCCATTTACGTGTTTTGAGGCCACAGTCCGGGTTTACCCACAGTTGGGCATCCGACAGTCGCTCGCGGGCAAGCATGACGAGATCCGAAATCTCACGGACTCCCGGGAGGCGTGGTGAGTGAATGTCATAGACTCCGGGACCGATTTCGTTCGGATATTTGGAGCTCGTGAAGGCGTCCAGCAGCTCCATTTTCGAGCGCGAGGTCTCAATCGAAATGACATCCGCATCCATTTCAGCGATCGCGTCGATGATCTCGTTGAACTCCGAATAGCACATGTGGGTATGGATTTGAGTCGCGTCATTTACACCCGTTGAAGCGATCCGGAAGCATTCGACAGCCCAGTCGAGATAGACTTTCCAGTCAGACTGGCGCAGTGGCAATCCTTCGCGAAACGCGGCCTCATCGATCTGGATTATCCTTGCGCCGGACCTTTCGAGATCCGTCACTTCGTCGCGGATGGCGAGCGCGATCTGGCGGCAGGATTCGGAGCGGGGTACGTCGTCGCGAACAAAAGACCAGTTGAGAATGGTCACTGGGCCTGTGAGCATTCCCTTAACAGGCTTTTCCGTAAGCGACTGGGCGAATTGCCACCAGCGCACTGTCATCGGATTGCGCCTCGATACGTCGCCGAAAATGATGGGGGGACGGACGTAGCGCGACCCATAGCTTTGTACCCAGGCATGCTGGGTGAGCGCGAAGCCGGACAACTGCTCGCCGAAATGCTGTACCATGTCGTTTCGCTCGAACTCACCGTGCACCAGCACGTCCAGCCCGATCTCTTCCTGCCAGCGAATTGCAGCCTCGATCTCCTTCTTCAGGAACGTCTCGTAGTCGACATAGCTCAGCTGGCCCTTCGCATGAGCGGCCCGCGCCTTGCGTACCTGCGGCGTCTGCGGGAAGGACCCGATGGTCGTCGTCGGGAACGGCGGCAGCCCGAGTGAGCCGGCTTGGACTCTGGAGCGCTCGGCAAAAGCGCTCTCTCGTCGCTTCATGCTATCGTCAATGCTGGCGATCCGCCCCTGAACAAGCGGGTCATGGATCCTCGTGGATGTCACGCGCGTGGCGGCAGCCTCGGCAGACGCTTTCAACGCGCCAGCCACCGCATCTCTGCCTTGGGACAGGGCCCGGGCCAGCAACACCAATTCGTCGGTCTTCTGGGCCGCGAAGGCGAGCCACGAGCTGATGTCGGCGTCGAGTTCCGTCTCCATGCGCAGGTCGATCGGCACATGCAGCATCGAGCAAGAAGGCGCGATCTCGACGCGGTCCAAGGGCCAGCCGGCGACGATCGATTTGATGCGGTCGAGAATGGCGGGCAGGTTCGCACGCCAGACGTTGCGGCCATCGATCAAGCCAAGCGAGAGCACCAGATCCTTCGGAGCGAGCCGACCCACCGTTTCCAGCTGCTCGGGAGCGCGCACGAGATCAATATGCAGCCCAGCCAGGGGCAGAGAAACCGCGGTTTCGAGATTGTTTCCCAGCGGCCCGAAATACGTAGCCAGCATGATCTTCAGCTCGGGCGCGGCTTTCGACAGCTGTCCATAGGCGAATTCGAACGCAGCTCGTTCGTTCGGGTTCAGATCGAGGACAAGCGCTGGCTCATCGATCTGCACCCAGTCGGCTCCCGACAGCTTCAGCCTCTGCAGAAGTTGCTCGTAGACGGGCAGCAGCCGCGATAGGAGCGCGATGGGACCGAACCCTTCGGCAGGCGATTTCGCCAGCTTGAGGAAGGTGATGGGTCCAAGGATGACTGGGCGTGTGTGAATGCCGAGAGCTTTAGCCTCGAGGAAGTAATCGACCGGTTTCGTTGACGAGAGGGCGAACGTCTGATCATCGTCGAGTTCCGGCACAATGTAGTGATAGTTGGTGTCAAACCACTTGGTCATTTCCATCGCGGTTACATCAGGCCCATGAGCCGCCTGCTGGTGACCAGCGTGTCCACAACCCTCCGTCTGACCCTGGTTGCCGCGCGCCATTGCGAAGTAGATGTCAAGTGGGACCTCGCCGCTATTCCAGCCGTAACGGGATGGAACGGCGCCGACCATGGCTGCGGTGTCGAGCACATGGTCGTATAGCGAGAAGTCGTTCGACGGGATTTTCGACACGCCGCGATCGTGCTGCTCCTCCCAGCTAGCGGCACGGAGCGCCTTCGCCGTCCTGAGAAGGGCGGCGGCGGAAGATTTTCCGGACCAGTACCTTTCAAGCGCGAATTTCAGTTCTCGCCGACGACCGATGCGCGGCACGCCGAGCGTTGCTACAGGAATTTGCTGAGAGACAGTCATGTCATACCCCGATGGTTGGGGCGTCGGTGACAAGGAAGGCGCTAGCAGGCCGGCACCAACGCCGGGTTGCAGCGGCCACCGAGACACCCCGCCCGTGGACGTAATTCGCCGTGGCAGGTCTCCTGGCTCGCGGGGTCATAGCCTCTACCCGTCTTCCCGAGGGTATTCGCCTCAGTGACATGAGTGGGGTTGGCTCGCCGCTAACAGTTGCGGGGGCAGCGCCGGCATCGCACCGGCTTCCCTCTTAGCTCCGCTCCGGCAGCGCCGTGCGGAGAACCACAACCCGCAGACAATCACAGCGGTCCGCACTTTGTCAATATCGCATAACGAAATGTTTATGTCGTTATGTATTCGCTCTTTTACACCTTGTCTTCATTCTGAAATATTCAGTCCGCCCATTGCCGTCGCTGGCACCCCCGCCACCATTGTTCATAATGGTTTCCTGTCAGGCTGCGACATTCCTCACCGTTCATCCATGAAGGATTTCGGACAAGATGGATGGGAGTGACAACGTGGTCGAATGCAGAAGATGGCATTGGTGGCGATGTTTAACGATGCAATCGTGGGCCGAAAGTGATGCGTGCATGGCAGAAGCGGTTGTCTCGAAGTGAACGCCAAACCATGGTGCGGGGGGAAATGGCACGCCAGGTCGTGACCACGACCCCTGGTGACTAGGCAATCGGTGGTAACTGCGCTCGGCGGCAAGAGACCACACTGGCCGGGGCCCGGTCCAAAGAGCAAGGCACGACTGTGTCCCGATAAGCTTTTTAAGCGTCATTCAGGCGGTAAGTATAAGTATCTCATCTCAAAGCGCTAGGCAGTCGAGGGACGCGGAATTGCGGCAAAGCTCGCGTGCTTCATATTCTGCATCATATGGTCGGCAGGACCCAGTTTTTATCCAGTGCACGCATCAGCGCGGTGTGCAATTCGGGCTCGGTCCGAAGGAAGGCATTTAGGCCTCGCTCATCCAGCCCAAGCCGAGATAGTGGAAGTGGTCCGCAGGCACGGTAATCCGGCTCTTGTCCAGTTGCCGAACGAAGTCCGCTGACCAATGGTGGATTGTATACGCCTCAAGTTTATCCATCATCCCCCGCCAGCGTTGGATGCGTTCTTCGCGCGGCATGCTGGCCGCTCTTGAGATCGCTGCAGCTATCTCATCGGGGAGCCTCGGATCTACCAGCAGGGCGTCCTCACCGAAGTCTTCGGCCGCGCCGGCCAACTTCGATAACACCAGAACGCCAGGTCTGGCCGCCGTCGATGACGATGCGCTCCGGCCGGCCATGGCGCGTCAGCACCTTGCGGAGGAAGCGTTGGGCCGCCACCAGGTCACGGTTCTCGCTAAAGAAGAACTCGACCGTGTCGCCGAGGATGTCGATAGCGCGGTAGAGATACATCCATGGCCGCGGACCTTGATGTACGTCTCGTCCATATGCCACTTGCTGCCGACCACACGCTTGCGCCGGTTGAAGCGCTCCAGCAGCTGCGGCGAGAAGTGGGCGACCCAGCGATGCACAGTGGAGTGGTCGACCTTCAACGCGTTCGGCCATCATCTCTTCCAGATCGCGCAGGCTCAGAGTGTAGGCCAGGTACCAGCGCACGCACAGCAGGATCACCGACTGGTCGAAATGGCGGCCCTTGGACATCACGTGCTCCTCCACAGCTGAGGCGTTTTTCTTGCCATGCTCCGCTTACGGAAAGGTTTGCGACAGAGCCGGATCACGGATCGATCAAAATGGCGGCCTTTGAACATGACAAACTCCCGGAAAAAAGAGCAAGCGTCATGCAGCAAATGACCTTTCCGAAAAGTTTGCGACAGAACCATGATGTTCAGCGAAGATTTCTCGTTCATGCTGAACAAGGTCCCCGGTGCCTATTTGCTCATCGGCAACGGTGACAGTTCCGGGCTGCACTCGACGACGTATGACTTCAACGATGACATCCTCGTACGTGGCGCCGCTTTTTTCTACAATCTTGCAAGAGATCATTTCGCATGACGTTAGCGTGAATTCCAAGTCGGAAAGATTTAACAGTCCCGCGCCTCCCCCCTTTGCGAGGCCGGACCTCGCATCGCCAAAAGCTAACTGGACTGGCAACATTGACGAGAACTGGCGCTATATCCAAGGCCAGTTGGCAATGTAAATGACATCAACGCCGGACCGTCGGCTTACAGTTCAACGGCCAAAGAGTTGGAGACACAATGACTTTCCTGCGCGGTTTGTCCGCTTTTCCCATCACCCCCGCTGATCGCGGCGGTAATATCGATGAGCCCGCATTGGAAAAACTTCTTGCGCGCTTGATGGAGGCAAAGGTCGATTCTATCGGCCTGTTGGGAAGCACGGGCAGTTACATGTTCCTGTCGCGCCAACAGCGCCAATGCGCAATTGAGGTGGCCATCGATAAAGTCGGTGCTGATATTCCCTTGTTGGTCGGGATTGGAGCGCTGAGGACGGACGAAACCGTGCAACATGCCAAGGATGCCAAAGCGATCGGTGCGACAGCCGGCTTGCTGTCTGCAGTGTCGTACGCACCTCTGACCGAGGATGAAGTGTTCGAGCATTTCCAAACAGTCGCATTGGAATCCGGTTTGCCGATTTGCATCTATGACAATCCCGGAACAACGCATTTTCGGTTCTCATCCGCCTTGGTCGAAAGGCTGTCTCGGGTGCCCGGGATCGTCGCCATCAAAAACCCCGGTTTTGGCCCGGCCGAAACCCAGCGCCATCTGGAGGACCAGCGCTCACAGGTGCCAGACGGCTTTTCGATCGGCTACAGTGGAGACGCGCAGTGCACCGAGGCGATGATTGCAGGTGCGGATACCTGGTACAGTGTCATTGGCGGACTTCTTCCCGATGCCTGTTTGAAGATCGTCAGGGCTGCACAAAGGGGCGATGCGGCCGAGGCGCGCAGGATCAATGCCAGCCTCGAGCCGCTCTGGGCTCTGTTTAAACGGTATTCCGGCCTGCGGGTTGTCTATGCTTTGGCGGAGGCATTGGAGATCTGCCATGCTTCACCTCCCCTGCCCATCAGGTCACTTTCCGAGGACGCGCGGTCAGAGGTTTTGGCAGTGCTAAAGCAGCTTCCAGCCGATGTGATCAGCCTATTCAGATGAGCAGATAGCCATGATCATCGATCCCTCGGTGGGCACTCCCCTGATAATGGCGTTCTCGGCCTACATTCTGGCCGCATCCAGTCCAGGGCCGAGCAATCTTGCCATCATGAATACTGCCATGAGCCGGGGCCGTGTCGCAGCGCTTGCACTGGCTGCCGGCGTCGTCTCTGTCTCCTGGATGTGGGCAGTGCTCGCCTCGACCGGCGTTGCAACGGTATTGAAAGCCTGGCCGAGTGCTCTCAATGTCATCCAGTTCATCGGAGGCTGCTATCTGCTCTATCTCAGTGCACGGTTTGCCGGCTCCGCGCTTGCCGGGAAAGACCTTTCTGCAACGCCGGAGGCGGCGCTGTCCCGCACAGAGTTGGGCAAGATCTATCGGCGCGGGATCGCCCTGCATATCGAGGCCATCATGGGCTGGATTGCAACAATTTCTCTCGGGTTGCAGCCGGGTACGCCCGTCTACATGCCCTTTGTCATCATGCTGGGGTGTGCGTTTCTGGCCGTGGTGATTTTCGGGGGATATGCGATCGTGTTTTCGCTCCCTTCGGTTTCGCGTGTCTATCAGAAAGCGCAGCGATGGATCGACGGCGTTCTCGCAGCCTTTTTTGTCATCGCAGACGTTCGGCTGATTTATGCCACTATCGGACCATGGATCTTGTCTTGATGGGGCCACCCGGCCAAGCGCGACCGGGATTGCCCCCATCACTCCCGGGGTCTATCGCACTTGTATAGACCCGTCTGAGCGAAGATGACACGTAACGCTTTGTCCGCTATAGGACGCATAATCGTCGATGCCAACGCTGCGACGCAAGGCACTATGGCAAGGGACATCCTGGAAAAAGCCTGCACAAATGGGAACATGCGGCCGTTTCGGCTTGTCTTCCAGCCATTGGCCTGCGCCGTAGACTTTCAACCGCTGCTATCGATCAGCACATGCAGCGGACCGTCCTCGGGATGCCGCTGCCGCTTGGCCGATCGTTTCCATATCTGCGCCGGCGGCTTAGCGTCCTGTGATCGGGAACCGGTAGTTCAAGGCCCATCAGGTCGAGCAGCGAGGTCGTCAATCCCTCCCTCTGGCGCAGACGAAGCCCGAACACGCATCCCAGTGTCAAGGCCGCCTCGATGGCGAGATCGGAATAGCGGGGCTGGCGCCGCGGGTCGTTCTTCACGGCGCATGCCAACTGGCGAAGGCTTCTTCTGTCAACCACAGCGTCAGACTGCCGCGCCGCCCAAGCCCGCCTCGTATTCCGGACAGTTTATCACCTTTAATTTCACCTTCGCGACTCGGTGATGGCGGCTGGCATAGTGTTTGTAGGGCGTCGGGCGAAGATCATGTCGTTGGCGATCTCGCCTGCCTATCGGCAAACCCTTGAAAAATGATCCACGCACCAACGCCTTCCAGAATAGAATACGCGTCCAAATATTACGCTTATTACACAACGGTGAAATAGGCTTCAGAATCCTTAATGAAACGTCACCCACGATAGTAATCCTCTATGGTAAACACCAAGGGCTTCCAACTCCAGAAAGGATAACGTTATGTCAGAAAATGTAATCCAGTGGCAGGCGGACACTGGCCGCGGCTTGGGCGTGAATGACCAGATCATCGGCGCCCCTGTGGGGCTTTGGCCCCTCAGCGGATCAGGCGCCACGCTCGTTTGGAATATTGAGCTGAGCAAGAATGTCATTCTGCTCGATGCGGGAGGCAAGACCCTCGCCCTTGACTTCAAGGACGGGAAGATTGCCCACCAGGTTCCGCTTGTCCTTTCCGAATATAGGGGTACGCCGACAAAGTCCCAGCAGTGGAACCTCCTCGTGCGTCCAGGCTACATCACCTCCCTCGCCGACACCTCCCTGGTTGTCGACGACCGAGATCGGAGGCCTGAGCCCGGGAGCCCCGTGTGGGCCTATTCGTTCAATGGCTCCGTAGCGCAGCAGTGGAAAGTCAAGGACCCGTTCCAAGTCCTTGCGGCCCTGACCCAGGCCGCGTAGCAATTCTGTGAGCGGCGGGGCGCTAATGATGGCTGCGGCGGGAAACGATGGTGCTTGTGGCTGACGGTCGCGGTGTTCATGCCATCGGTCTATGCCGCAAATCCCTGAACGCGAGTTAAGGTGATAACCCACCAGCAAAGATCGTGGTCCGAGCCGTCGCCCAAGGGGAGTCGCCACCGCCGCTGCTGCATTGCACCTCGTGTCCTCCCCCGGTGCCGAGAGCTGAAGCGGGTACCCCTTCCTCGGAGCCAGGATAGAGGAGCCAGGATAAAAAAACGGATTATTCCGCCTTTGCTTGACGTGAATTAACAAGGGGCGATGTCACCGATGACAGATTCCAATCGCCCGCCAAAAAGGAGAACTCACATGAAACGACTTGGTCTTATCTGTCTGACCGTACTTTCCCTCATCGGAATTTCCTTCTTTGCGACAGCAGAAGCAGTTCAGAGGCCCGCCGATGCAACCATGACATTTTCCGGCGGCAGCGTGGCTGCTGGCGTTGGCTACACGTGGGGTGCCGGAGCCCTGAACTTCGAGGGTAAATCCTATCCTTTCACCGTTTCGGGATTGACCTTCATCGATATCGGAGCCGAGCGAATTGACGGCGCCGGAACCGTTTACAATCTGAAGAAGGTCGAGGATGTCGCCGGAACCTATGTCGCGGCCGGCGCAGGTGCGACACTCGCGGGCGGCGGCAGCGTCGTGGCACTCGAAAATCAGAATGGCGTCATCGTGCATTTCCATTCGACCACGTCGGGATTGAAGCTCAATCTGTCGGCCGGAGGGATTGTCGTGAAGCTGAAGTGAATTTTCTGGCTGGCTGCTCATCTTTGGGTGGCCAGCCGGATTCACACCGCATCCGCCCCGCGCCTGTGGCGTCGAGCCGTTAGCGTGGCTGCGCCACGTCCTCACTCAATTGCCTCAACGCAACGAGGACGCTGATATCTACGATCTGCTGCCCTTCAACTTCGCCAAAGCAACAGCAGCCTGATCAGACCAGATACTGTTCCCAATTCGAAGGCCATCCCTTGAAAGCGCCCGCGTCAACGCGCAGCGAAAATAGCGCTTACAGAGAATCCGTGGCTGGGGCAGGAAGTTTGGGCTGGACTACGCCCGGGCCTGCGCCGCAAGCAGCCCAGTCGAAGTGATATCTGGCACCTCGATCGCCGGCGAGAAGCATTGGTTAGGCGCCGTCGCTATGAGCAGCGGTACTCCGGTTTTCATGGTGCCCACTGCGTTCGGCGCGGCAGACGCTCACAAACGCGCAAGAACGGCGGTCGGTTGCATCGTCGTCAGTGTCATGGGCCGGCGGCGGCGTCCAGCCAGTCATGCGCGCGGCCTTTTGTTCTGTCCACCAATATGCCCTGTTGCCGGGCGGGTGCTCGGACGCCTCGGCCACGGAGCCGACCAGCATCGTCTTGTTGCTGCCTCCCTTTGCATCGACGCGACATAACGTGCGGGCCGACGGCTGGTTCCATCAATCCGACCGCTGGCGCGGCGCGGAGAGTGGCATGAGCGGGGGTGACAGGTACTCAGAGTACTCCTAGCGACAGAGGAGTAGCATCCCTGCCTCCGTAGCGGCCCCAACGAACGCCTTTTAAACCTCGTGGGGGGGTCAATAGCGGCTAAGCAGGCATCTGCCGCCAGATAGGCCTCTATTGGGCCACTGAAGAAGCTGTTCCTTGGCCCCCTGAACGTGGCTGATGTTGCACCGGACACCGCCACGGACCGGTGGTCTTAATGGCGACCGGAGAGTAGAAAAACCGAGGAGCATCAAGGCCCCCTGAGGTCGAACTGCACGAACTGACCGTGAAGCGTGGCCAAGTCCATGATGGTCTCGACCAATTCACAGTCGGTCACTTGCAAATCGGGATCAGCTTTGCGGACTGCCGCAATCGTGTCCCGGACTGATACGATGCTGCCAATCGGGAGGGGACCGATCACCGCGTCCACCGCCGCTGTGGCCACGGGCTTATAGACCGCTTGAGATTTCATCACAATCCTCGCGTGCAGAACCCCATGCGGCCATCTTATGGGTCACCAAACGAAGAAATCAAGCCAAGTTGATGGTCCACATCCGAGCTATAACCAGTGAGTTTCGGACGGTTTTTCGCGTCCTTTCTGATCAAGCACAAAAAGGACCGATCATTCTTCGGCGCCGGTTTGGTTCCGATCAAAAGTCACGACGGCGACCCTGCGTTTCAGGTCTGCGGTGTTCAGGAGGTCCACCAGATCGTCGGCATCCTCCATGTCGAGACCTATCGCTGATCGACCATCAGGCTCAGCCGGGCGTTGTTCGGAAAGAAGCAAGGCCCCGCGAAAGACGTCCAATGCCGGAAAAGCGAAAAAGAACCAGGAGGCGCTTGACTTCAAACCGCCGAATAGAGAAGTCAGTCGGTGAAGGCCACCGAAAGCGGCGGAGTTCGTGGCTTCGACGCCGGCAAGAAGGTCAAGGGCCGCAAGCGGCACATCGTCGTCGACACGCTGGGCCTGCTGGTAGGCGTCGTCGTTCACGCCGCCGACATCCAGGACCGCGACGGCGCGCCGGCCGTCCTGAATCCATACTCGAGCGCTGGCCGTGGCTGCGCCATGTCTTCGCCGATGGTGGCTATGCAGGGCCGAAACTGCGGGGAGCCCTGCAAAAGATCGGCAAGTTCACCATGGAGATCGTCAAGCGGTCGGACAGCGCCAAAGGCTTCGAAGTCCTGCCGCAAGATGGGTCGTCGAGCGGACCTTCGCATGGCTGGGCAGATGCCGAAGGCTGGCCAAGGACTTCGAGCGATCCATCGAATCCGCACAGGCCTGGGTCTTCATCGCAAACATCAGCTTCCTCACCCGACGCCTCGCAAGGACCTGAAAACATGGCGGTCATTCCGATTCAGACACTTAGGCGTTACAGGAGCGCGATCACGCCGAGGCCGGCGACGGTGATTCAGGGAGCGTCTGGTCGCGTGGTCATTCACTGATTTGGATCAATGCGTTTCATGATTCGGACAACTATTCTACTGGCGTCACTCTGGTTAGATAGAAGGCTCGCTTATGTTCAGAGGTAACGGGATTGGAAGGCTACTTGCTATCCGCGCTTTTCTGCCGATTGCGGCTTTGGCCATCGAAGTGGCGACGGCGAGTCCATCCCATGCCGCAGGGACGGTGGTAAACGTATCGCTTTGGGACAAGGGAGTAGAAACGGCTATGGCGACCAACCTCGGGTTTCCCGCGGTCGGCGAGGATATGTCGAAGGTGACGATGGGCATTGCCCTTAGCGTGGACACCGTCAATGCTGGCGAGATAACGTTCGAGGTTCTCAACTCATCGAAGGACACAACCCACGAAATGATCATTACGCGGCTCAGGGATTTGTCGAGGCCGTTTCCATACAACAGCAGCGAGAGTAGGGTGGACGAGAATAAAATGCCGGGTATTCTAGGCGAAGTCTCCGAGCTCGATCCGAATAAGACTGCCGTCCTGCGGCTTGATCTAAAGCCGGGCACGTACCTTCTCTTCTGCAACATTCCGGGTCACTTTACATCCGGGATGTGGGCGGTCTTCACGGTCAAGTAGGCTCTGTCGCAAACCTTTCCGTAAGCGGAGCATGGCAAGTAACACGCCTCAGCTGTGGAGGGGCACGTGATGCTCAAGGGCCGCCATTTCGACCAGTCGGTGATCCTGCTGTGCGTGCGCTGGTACCTGGCCTACAATCTGAGCCTGCGCGATCTGGAAGAGATGATGGCCGAACGCGTTGAAGGTCGACCACTCCACTGTGCATCGCTGGGTCGCCCACTTCTCGCCGCAGCTGCTGGAGCGCTTCAACCGGCGCAAGCGTGTGGTCGGCAGCAAGTGGCATATGGACGAGACGTACATCAAGGTCCGCGGCCATGGATGTATCTCTACCGCGCTATCGACAGCCTCGGCGACACGGTCGAGTTCTTCTTTAGCGAAAACCGTGACCTGGTGGCGGCCCAACGCTTCCTCCGCAAGGTGCTGACGCGCCATGGCCGGCCGGAGCGCATCGTCATCGACGGCGGCCAGACCAATTACGAGGCGATCCTTTCCTGCGACGCTAGCCGGCTGTGGCAGCGATCGCGGCGACCGCTGAAGCCGATCCGCATCCGCAATAGCCGGTATCTCAACAATCGGATCGAACAGGATCACCGGCGTATCAAGCGCCGCGTTCGAGCCATGCTCGGCTTCAAGTCGCAGGCGAGCGCCGTGGTTATCCTCTCCGGCATCGAGATGATCCACATGATGCGCAAGCGACAGGCGAGGTATGCCTACAATCCCAGTCTGTCGATCGCTGAGCAATTCGATATCCTCGCTGCCTCACGGACAGGCCGAAATGGCCGTTCACAACCCCATTTCCAGGTTTGCGACAAAGCCAACATTTCTCAAGCGTTTCAAAGGAGAGCACTATGCCGCGTAAGCCAGTAGCCGAAGCCAACGCACCGACAGCCACCGTCCACGACTTGACCTTGGTCAGAGGTCAAGGAGGGGAATTGCATCAGGTTGCGGAGGGTGACACTGACGTCCTGACAACAGCCCAGGGCGGCCCGCTCTCAGACGATCAGAACACTCTCAAGATCGGCGCACGTGGCCCCACGCTGATCGAGGATTTTCATTTCCGCGAAAAGATTTTTCATTTCGACCATGAACGCATTCCTGAGAGGGTTGTGCACGCGCGTGGCTATGGCGCGCATGGCTTTTTCGAAACCTACGAGTCGCTCGCAAAATATACGCGCGCCGACATGTTCCAGCGGGCCGGAGAAAAAACGCCGGCATTCGTCCGGTTCTCGACGGTGGCCGGCAGCAAGGGGTCATTCGACCTCGCCCGTGACGTCCGCGGGTTTGCCGTGAAACTCTACACCAGTGAGGGCAATTGGGACATCGTGGGAAACAATATCCCGGTGTTCTTCATCCAGGACGCGATCAAGTTTCCCGATGTAATCCATTCGGTCAAGCCGGAGCCTGACCGTGACTTTCCGCAAGCCCAATCGGCGCACGACACATTCTGGGATTTCATCAGCCTGACGCCGGAATCGATGCACATGATCATGTGGGTGATGTCGGATCGCGCCATCCCGCGCTCTTTCCGCTTCATGCAAGGGTTCGGCGTGCACACCTTCCGGCTTGTCAATGCGGCCGATGAATCGACGTTCGTGAAATTCATCTGGAAGCCCAAGCTTGGCATGCAATCAGTCGTGTGGAACGAAGCGGTCAAGATCAATGGCGCAGATCCCGACTTCCATCGCAGGGACCTCTGGAATGCCATTCAATCCGGCGATTTCCCCGAATGGGAGTTATGCCTGCAATTGTTCGACCAGGAGTTTGCCGACAATTTCGACTTCGACATCCTTGATCCGACCAAGATCATTCCAGAAGAGATCTTGCCGCCAATACCTGTGGGGCGCCTTGTTCTCGACCGCATGCCGGATAATTTCTTCGCCGAGACCGAGCAGGTCGCGTTCATGACCCAGAATGTTCCGCCTGGCATCGACTTCAGTAATGATCCGCTGCTGCAGGGCCGCAACTTCTCCTACCTCGACACTCAACTCATACGCCTGGGCAGCCCCAATTTCACGCAGCTGCCGATCAACGCGCCGAAATGCCCATTCCATCATTTCCAGCAGGACGGCCACATGGCGATGCGCAACCCGGTTGGACGGGCCAACTACCAGCCGAATACATTCGGCGTCGGCCCGCGCGAATCCCCTGAGCGTGGGTTCCGGCCGTTCGCTGACGGCGAGGAGGGCCAGAAGGTCAGGCTTCGTCCCGAAAGTTTTGCCGACCACTACAGCCAGGCCGCCCAGTTCTTCAACAGCCAGACCCCACCTGAGCAACGCCACATCGCTCAGGCCTTGACCTTTGAACTGAGCAAGGTTGAAACCCCAGCCATCCGCGAGCGGATGATCGCGCACTTGCTGAACATCGATGAGGGTCTCGCTGTCACGGTCGCCGACAAGCTTGGCATCACCGAGATGCCGAAGCCGGCCGACGCCGCTGTATCGCCGCGGACGGATCTCGAGCCCTCGCCAGCGCTGAGCATCATTGCCAATGGCCCGGAGAGCTTTGCTGGCCGCAAGGTTGGTGTCCTGATCGGCACCGGCACGGACGCCGGTCTCTTCAAAGCCTTACAGACTGCCATTGAGAATGAAGGGGCCGCTATGGAAGTCATCGCGCCAAAGGTTGGCGGTGCGGTGGTCAGCGATGGCACCAAGATTGTGGCCAAGCATATGATCGATGGTGGCCCATCGGTATTGTTTGACGCGGTCGCCATCCTGCTCACCGAAGAGAGCGCCAATCTGCTGGCCGGCGAAGCAGCGGCTCGCGATTTCGTGGCCGATGCCTTTTCTCATTGCAAGTTCATCGGCTTCACGCCCGGCTCCTTGCCGCTTCTGGCCAAAGCGGGCGTCGAGCCCGGCGCTGACGAGGGAATGCTGCCGCTGGCCGACAAGGCGAGTGCCACGGATTTCATTGAAAGTTGCCGGGGTCTGCGGCTGTGGGCGCGGGAAGCGGCGGTCAAACTGTAAGACCGCGTCTTTCAGGCTTGCAAAAAGGGGCCTGCAAAGTGGGCCCTTCATTTTGATGAAGTTCTGACAAAGCGCCGCGGCTCCGAATGAATGGCGTGCGACCGGTTCTCGTTTTGAACCGTGCGGTGACCTACGTATCGGTTTGTGAAGGATCAACAGCGGCTTCACCATGTGATTGGGGCGAACGTGAGCCCAACATCAGCCAGCACGGTCGCGATGTCCATGCTGATTGACACCTCCTCCTCAAGGCCAAGACGACAGGTAGGCTGAACATCAATCGGACTAGGAAGAACTCCGCTCACCGGTATTTGACTAGAGCAACACACTGCGGTGACAGGAGAGGCTAAGGCGGCTCTGTCGCAAACCTTTCGGTAAGCGGAGCATGGCAAGAAACACTCCTCAGCTGTGGAGAAGCACGTGATGTTCAAGGGCCGCCATTTCGACCAGTCGGTGATCCTGCTTTGCGTGCGCTGGTACCTGGCCTCACATGGGCTTCTTGGGGTCAAGGATTAAATTCAGCAACGCATGAGCAGAACCCCAGGACTGTTTCGGCATCCAAGGTCTGAGCCCGATTTGCATGACCGGCCGTCTCCGAGCACGATCAACCTCACATGCGGTCGCCGTTCAGTACGGCTGCAAGGGCTCAGGAGGATGAAACCATTCTACAAAACGGGCATTCAGGCCATGCTAGGTATCGGTTCATCCACCTGGATCGGCCAGGACTGATCGGGTCCTGGCGGATTACGGGATTAGGGTCAAACAGGCCTTCATCACGGCGCCTTCGATCACGATGCCGGCGGTTACATACTTCCAGAGTGCGACTAGCAGCTTGCGGGCGAGCGCCACAATCATTGTCTTACGCATCCGCCCGCCGTTTTGCTGAACGCGTCCACGGAACCAGAGAGCAAGCGCCGATTGCGGTTGATGGCGCAGCCATAGCCAGGCGAGTTGAACCATCGTCGTTCGCAGCCGCGGATTGCCGGATTTCGACACGCCTTGCTCACGATCGACCGAGCGCTTTGCCAAGGCGTCGGCGCAAGGCCGGCGTAGGCCGCCACTTGCCGTCGGTTGTCGAAATGGCGGAACAACCCTTCCGACCAAAGCATGGCAGCAAACTCCGGTCCGATGCCCTTCACGTCTAGCAACATCGCCGCCGAGGCGGGCGTTGCCGCGTCTTGCGCCTCGGCCAGCAACGCGGCTCGCTCCGCCTCCACGCCTCCACGCCTCCACGCCTCCACGCCTCCACGCCTCCACGCCTCCACGGCCTTGACTTGCTCGAGAAGCAGTTCCAGCCGATCGAGTTCGCGGCATATCTGCGCTTTGAGATGCGCTGGCAGCGCTCTGCCATCGCCGGTCCGCAGTTCCTCAAGCCGTGCCCGCCGATCGCGGCGCAGCGGTTCGTATCCGGAGATGCCCTGTGCAAATAACAATCCCTTGATACGGTTGACGTGGCTCACCCATTCGCCGGTTAGCACCTTGCGCTGTCGAGTAATGCGACGGCGGTCTTCCTCTTTCCGGCCGGGGGCCTTGACCATCGCGCACACCCGCGGCTCGCCGCGCTTGTAGGCCAGCAGCGCCCGCACCATGGCTTCGCCGTCGATCCTGTCAGTCTTCGCCTGTCGGCGACGGGTCGCGATCGAGGCGGGATCGACGACGTGGCTTTCAATCCCTTCAGGAGCCAGAACCCGTCGAGACCGGCTTCCTGGATCACAATGATCGGAAAGTGTCGTTCCGTTCGCGACAGCGCCTTCTCAAGAAGCCATGAAAGGCGCGCCAGCAGCCCGGTGGACCGCAACTTCCTCCGCGGCCATGCTGGCGATGGGATCAATGCGCTGCTCGTCGCCGCAGGCCAAAATCTGCGCCTGATCCTCACGGTTCTCGCTCTTTGGCTTGCCTGGTGCCTGCAAACACTCCAGTCGAAAACGGCGAAATCGGATGCTTCCATCCCTCTTCACGGGTTCGGAATATCAACGCCTTAACCGTTATTCAGGGCCGACTCGATAAACGCCATCTGCAGTTTCCCTCCGCCGAGAACCCACACATCTCCGTCGCTGAGACTTCGGTGATGAGATCGTCTACGTCGCTGCGCGTCTCCAGACGTCCCTTAGGATTCGGAATCGGCTGGGACGTGACAACAAGAGGACGTTGGTCGTAGTAGGCCCAAGGGGCGTCGTCCCTGGCGAGAAAGTCATAAGTGCCTCGCCCCATGACAACTACCCTGATTCGCTTGATGAATTTGCGGTAAAGGCAGACGGCTGACGAACCAAGCTGCACATGCCGAGCGAATGGGTTGGCAGATGGCCAGCATTTGGCAGGGATCCCTAATCTGGTGGGCGTTCAAACGCGACGCCGATCCTGAAGCGAGTATCCGGACCGTACTCGAAGACTGGTGTCGGAGCGTCGGTGCGATGTGGGGGATCATTGGTGTCTGAATCGGAATGACCGCCATATTTTCAGGTCCTTGCGAGGCGTCGGGTGAGCAAGCGGATGTTTGCGATGAAGACCCAGGCCTGTGCGGATTCGATGGATCGCTCGAAGTCCTTGGCCAGCCTTCGGCATCTGCCCAGCCATGCGAAGGTCCGCTCGACGAACGTCTGTACAATGTTGCGTGGAACTGGTCATTTTGCTTGGTGATTTTGGGCGTGCTGGGCCATCGAGCGGGGGAACCCGGAAGATGATCTCGATGTGGGCATCGTCGATTTCGACCCGACGAACCACGGAGCGGATGATCTGCCGCATGCCGGCCCGATCGAGGCCGGCGAGCCCTGCTGTCACCTTCTTCCAGACGGCTGATGAGGAGTGAGAGGTCGCGTTCGTTCTCGGCCACTTCGACGGCCGCTCGGTGCCGCTCCTGAAGCTGGGAGAGGCGTTGTTTCAGGCCAGCGATACGCGGTTCGAATTCCGCCTTGTCGATGACGCCTTCGGCATAGCTGTCGATCAGCCGGCCGATGCCGCG
The DNA here is from genome assembly GCF_040322415.1 of Mesorhizobium sp. M0152. NCBI lineage: Bacteria > Pseudomonadati > Pseudomonadota > Alphaproteobacteria > Hyphomicrobiales > Phyllobacteriaceae > Mesorhizobium > Mesorhizobium sp. M0152. The sequence continues at coordinate 35,270 of NZ_JAMYTH010000044.1, forward strand.
ACGCAAGGTGGCCATCTGTCGTTCCAGGCGGACGATCTCATCCGGCTCGCGGATTTCGTCGCGGGCTTGGCGGAGGCGGCGGCGATATTCGTCGGCCACACGACGCGGGTCCTCCAGAAGGCCTTTCACCTGATCCCACACTGCTTCTTCCAGGTGATCGCCGCGCACCGCCGGGTTATCGCACACGGCGTGGCCGCTGAAGCGGTAGCCATCCGCACCGATACAGCGATAGTAGCGCAGCGTGTTCGTGGGGTCATACTTGCGGGAACTCGGGGCGCGCTTGCCATAATAGGCGTAGCCGCAACGCCGACAGACCGTAAGGCCCTGCAGCAGCCAGTCCGCGCCGGGCATGCGTTGGCGCTTGCGCTTGCCGTTCTCCTCAAGCTGTGCACGGGCCGCCTCGAACACGGTGCGATCGACAAGTGGGGGAACAGGGATCTCGATCCACTCTTCAGGCGGAACGAGAACGCGGCAAGTGGCCCGCGACGAGGGCTGCGGATCGCCGCGGATTGGCCGCAACCGTGGTCGTGGTGGCAAGTAGCGGGCTCGCCCGAAAGCGGCGCGTCCGACATAGGCGGGATTGGCAAGCATACCGCGGATCGTGGAGGCGTGCCAATGCATGGCTCCTGCCCGCGTTTGGCAGCCCATCTGCTTGAGCCGCCGGCACACGCGCTGACGGAGCCGGAACGGGCCGCGTGACGACGACCGCGACGGCTCCGCTCGAGGATCTTGGCCCGCTCATATTCGGCGATCACCCCCTGACCTGGAGCAAAAGATCATCTTCGGCCGTGCCACCAATGGGGCGGTTCAGGAAGACGATGTCCACACCGGCACGACGGAACTCGTCGATCAGCAGCGCCTGATGGGCGTAGCGGCGGGCGAGCCGATCGGGAGCATGGACGTAGAGACGCTCGACGTGGCCACTGGCAACCGCATCCCTCAGCCGCTCCAGCGCCGGGCGAAGCAGAATCGAACCGCTGTAGCCGTCATCCAGATAGCTGTGACCTGGCTCAAGCACGAAGCCATCGGCGGCAATGCGTTCCTGCAACGCAATGACCTGACTGGCGATCGTGTTGTCGCGCGTCTGGGCCTCGCTGGATACCCGTGCATAGAGCGCGCATCGCATCTCGGTCATTGCTCACCTCCCGATCGCGCCATTACTTCCTTCACCTTCGATGAGCGGCCCGGAGGACCGTCCGGCCGCTGGCTTGTGCGCCGTATCATCGGCACAAGGCGGGCATAGGCCTCGAGCAGATGTTGGGGGCCGGTTCTTGTCGCTTCGAACGACACATGCACGCGCAGCACAGGGCGATCCTTGCGCCGGACCATGTGCGCCTCCATCGGCCAGCTCGCAGCTGGGCCGTCGATGGCGCATTAAATCCTGTGGTGGCTCTGATTCGCCCGCGACAAATCGACTCGCATTCCGACCGCGACGAGCCTCAACAAGCTGCCGCTTACGGCTTGGACGCTCGATGCGCACCGACCACTCAAAGGCAAACTTGGCAACATTGTACAGCGGTTCACGACCCATCGGTGCGGCAGGACTTCGAAGCCTTTGGCGCTGTCCGACCGCTTGACGATCTCCATGGTGAACTTGCCGATCTTTTGCAGGGCGCCCCGCAGTTTCGGCCCTGCATAGCCACCATCGGCGAAGACATGGCGCAGCCACGGCCAGCGCTCGAGTATGGATTTCAGGACGGCCGGCGCGCCGTCGCGGTCCTGGATGTCGGCGGCGTGAACGACGACGCCTACCAGCAGGCCCAGCGTGTCGACGACGATGTGCCGCTTGCGGCCCTTGACCTTCTTGCCGGCGTCGAAGCCACGAACTCCGCCGCTTTCGGTGGCCTTCACCGACTGGCTTCGATATGAGCGAGCTTTGACACAGTTCGGCACTGCGATAATCGCGACAGTAGGGCAGCTGGTTAGTTGCTCGCGCATCTACAGCAACCCAGCCCGTTCAGCCTCGCGGCGCAGATTCTGTCGCGGCCGAGGACCGAGCTGCTGGATCACCAATCCGGCGGCCAACGAGCCGAGATCGCCACAGGTCTTGAGGTTGCGGCCCTGCGTGTAGCCATAGAGGAAACCGGCGGCATAGAGGTCGCCGGCGCCGGTGGTGTCGACCAGTTCGCGGATCGTCGTCGCCTGGATGGTGACGGTCTCCTCGCCGCGCACGATCACCGAACCTTTTTCGGAGCGGGTGACGGCGGCAATCTTGCAATCCTTGCGGATAGCCTCCAGCGCCTCGTCGAAGGATTTTGTCTGGTAGAGCGACTTGATCTCGTGGCTGTTGGCAAAGACGATGTCGACCGTGCCCGAGCGCATCAGTTCGAGGAACTCGTCGCGGTAGCGGTCGACGCAAAACGAATCCGACAGTGTCATCGACACTTCGCGCCCGGCCTCGTGCGCGAGCTTCGTCGTCTGCCGGATCGCCTCCTTGGCGCGCGGCGGATCCCACAGATAGCCCTCGAAATAAGTGACCTTGGCGCCCGAAGCCTTGTCCGCTTCGACATCCTCGGGGCCGAGTTCGATGCAGGCGCCGAGATAGGTGTTCATCGAGCGCTCGCCGTCCGGGGTGACGAAGATCATCGAGCGTGCCGTCGGCGGCTCGCCCTTGAGCGGTTTGGTGTCGAAGGCGACGCCCTGCGCATGGATGTCGTGCGCATAGATTTCGCCCAGCGCATCGTTGGAGACCTTGCCGAAGAAGGCGGCGCGTCCGCCGAAGCTGGCGACGCCGGCGGCCGTGTTGCCGGCACTGCCGCCGGAGGCCTCGATCGCCGGGCCCATGCGGCTGTACAGCAGCTCGGCGCGCCTCGTATCGATGAGGTTCATCGCACCCTTGATGATGCCGTTGGTCTCCAGGAATGCCTCGTCGCACTGGGCGATGATGTCGACAATGGCATTGCCGATGCAAAGCACGTCATAATCCGGCATCAATGTCTCCGCCAAAACCCGAGCCGGCTTCTCGCCACGCCTGCCAGGCGTGGCTCTGCCCGGTGGGAATGGGCTTTCCGCTTGCCAATCCGTTCGCCGGCGGCTCTCACGGGGCGGCGAGTCCTGCCTCGCGACGCAATTCGTCCGCCCTGTCTGTCTTCTCCCAGGTGAAATCAGGCTCTTCACGGCCGAAATGGCCATAGGTCGCTGTATTGCGGTATATAGGGCGTAAGAGATCAAGCATCTTGATAATGCCTTTCGGTCTGAGATCGAACAACTCAAGAATGAGGCGCTCGATCCTGCTTTCCTCAACCCTGGCTGTCCCGAACGTGTTGACCATGACGGAAACCGGACTGGCCACGCCGATTGCGTAAGCAAGCTGCACCTCGCACACGTCCGCAAGTCCGCTAGCGACGATGTTCTTTGCGACATAGCGGGCCGCATAGGCAGCTGAGCGGTCAACCTTGGACGGGTCCTTGCCCGAGAAGGCGCCGCCGCCATGACGACCCATCCCGCCATAGGAATCGACGATGATCTTGCGTCCAGTGAGACCGCAGTCGCCGCGCGGCCCGCCGACTACGAACCGCCCCGTCGGGTTGACCAGAATTCTGATGCCTTCCGTCTCCAGGTGGGTCGGCAGGACAGGCTTTATGATTTCCTCAATGACGCCCTCGCGGACAGTCTCTTGCGAGACCTGCTCGTCATGTTGCGTCGACACGACGATGGTATCCAGGGCGACCGGGCGCAACCCCTCATACCGCACTGAGACTTGGGATTTCATGTCAGGACGCAACCAGCCAAGCTGTTGTGCCTTCCGGACATACGCCTGCCGTTTCGTCAAGCGATGAGCGAGCTGGATCGGCAAAGGCATCAGGGTATCGGTTTCGCGGCATGCGTAGCCGAACATGAGGCCCTGATCTCCCGCTCCCTGCTGGAGGTCTTGCCCTCTTCCCTCGTCAACGCCTTGGCTGATGTCGGGCGACTGCTCGGTGAGGGCATGAACGACGGAGCAACGCCGGCCGTCAAAGCCGACGGCCTCGTCGTCGTACCCAATGTCGAGAATCGTATCGCGCGCAACTTGGCTGTAATCCACCTGCGCATCGCTGGTAATCTCGCCAGCCAGAACGACTATCCCTGATTTTACCAACGCTTCACAGGCGACGCGCGCCTTGGGATCTGCGCGGAGGATGGCATCGAGGATGGCATCCGAGATGTTGTCGGCCAACTTATCCGGGTGCCCCGCGCCAACCGATTCGGAAGAGAACACGAACTGCCTAGCCATGAATACCTCGCTTCGGGTGTTGGATGTGGTATGGGCATTTT
>NZ_JAMYTH010000045.1:0-36757 GCF_040322415.1 Mesorhizobium sp. M0152
GGGGGCCCCCTTTCATTGTGTTGGGGCCCTAACCCCCCCCCCTTTGCCCCCCGGTTTATGGGGACCCCGGTGGGTGCGGGCCGATCGCCTCCGGTCCATCGACCGCCATCGAGGTCGCGGTGGTCGCGGCCCGAGAAACTCACGGAGACGACAAATGGCTACCATCGGCACATTCACCTCAAACGGCAACGGCTTTTCCGGAGCCATCAAAACCCTCAACCTCAACGTCAAAGCCAAGCTGATCCGCGTCGAGAACCCTTCCGACAAAGGCCCCCACTTCCGCGTCTACTCGGGTAGCGTCGATCTCGGAGCCGCCTGGCAGAAGGTCTCCAACGAGGGCCGCGACTATCTCTCGGTCAAGCTGGACGACCCGAGCTTCCCCGCTCCGATCTACGCCACCCTGATCGAGGTGGAAGGAGAGGAAGGCCTGCAGCTGATCTGGTCTCGCCCCAACCGGGACTGATCGCCTCGACGAGGGCTCCGCCGCAAGGCGGGGCCTTCGGCTGTTCCCAAACCAAGCCGCAGGCGGAACGAGAAAGCGTGAGGAAGCGATGGCTGCGGAGCAGGGACTCGGATCCCGTCTTTTGGTGGCGTCTCAGTTGGGCTCAGTCGTTTTGAGGAGTCCTGATCGCCTTGGCCGACCCGAAGGCCTCCTATTCAGTTTCAGGCGAAGAGGCTTCAAGCGCCAGCACATCCAGCCCCTCAATCTCCTGCATCACTTTTCCCGCGATACCCTGCAAGTCACCATACATGCCGACAGTCGACTCGATCACCCCTTGGATCTGCGCCTCGCGCTTGGCCCACAGGCGTGTTGTGACCTTGCGTTCCTTGGCGAGGTCCTCCTGCATATCCGAGAATTTCTCCACGATCGCCTCGACACGGTGGCGGAAGCGCGGACCGGTCAGATAGCCGTAGACCTGTTCCATTTTGGTGGCCTGGCCGTCCTGGGCGAGGCGGGAGTTGGCAAGCTCGATCAGGGATTGCCGAAGCATGATGGCGATCGGGATCGCACACTTGGGATGGGCGACATAAACTCCGTCCACAAGATCGAAGGTTTCCACGCCGGGAGGCAACGCTTCCGAGATCATCAGCGCAATATCCGCTTTCGCGGCTCGTTGATCTCCTCTGAGTTTCCCAAGCCAGCCCTGGCTCCAGTTCTTGGTGCGTTTCGATTCCCATAAAATGGCGCCGCATGGCTGGCCGGCGGGTCCGACCACGCGGTGTAGGACATCTCCGCCGAACTCGCCCTTGGCGACCGGTTCGATGGTGTCCATCGGGAACCGGCTGGCAATGAGAGACTCGAGCTCAAGCTCGAGGACCTCGCCCTGCAGCTGCTGAGACCCCTGTTCCGCACGGCGCTTCAGCTCCTCGATCTGGCGCTGCATGCCGGCGATCTGTTCTTCTTTTTCGGCAACCTTCATTTTGAGCCCGTCTTCGGCTTCGGACCTCGCCTTTACGCGAACGGCGTCCAATCCTTCCTGGATCTTCCTTTCGATGGTCAGCGCCATCTCGCGCTTTTCATCGTCAAGCGCACGCTGCTGTTTGAGAAATTCCGCCTGTTGCTGCTGGGCCTCGGCGAGCTTTTCGTCGCGCGCCTTCAACGTCGCCTCCAGCTCGGCAAGCTTGTTATCCCTGTCCTCCAGGTCTACCGAAAGCAGCAATTTTGCCTTGCGTGCTTCCTCGACCGCGATTGCGGCACGCTCAAGCTTGATTTGCTCAGCGACCTGGTTGCCGATGTCCTCTTTGTCGGCGTCCATCGCGGCCTGCTCGCGTTTAAGCTTTTCCTCCCGGGCCGCCATGGACGCGTTGCTCTGCTCCAAACGCCGTTCATAGTCCTCGCGAGTCGCGGCAATCAGCGGCGCCGCGAGCGACTCGTTGAGCTTGATCTCCGTTTTGCAGCTCGGGCAGCTGATTGTCGGTTCATTGAGAATCCTGGGCTGCACAGTCATTTGGCGCGCTGACTCACTGAGGGCTGATGTAGTTTCAGACTATATATTACCGCTCTTTTTTGGAAAAGAACAAAGAGCGAACAAGGGTGTTATCCCCAGCGTAAGGACGGAACGCCGATTTCGTCGTCGAATTCCCGGCAAAACGGCACGGTGAATCCGCCGTCTTCTACGAATGACTGTTTCTCTTTTGCGATCTCATCGGCATTCCGCCGGAACGTGACCCGAGAATGAAATCAAACACGGCTTGGAGGCTGACCCAGCGCTGTCGCCTGCAAGGCTGCCGGAATCCTTGCTGCGGCTTCGGCCTGTTCGGCCAGCGCCGTGAGTGACATGCCGAGCGCGCATTCGAAGGCGCGATCCGGCGCGTTCATCAGCCGACGAAGGAGCGCCGCGGCGCGTCCGGCATGACGCACCGCCGCCGCATGCTTGCCCTCGCGGATCTTCACGCCGGCCGCCGATAGCAGGATCAATCCCTTGAAGAGCATCCGAAGCGGAGCGCCTCGATCTGCAACCTGCCAAAGACCTTCCCAAGCCTCATGGGCTTCCCAGTAATAGCCATGATTGAAGAGGTCGATACCCCAGAGGAACATGTCCGAGTCAAGCGACGCCTCTTCAGCAATATGAATTGCTTCGCTGTGATAGCTGTGTCCTGCAGGATCGCGCACGGGATGCGGCTGCCGGCCGGGAAGATACGCATAGGACGGAAAATTCTTTTCCGGTAGCCAGCGCGGGCGCAACGTCGAACCAATAGCCATCAAAGACGCATTTTGTCACTTGGCAATCAATTACGATATAGGTGATTTGGCCGCGACGGGCGGAGCCCGCAGGCCGGTCGCCCCTCGTCCGGTACTATGGAACAGGAACCTCTTGCGGGTTGTCTCCAGGCAGTCTCGTGTGCCTGCGCGTCTGCCGCCCAGCGCAGCTTGAAAGGGCGCTCCCGACCGAGCGGCGTCAGACGGCTGGCCTTGTGACAGCCCCGACGCACAGCCCGGCCGTACCGCGCGGCAACTTCGAGAGCATCTCATCAACCCCCACATTTCTCCGCTATTCCGGCGATACACTCCTCGAGACGCTTCAGGCGGAATTTCGCAATGCGAAGTTCGTTCCCGGCTTCGAAACGTCGATGGCGTCCCTGAGGTGTGGTCGCAATGAGGTTGCGCTGAAGTTCGGCAATGTGCGCACGCACCTGTCGGGCATCGTCCTGACGCAACGCCTTGATCCATCCACGCCCGCGCATCAGTCTTCCTGCCAGTACCCCGAAAGTCATGCCCGAGTTATGCCACCGAGACCCTAATTTGCGGCAAGCCGAAACAGTCGAAATTTAACTTCCGCTGACGCGATTATATTTTGACAAGGCGTTCATCCGGTGGAACGGGACCAGGCTCGGTGAAGAACCTCTACCGGCCTTGCTCGATTGAACTCGTGCCCTTGGGCGCGAAGAAACACGTCCATCTGAACCTATGGTAGGCCTCGAACTTCATATGCGGAATGATCGTTCGATAGAACGTCATCAATTGCTCACAGAGATGGTAGGAATCATCGGGGGAGGCTTGGACACGCTCCCTAGGGATAAACCACTCTGGCTCTTGTGGCTCATTCAGATAGGAAGGGCGAGGCAGGCTGACGTAATAGCCGTCTTTCGTCTCCCTGACATCGCGAGGCTCTATCGGATGGCAATCTTTGTTGCCGCAGCAATCATAGAGCAGGACCGGGTCTTTTTTGCCGGTGTACCAATCGTGAGCATCCGCATTGCCAGTTAAGACAAGCCACGCCAGCGCGATCCGTCTTCGTGGCTGTCTCATGACATCCCCCCACATGCCGCATAGCATATATTAGCGAAGTCTAATTGTCATCCTGGAGCCGCATGCATGCGGTCGAAGCCGCCAACGGGTTTGTCAAATATTCAATCGCCTCCGCTCATGCGAGGAAAACGAAACAGTCCGGCAAGAGAGGGTGGCGACAGGATTGTCGTGGGCCTTGATGCGAGGGCATGTCGAGCAGTTCCTTCTCTCAGCCGCAGGCAAGACGGTGCTTTCGCGCCGAGGCGTGCCCCATGAAAGGGCCGGAGAGTTGGGCTGGTATGTGGATAATCAGCGCTGGTGTCTTGCCGATTGCGCCAGCCGGCGCGCACTCTCGCCACCATGGTGGCGGAGCATGTTGAATTGGCCTTGTTTGAGCAGTCGCTCGGCAATATCGAGGGCCTCAATCGACCGTTCTGTGATCGTGTGGCTGACGCCGCGGAAAAAACCGCAGGGTCGGTTCTGTTCGATGTTCGCGTCGACGGCGATGTCTGCGTACAGCGGATGGCTGCGATTGGATATGGCGTAACCGGCACTGCGATAATCGTGATGGAGAAGAACGGACAACTTAGATGCGCACCGATCAACGAAGATACCGCGCTTTTGGTGGCGGAATTGGCTGCCTGGAATGCGTCTCCGCTGCGTGAGCAAGCGAGGGTTGACCACCGCGCAACGGCCAGCATCCTGCTAGCCAAGCTTCGGAGCTCAGGTCACTTCGCCCGTTTCTAGCCGGCTCAGCGCTGCTCGTACCCGGCGGCCAAATTGCTCCTCGGCTCACACAGGACCGGATGGCTGCGGTGTAAGCGCACGATGGAGCTGGCCATATAGTCCAAAGGTCTCCCGATGGCGTTGATTGTGGAGCAGCAGCTGGGTCGCTTCGATTGAGAATAGCCCAAATCTGGCTGACCTTTTCAGGCAGGAGCATGTTATGCGACCTCGCCTTTCACGCCCCGCCAGCGGCTCGTTCAATCCACTTGGTCAACGTAGCCTAATCGCGTACCAAGAACTCGTGCTCACCCAGTTGGTGCGCCTTGGTGCACCAAAAATTGCCAGAGAAGAAAATTCCTCAAAATGCTCGACAAAATCTATGATGCCGCCACGGTCGAACCGAAGATCGCCCAAAAATGGGATGTGGCCGACGCTTTTCGCGCCGGTGCGAACGCCAGGCCGGGCGCGGAAACCTTCACGATCGTCATCCCCCCGCCGAACGTCACCGGTTCGTTGCACATGGGGCATGCGCTGAACAACACGCTGCAGGACATCATGGTGCGGTTCGAGCGGATGCGCGGCAAGGATGTGTTCTGGCAGCCGGGCATGGATCATGCCGGCATCGCCACTCAGATGGTGGTTGAGCGTCGGCTGGCCGAAAGGCAGCTGCCGGATCGCCATAGCATGGGCCGCGAAGCCTTCATCGAGAAGGTGTGGGAGTGGAAGGCGGAATCGGGCGGCGTGATTTTCCAGCAACTCAAGCGTCTCGGCGCATCCTGCGACTGGTCGCGCGAACGCTTCACCATGGATGAGGGCCTGTCGAAGGCCGTTCTGGAGGTCTTCGTCACGCTCTACAGGCAAGGCCTGATCTATCGCGACAAGCGACTGGTCAACTGGGATCCGAAGATGCTGACCGCGATTTCGGATATCGAAGTCGAACAGCTCGAGGTTCACGGGAACCTGTGGTATCTGCGCTACCCACTGGAGCCAGGCATCACCTACCAGCACCCGGTTGCTTTCGACGAAGACGGCAAGCCCACGGAGTGGGAGACGCGCGACTATCTCGTCGTCGCCACCACCCGTCCTGAGACGATGCTCGGCGATACCGGCGTTGCGGTTAATCCGGACGACGAGCGCTACAAGGCAATCGTCGGCAAGCATGTGATCCTGCCGATCGTCGGCCGCCGCATCCCGATCGTCGCCGATGAATATCCGGATCCAACGGCCGGAACGGGCGCGGTGAAGATGACCCCGGCGCATGATTTCAACGACTTCGATGTCGGCAAGCGGCGGCGCCTGCGTGTCGTCAACGTCCTGACGCCTGATGCGCGCATCACCATCAAGGACAATGAGGATTTCCTCGAAGGTCTCGATCGTCCCGCCGCCCTGCATGGCGCCTGGGAAGAACTGGAAGGCAAGGACCGTTTCGAGGCTCGCAAGATCATCGTGCGCATCTTCGAAGAGGCGGGCCTGCTGGACAAGGTCGAGCCGCATAAGCACACGGTTCCGCATGGCGACCGCGGCGGCGTGCCGATCGAGCCCAGGCTGACGGAACAGTGGTTCGTCGACAACAAGACTTTGGGGAAGCCTGCCCTCGAATCGGTGCGCGAAGGAAGAACCAGGTTCGTACCGCGCAACTGGGAGAACACCTATTTCAACTGGCTGGAAAACATAGAGCCGTGGTGCATTTCCCGCCAGCTTTGGTGGGGTCACCAGATCCCGGCATGGTACGGACCGGATGGCCACGTCTTCGTCGAGAAGTCCGAGGAAGAGGCGCTGCAGGCGGCGATCGAATATTATCTGGCGCTGGAAGGGCCGTGGAAGGCCTGGGTCGAGGACAAGCTCGAGAATTTCCAGCCCGGCGAAATCCTGACGCGTGACGAAGACGTGCTCGACACCTGGTTCTCGTCGGCGCTGTGGCCGTTCTCGACGCTCGGCTGGCCGGATCAAACTCCGGAACTCGCACGCTATTATCCGACCAACGTGCTCGTCACCGGCTTCGATATCATCCCCTTCTGGGTCGTTCGCATGATGCAGATGGGTCTGCACTTCATGAAGGACGAGAATGGCAGACCTATCGAGCCTTTCGAGACGGTCTATATCCATGCGCTGGTGCGCGACAAGAACGGGCAGAAGATGTCGAAGTCGAAAGGCAACGTCATCGATCCGCTCGATCTCATCGACGAATACGGCGCCGACGCGCTGCGCTTCACCTTGACGATGATGGCGGCGCAAGGGCGCGACGTGAAGCTCGATCCGGCGCGCATCGCCGGCTATCGCAACTTTGGCACCAAGCTGTGGAATGCGACGCGCTTTGCCGAGATGAACGAAGTCTCACGCAACGACGATTTCTGGCTCAACGATGCCAAGCTGGCGGTCAACCGCTGGATCCTGACCGAGCTGACGCGGGCGGCGCGCGAGATCACCGACGGCATCACCTCATACCGCTTCAACGAGGCGGCGGGCGCAGCCTACCGCTTCATCTGGAACCTTTTCTGCGACTGGTACCTGGAACTGTTGAAGCCGGTGTTCATGGGCACGGATGAGGCGGCCAAGGCCGAAAGCCGTGCCTGCGTCGCCTTCGTTCTCGACGAGATCTACAAGCTCTTGCACCCGATGATGCCGTTCATGACGGAAGAATTGTGGGCGCAGACGGCGGGCGAGGACAAGGAGCGCGGCTCGCTGCTTTGCCATGCCGCATGGCCGTCGCCGGACTTCGAGGACGCGGATGCGGCCGCGGACATCAACTGGCTGGTCGATCTCGTCTCCGGCATCCGCTCGGTGCGTTCGGAGATGAACGTGCCGCCGGCGGCGATCGCGCCGCTGGTCGTGGTTGGCGCCAACGATGTGACGCGTGAGCGGCTGGTTCGCGAGGATTCGGCGATCAAGCGGCTGGCGCGGGTCGGCGACATCTCGCTCGCCGATACAGCCCCGAAGGGCTCGGCGCAGATCGTGCTCAACGAGGCGACGATCTGCCTGCCGCTTGGCAGCCTGATCGACCTATCTGCCGAAAAGGCGCGTCTGGAGAAGGCGATTGCAAAAACCGAGCAGGAGACCGCTCGTATTTGCGGCAAGCTTTCGAACGAAAAGTTCGTTGCCAACGCGAATCCAGATGTGGTGGCCGCCGAACGTGAGCGTCTCGGCGATCTGAAGGGACAAAATGCCAGCCTCAAGCTTGCGCTGGCCCGGATCAGCGACGCGGGCTGATGAAGACCTTCAAACTCAGGCTCGGCACGCGGCGATAGTCGCGTGCTGTTGGGTCCCAGGCTCCGCCAGCAGAAACAAGCGGTTTTTCCTTCGTTTGTCATGGACAGTTCGACACGGCAGCTTCAATCCTGGAGCAGTCGATATGTCCTCTGCAGTCGTGTTTTAGAAACAACTCGCGGCGGCTCGGCTGTCGATGCTCTTCAAGGCGGGGGCCGATCGATCGCACTCGCAGCCTATTGTTCTTCTCCGCCACTGACCATCGAATCTTGGTGGCTCGTCCGCCTCCGCCCCGCACCATTTGAGCGCGACAGGTAAGCGATCGCTGATGCCCAAGATATGTGCCGGCCGGGCTTCAATGACGGGGATGGCGATAAACTGAGTGCTCGGGCTTGCGGGCCGAGCTTGTCGGTCGCTCCATGGAAAGTGTCATCTGAGGCGCTTCCTCTCCCGCGTGCAACTGGAAGACACGCTCGTCCAGTTCCTTGTCCACTTCCGTCAGACGATGATTGAGGCGAAGGTAGTCCGTCCAGGTCGGCGTGCGGAACGTTTCCGTCCAATGCATAGGCTTCTGCAAGTTGCGCTGGAGCGTCAGTTCCGCGCACCGACCCGGCTGTGTACATGACGCCGCTGCCGCATGAGGTCGAGGAAAGCCTCGAGATCTCTCTCGGCTATCAGATATTCGACCTTGACCACGATCGGGCCGCTTCTCGGCTTCAGGTTGAGCGCGACAGCCGGGGCATCGAATTCCTCCAGAGGATCGGGCTCTGAGTCGCGGCGCTCGCGAAGAGGAAACAGAACGCCGGCTGCAGCGACGAACATCAGGGAGGCAGCGGAACCCTCCAGCGCCAGGGCCAGCGAATGGTTTTCGGCCACCGTGCCCCACACCCAGCTGCCGAGCGCGATGCCACCATCTATCAAAGCATAGTAGATCGAGATGGTGCGCCCCACGACCCAGCGCGGGCTTGCCAGCTGCACGCTCACACCGACCCCTGACCAGGCGGTGACCCAGCCGGCGCCGCCCAAAGCGAGTGCAATTGCCGCCACCCCGATCAAAGTTGTCAGTGCCAGGGAAAGTGAGCACGCCGCGCAGGCGACGCAGGAGAGCCTCATCAGTCGCTCCTGCGACAAGCTCCGTCTGAACAGGCTGTTGGAGAGGCCAGCGAAGACGGCTCCGGTGCCGAAGCCGGCCATGAGCGCGCCATAGGCGAGCGGGCCTCCTCCCAGCTGATCGCGGACAACCACCGGCAGCAGCGCGAGTATGGCGATGCTCGCCAAGCCAAAGAGGGTTCCGCGCGCGATCGCCGCCTTGATTTCCGATGACATCGCGGTGAAGCGCAGCCCGTCATAGATCGCCGTCCTCATCGGCTCACGCGGCAGAGGCGAAGAACGAACCTTCCACTTGCAGCGCCATATGGTGGCCAGAGGGACCAGGTAGGTGAGCGTGGTCACGGCGAAAGCCATCATAAGGCCAAACGAGGCAACCACGATGCCGCCGAGTGCCGGGCCCACGGTCCGGACGGTGTTGAAGCCAACAGAAAGCAGGGTGACGGCAGCGGGAACATCGCGTCGGTCCACGATATCACCGACAGACGCTTGCCAGGCGGGATCGTTGAGAGCGCCACCAGATGCGATCAAAAAGCTGAAGCCGAGGATCATCCACGGATTGACAAAGCCCAGCGCCACGGACGCGGTCAGCATCGCGGAGGCAATCACCATAAGACAGCGACCGGCGAATATGACCCGGCGCCGGCTGAAATTGTCGGCGAGAACTCCGGCGAAGACAGACAAGACGAAGGCGGGCAGGTTCGATGAAGCCTGCACCAGCGCAACCATCAGATCGGAAGTCGAGATCGTCGCCATCAGCCAGCTGATGGCGACAGTCTGCATCAACCAGCCGAGAGAAGAGACCTGGGTGGCGAGCCAGATCGAACGAAAGGTCGGCTGCAAAAGTGGCCCAAAGGTCGTTGGTGCAGCCAAATCTTCGTTTGATCCAGCCACCCTACTCATTTTGCGAACCTTTGCTTTCCGTTATTGCCGTTTCCCATGTAATCTAGGCTGAACCGTGGCGGCTGGAAGAATAGATGGAACCCATTTGCCTCCGACAAATGTGGCCACAGTTGCTCCTGACCAGTGGTCGGGCGGCCGAGACGCAGACGTGGGCCAGCTCACTCGCCTTCGACGACATCACCTGGGTGAAGCCCGGATTCATGCTTGTCGTTTGACGCGCCATGCTTCATCAACGGGCACTTTGCTGAGCGATGCCTTTTCGCGAAACGCTACCCTGTTTTTTCGCTGAAAGCTCGCTCACCAACGCGTTCGATGCGTTGAGTGTGGCTTGGGAGAGTGAGGACGCTTGCAGATCTTTGACAGGATCGATTCCCTGATAGACGCAGGCGATTGTCGGGCCGCGATCCAAGAGGCGCGCGCCTTGCTACTTCAATTCGAACAAAGGTCCGATGCGCTCACACATGCGATCGACGACTTTCTGCTCGATCTCATGACACTGGCTTTCATTGTTGAATGTTATGGACGCGGCTTTGAACTTCTGGCGCGAACGCTTGCCATGGCGACATCGCGCCCGCGCCCGGTACACGAAGCGACTTTGTTCCAAAAAATGGCTCCCGTCGCTCTACCGGCTACCTGTCAAGACGGGATCGCTTCTGCGCGTCGGGCGGATCGCGGCTGATAGCCGCGCATCCGCTTGGCGCGCAGCAGCTCGAGGAAAAGGGCGACGGCTTCGCCCTCGGTATCAAAGGAGTGCTGTACCGTGCGGCCGGTGGTTCCGATCCGGCCCCAACGCCGGACCAGGCAGGTCTGGCCGAACAGGGTCTCCTCGATCGACAGTGCATAGAAGCGCGCCATGTTCCGATCCGCGTCGCGGCGTTCGATACAGAGGCGATAGAGCTGCGCGATCATTGCGGACAGAATCGCGCAGCCGGACGCGCGCGTCCAATGAATGGTTTGAATCAGCGGACGCGGATCGATTCACTCTGGTGATGGATGGAACCGAACGTCAGTCGTTCAGCACCGTCCTTGATGGCCTTCCCCGAAGAGATGTAGCCAATCCTCGTTGGGCCATAGTCCTGGGCGGTGGGTCGTACGAAAATCGACGCTGATAGCGCGTCCGGCTACTTCGGGTGCCCGGCAAGGAATTCCGTTATCAGGCCCTGCACCACCTCCTGCATGGTTGTTCTATTGCGCGCGCAATGGACCTGCAGCTCGATCATCTGCGAGACCGGAATGCGTGTGTGCAGCCGGGCTGTCTCGCCGTCTGCCTTTGGCCTTTCGAGCTTCGCTTTCGCCGCTCTGGCAGACCGGGTTCTCGTCTGCTGCTCCAGCCTGTCGGTTTCGCTGATGCTGGATTCCACTATGGCAGCCATGTTGCGCGAGAACGGATCATCCGAACGGGCGCGGGGTTTCAAGGCAGGCAGCGGCAATTGGTTTGCGGTCCGATCGCTTTTCTCATTCATTGCGGGGTGGCTCCGTTCAGTTTGCGGATGATCTCGGCGGTCAGGGCATTCGTCTGGTCGCGAGCGTCCTCGACGGCCTTGTTCACAGGCTGGACTTCGTAAAGCGTCCCGGCGGTTGCGATTGAGGCGAAGGTCGGCCGTTGCGACAAAAAGGTCTCAAGCACGCTGGCGTTGGCCTGCCGCAGCAGCTGGATCGCCGTGCGGAAGGCCATCGTGTTGTGTTCGATCCCCGAAACCATGTTGAGCATCACCGCGTAGGGAATTTCGCGGTGGCGCCCTCCAAGTGAGCGGATGTGCCGGATCAGACCGAGGCACTGCTTGACATCGAAGACGTGCGCTTTCGTCGGAATCAGCACGAAGTCGGCGTTGGCGACAGCCGGGCCGAGTGCAGCCACGGCCGTGCCTTGGACATCGACCAGCAGCAGGTCCTCGGCGTCGGCTTGCGCCAGGCGATCGATCAGTTCTTCGGTCGAGCTGATGGGGATGACGTCGATGTTTGAAAGCGCGTACCCGGCGCGGCGACTGTTTTTGCTCCACTCCAGCGCGGACAGTTGCGGATCGGTGTCGAGCACCGTCACCCGATGACCGGCGGCGGCGAACTCGCCAGCGAGCAGGATGGTGGTCATGGTCTTGCCGACCCCGCCTTTGGGAGAGGCCACTGTGATTTGCACCGCGCGTTGTTCCGGCATTGTTTTTTCCCAATGTTGCGTACCTTGGCGTCAAGGCGCATAGGCGATTTGGCGCCAAAGTGACTTCTTGCATTATGACTATGCGCCGATGCAACAAAGTGCCGAGGCGCATAAGTGCCTGTGTGATAAATATGAATTTGCACATCGGTGCAATATCCCAGGATGCATGATCGGCTCTGCATTAATGTGTCAATGAGTCAGTATAATGTTTCGTATTGAATTGACAAGATACGCAATTTGGGTCCAAATTGGCTGAGCAGGTCGTCGCTTCGCTTCGACCTGGACCGTCTTCGACGTGAGGCCCATCCGCCATAGCGAGGAATTTTTGGACACCAGCGCCGCCCACAAGGACACCCGAAAGCGCTCCCGGATCGATATTGGGCCGGAGGCGGGCGCGCTCCTGGATGAGGCCTGCAAGGTGTTCCAGCTTGACCGAGCGGAGACGTTGCGGCGCATTATCCGGGCCAGCCTGGATGTCGGTCCCGCTCTGTCAGCTGAGAATTCACGCACTGTCGCGGCGTTGGCCTCACAAGTTCGGATGGTCGGCCGAAACCTCAGCCAGCTTCTCCATGCCATTCATTCCGGCCACGCTGCCCCCATGGAGGCGGCGTTGCCGATATGGGAAGCGCTGGATGAGAGGGTGAAAGCTGTCGACGCCGAATTGACGGCGATGACGATCGCCCATGGCCTGAAACTTCGGAAGGCGGCGCATCTGCTGGATGGCGAGGGCGCGTGAACCTCGACCAGTCTTCCATACAGGCCATAGCCGATCGGATTCGCGCGAGCGCGGCTTTTGAAGAAGAGAACCGCAAGTGCCGGCGTCGGGCCCTGTTGTCCTTTGCTGGAAATGACGATGATGGGTTGTTCAAGACGGTTCGCGGCCGGAAGGGGGAGGGCGGTCTCGGGGCAAGCCAGCCACCGGAACCGGCCGTGCCGCGCTCGTCTCCCGGGGAGCTGGAGCCGCCGCGCGGTAAAGCCGGGCGACTAAACCTCGCCCTGCCAGCGAAGCGACGGAAGCTCGCCGGCGGACCTGCGCCGAGGGCCGCCGCCGACAGGCTGGCAGCCGGGTATCAGCCGGCCGTTCTGAAGGTGATTTCCTACGGGCATGGCGTCACAAGGGCAGCCGCCATCGGTCAATATATCCAAAAGGAGGGTGTCGCGCTCGAGACGCATGACGCGCGTATCCTGGCAACGCAGGAAGCTGTTGCCGAGGAAATGAAACAGTGGGGCAAGGGTTTCGACAAGCGGCGGGAGAGCGAGGATGTGGCGACGTTTCGGCTTTCGCTGGGAGGGCAGGAGAATGCCGAGCGCCTTTCACAGGCAGTTCAGGCAGGTTTCGCCGGCCACGGTTTCGCCTATCGTATCGACACACTGCAGGACGGATCGAGCGTCGCGCGCGTCGTCGCGACCATGGCCGGACACAGCGTCGTGCGGGGTGAGAACGGGCACGACAAGGTGAAGCATCGGTTTCACTTTTCGGATCGACGCCAGCAGGATCGCCAGTTCTCGGCACCGACCCGGGCCATGATCGCCTCGCGGATCTCCGAGGCGCTTGGGGTCAAGGAGGATACCGTTTCGGTGAAGCCAATTGGGGAGCCCAGCCACGGCAAAGCCGGTGTCGTGTTCCAGCTCGCGCGCCTTAGCCATGACGGAGCGGCGATCGGCGCCGACGGCGCCGCGATCGCGTCTGAGGAGGCGGTTCGGCAGACCGCGCAGTCCTGGGACAAGACCCTGAATTCCTACAAGCCTCGCGACACCATGCACATGATCCTGTCGGCCAAGGCGGGCGAGGACAGGCAAGCTCTGGTAAGGGCCGCACGTGGGTTCCTGCATGAGCAGTTCCCCAATCACAAATTCGCCTTCGGCATGCATGCCGACATGGCCGAGGAGGGCGGTCATATTCATGTCCACGCCATCGTTGCGGTGAAGGGTGAGGACGGTGAGCGCTTGCGACCAGGTCCGGCCCAGCTTCGCGAATGGCGTGCGCTCTATGCCCAGCACGCACAAGCGCAGGGCATGAAAATCGTCGCGACCTCCGCGGCCTATCGAGCGTCATCACAAAGCTATGGTCCGCGCGACAAGGCGATTGTGGCCACGGCCGAAAAGCCGCGGCCGGGCAGGGAGGCGCGTGACCGCGCCTACGCCCGTGCAAACCCGCACGTCATCGAGAAAGCCCGCCAGCGGATCGACTACGCGAGGGCCAACCCGATAAAGATTCCGATTTCGGCGCGCCAGCTGCAGGCCACCCAGGCAAGCCTTCGGGACTGGCACTCGGTTGCTGCTTCCCGGCCGGATAACGCGATAGCGAGTCAATTCATTGTTCGGATGACGCAAGCTGATCCGGTACTGTTGTGGTCGCTATTCGAGATGGAAAGGGTGTTCAAATGAGTTCAGATGCCACCGCGGACCAGATGCGGGAAAACCTAAAACAGATCAACGAGACCGTTAACAAGACAGCGGCCATGATGAACGGCCAGACGAAAGCGGAGTTCTTACGGCGCGCAGCGCCCACCATGGAACTGCTGGCGATCCGGACGGATCTCAAATCGCTGCAGGAAGGCGGCGTCACGCATGTCAGCGAAGACCAGGCCCATCGGATTGCCGGCGCGCGCGCCGAAGCTTTGATCCATCGCGCCCAGGAGATCGAGGCCGCTGAGCGGCTTGAGGCCGATCGCGCTCGTGAGATCCGTAATCGCGCCATCGAGCAGGAGATCCGCGACGAACGAGCCGGATCGGCTGATCCGACCTCGCTTGAGCAGGTTGCGCAAGACCGCGAAATGGTGCGCAACGCCGAAAGCATCGCCGCGAAGGAAGCGCGCGAGGCACAAGCCGCAAGCGAAGCCGCGCGATCATTGGCACAGAATCCTAACGAGCGGCTTGATCCCGAGATCGTCAAAGGCGAACGGCTCGAAGAACTGCAGCGCCTGCAGTCGAGGAGCATCAACACCGCTCCAGTCGAAGGCGAAGAGCCGGATTCACAGAAGCCGCAAAAGCAGTAGTCGCCTCGCCACGCAGCACTGCGTGGGCTCGTTGTTCCCTAAGCCGGACGCTGCAGCGGCTCCGTTCGGCACACGCTCGCCTCCAAACGCGGATGTACTCCGAGGAAAGACGAGGATTAGACATCTCGTGATTATGCAACCTCCTTCACCCGGATTTCTATATCCAGGTGAGCGGAGGCGGCGATGTTGACGAGCGCGTCAAGCGAGAACTTGGCGAGCTTACCGCGCAGCAGATCATTGATACGAGGGCGCGTCAGGCCGAGCCGCTTGGCGGCTTCCTCCTGGGGAATGCCCCAACGTTGGACTGCCTTACGGATTTCGTAGAGCAGCGCCGAGCGCGCTTTAAGGTTTGCTGCCTCCTGTTCGGTGTCCGCCAGGGCATCCCAGACGTTCTCATAGATTTCTACGTTCATCGTTCTGCCTTCCATCGTTTTAGCCGTTGAGCCGCCAGATCGAGGTCTTTCTTGGATGTGGCCTGTGCCTTCTTCTGGAACGCATGAAGCACCAAAACGCGGTCCTCTAGGGTCGCCAGATAGATGACGCGAAACGCTCCCGATGCCTCCCGAACCCTGATTTCCCTGACGCCGGCCCCCACGATCTGCAGAGGTTTCCAGTCGTCGGGATCGTCGCCGCGCTGGACAAGTTCGAGCTGCCAGCCGGCCTCTATCCGCGCATCATCAGGAAACGCTCGAAGATCCGCCCGGCTGCTTCCAAGCCATTCAATCACCTTCATCGGGGTGCACTGTATCGGTTTTGATACATGTTGGGTAGAGTGAAAATCAATCCCGTTTTACGGACCAGCAATCAGCTCACGTCCCCACCAAGAACCGGGAGGCGCAACGAAACGGTTCGATGCGCACGCCATCGGACTAGGGACGCTTCGTCTTGTTCACACGCGACATAGGCACCGAAGGCACAAATCGCTCATTTGTATTCAACTGAATTTCACGTCCTAGCGATCGCCGTGACGTCTAATTTGATCCTGCAGCGCCTGAAGAGCGGCTGACGGTCCCCCGTCGACATCTCCGCTATCCACTGACGGTGACAGGGAACGAGCGCCGGCCTCTACTTCCTGATCGAGCGATGCGAGCAGTGCGGCGATCGACGTGGACTTGTTTCCCGGCCGGACTTGGAATCGCAAGACACTCGCCTTGCCTTCAGACGCACTTGGGTCGGACGTCTTTGATGCTGCCGGCGCCGATCGCCGGCCAAGGGTGGGAAGCGGCTGCGGCGCATCATCAGCTGTCTGATCGGCCCGCTTCGGCTTCAACTCCGGAACTTCAGCGGCGACCTCGCTCTTTGCTTCAGCCTCACCGACCGTTGGAAGGCCTGAGCTTGGCAGCACCTGTGGTGCGTCCGCGCTGTCGCTCTTTACTGGCTTTAACGCGACGGGATCAGCCCGTTCAGCCGCAGTCGCAGGCGGCGCCGCATCGGCATACGCTGTATCGCCCGAAACCGGCGCTTCGACGGTATCGGGTTCCCCCAACTCGAAAGGTGCGGCCGGCCCGTTGTTAGCCGCCGCTTCGACCTCCGCCATGGAGCGCAGCGGAAGATCCTGCCATCGGGAGAGAGGCGGCACTTTCAGGCGTCGGTGCCGAAATTCCTGGTAGGTCGCTTTATAGGGAGCGTCCTTATAATAGGTGATCTTGCGCACCATGAAACCAGGGGGGCTCGAGCCCAGAACCACGGCCTGCTTCGCCGGCATTTGCCGAAGCTCCGCCGCCGTTCGGAACGGCCTTTCCTGATAACTTAAACTCTTGTCTCGGCCACCAAATATACCTTGACCAGCCCTGATGATCGGTGTGGGCACCTCGATCGTGGTCGGTCCCAGCATTACAGAGACATGTTCCGAGGTCTCCACGTCGTTCATGCGGATGAAAAGCTTCACCTGACACGCGGTCACCGTGGTGTGCCGCGTCGCTTTTCCATAGACTTCGTCAAGCTGGGCAAGATCCTGCAGGATCAGGACCATGCGAAAGCCATAGCCCGCGTTGATCGCCAGCTTGGAAACAATGGACTCCATTTTGCCGAGCTGGCGAAACTCGTCGATCATCACCAGGACCTGATAGGGCTCGTCCGGGCCTGGCGGGGAAGCCATCAGCACATCATGGATTTGCTGAACCAGGAGTTTGATGATGGGCCGGAACACGTCGAGCTGCGCCACCGAGCAGCCGATGAAGAGAGCCGTCGGGTCCTTGCGAAACTTCGAGATATCGAAATCGGTCGACGCCGTAGCGGCTGCAACGAGATCATTGGTCCAGGGGTTGAGAGCCGCCGTCAGGTTGAAGAAGGCTGAGTTTCGCGTTTCCTTTTCCAGCGCAATGAACTGGTTGAGCCCGTGCACGACCCACGAAGGCAGATATTTTTCCTCGTCATTGCGGATATTCGTCAGCACCCTGAGAAAATCCACGCCGGTCGAAAGAAGCATCGCGACGGCGCGCAAATGACGCTGCCCCTCATAGCGTGGTGACGTCAGCACATAGCCTATCATGGCCGAAAGCAGCTGCCGGCCGGCGCGCGCCCAGATCTCGGAACTTCCTGTCGCCTCAGGGATGATGAAGGAGGAGACCACCGCGCAGTCCGTCGGCATGCGCGCATCGCGCCGGATGAAATCCAGCGGATTATAGCGATGCGAATCCTGCTCGCCGGGCGAAAAGAAAAAGACCTTATCGCCGAGAGCCTGCCGATGCGCACCGAACGCCTCGAAGTTCTCCCGCTTCGGATCGAACCACACCGAGGATCCCCGCCACATGTAACCGTTCGGAATGACAAAGCTGACGCCCTTGCCGGATCGGGTCGGCCCGACCACCAAGACGTGCGCGGGCTCGTCCGAGCGGATCGTCGCCCCACCCATCTTGCCGAGGATCAAGCCTTGCTTTGCCAGCAGGTTTTTCCTTTCGGCGTCCATGATCGTGCCGAACCGCGCATTGCCGTAGTGCTTTGGGTTGCGGTTGATCAGGCTTGCAAAGACCAGGCCGACGCCGATCGCCACGACAACCGCGACCGCGATCGCGCCCCGGATGATCGTCTCGCCCTGCGTGGGATGATAGGCCAGGCGCTGGCTGAAATGCTGCCAGGCAACGAACAGGCCGCTTAGGCTGCGTTGCGCGTTCTGGTACTGCAAAAGCCCCCAGCGCGAGGCGCCTTCCGAAGGGAGGGCGGGAGTCCATCGCCATGTCGCCACCAGCTCGTAGGCCAGGCTCCAAAGGGCGAAGAAGGCGGCGAGGCCGATGAGGCCGAGGAAAAGCCTATAAGCGAATACGCGAGACATTCTGGGGAACCTTTCTGGCGGCTCTCCATTCGGTCATGCGGTTGAACCAGATCGCCGAAGTTCCGCGCCAGCCGCCCCGGCGCGTTTGTTGGATCACAATCGGCAGGACCGACCGCACGTAATCGATGATCTCTGCCTTGCTCAGCCCGAGCCCAGCCTGCATGACCATCAATGCTAGCTGCTCAAACGCACCGGTCGGGCTGTCCGCATGGATCGTCGTGATCGATCCGGGATGACCTGTGTTGACGGCGCGCAAGAACGAATAGGCTTCCGCTCCCCGGATCTCGCCCAGGAAGATTCGATCCGGCCGCAACCGCATGGCGGCTTGCAGCAGCGTTTCAACGGTCACGTGCGCCAGGCCCTGGTCGCCCTTTGATGCGACGAGGGGCAGATAGTTGGGCTGGTGTGGTTTAACCTCTCGCGTATCCTCAATGGTGAGGATCCGCTCATCCGAAGGCACCTCGTGCAAAATCGCATTCAGAAACGTCGTTTTGCCCGACGATGTGCCTCCTGAAAGCAAGATCGAATACCGTTCCCGCACGGCCAGGCGGAGGAAATCCTCGATCTTGCCGGCGTCGAGATATTCGCAAAGGGCGCTGTCGGCCTCGCTCAATTCGCCGGGATCCTGGACGGAGATCGTATCGAACGACCCCCGCTTCCGGTAATCATCAAGGCGCATATCCTTCACGACCTGCTTGCGGATCGCGAAGGCGCCTCCTGTCGGCGTCGCCGGCGCAAGCACGCCCTGGAAGCGTTCGCCGCTGGGGAGGGCGGCCGAAAGCAAGGGATTTTCCTCGCTGATCGATTGCGAGGATGATGCCGCTATACGCTCCATGAGGTAGGTGATCGCGGCGCGGTCGAGCTCGGGGACGTCAAAGGGCTCCATATGTGTCGAGCCAACAATTTCGACCCACACAAGCCCAGGCCCGTTTGCACAGATTTCGACCACGCGATCGTCGTCGAGCCAGCGCCGCACCGGCTCCAGCGCCTTATTGAGAAAGACGGTTCTTTGCTGCCCGCTCACGTCGTATCTCCCTCAACGCCTCGCGTACCGGGTCCGGATAGAACTCCGAAAAATCGAGGTCCCGGCGGACGAACACCATGATGCGCGACCCCTGATCGACATGGATCGTGGGCGCGATATTGATCGAATTTCGAAGCGCCTCTTCGGCAATGCGGTTGAGGCTTTGCGAGACCTGTTGCGCGCCGATCTGGCGGGCGCTCTGCAGGTATTGGTTGGTCTGCGTCTGGACTGTCACCGTCTGTCCGGTCTGCGGGTCCGTGTAGGTCTGGTTGGTGTTCCCCCCATTCTGGTCGTTGCCAAGGTTGGCGATGAATTGCGTCGCACCGCCCACGACACTTAGAAGGATCGCCGAGCCGAACCGCTCGAAATAATGGTTGTCCACCTCGCCTGGCATACCGCTGCGACCGAGCTCGTCGGTGCCGGTCGAACCGAGCTGCACCGACATGCCGTCCGATCGAAGAAGCCGTGTCCACACTATGAACACCCGCGTTTGACCGGTTGCGAGGCCACTGCGATATTCACCGATAAGGCGGGAGCCAGCGGGGATCAAAACCCTGCGACCGTCGAACGACCACACATCCTCCGACACGACGGCCCGAACCATACCGGCAAGATCGCTCTGAATCGCGGTCTCGAGCACGCCTTTGATCATCGTCCCTTGGGCGACCAGAGCGTCCGTGCGCTGGTTCATCGTGGCCTTCGATGTATCCGCTCCGCTCTGGCTCGCCCGTGCCAAAAAACGCCGATTGGGGTCCTCCTCGCCCTCGCCCGCGTTTAAGGCCGCCGCTGCATCCGTACCATTGCCGCCCAACGCTGATGTACTGCCAGGCGCATTGCCGCTATCGACGACGAGCTGCTTGGCGCGTAAGCGCTCCCATTTGCGGCGCTCCTCTTCTTCTTGCCTGCGCCGTTCTTCCTCAGCCAGACGACGGGCCTCGGCATCATCCTGCACCTGTGGTGGAGCTGCAGGCGGTTGCAAGGCTGGTGGAGGGGGAGGCGGAGCCTCGACCGTCGACGGCGGCTGTGCCGGCGCCGCCGGCGGCTCCTTGGGAGCCGTCGGAATTTTAAGGGTGCCGTTATCAAGCTGGGGACGCGGCGTATCGAGCCCAGGTGCGGGAAACTGTGTGGTGTGAAACTCCTCGCCATCCGACGCCGTCAACAGCGGCTTGTCTGGCACACGCGTCGCCGCATAGATCATCCAGCCGGCGAAGACCACCGCACCCAGCGGTACCACGATCTTGAATAATGTGCTCGCCCCGAATTTTGGCGGGGCGACCGCCGTGCCTTCCTCGGCGAGCATTCTGTACTCATTGGGAGACGGCATCAGGCCCCCTCACTTTCCGAACAGTCCCACCGCCGACACGCTGCGGCTCGTAAGGTTCAAGCCCGGTCGGTTCGTTCACATTGTTCAGTCTCAGATTGAAGACGCAGGTTGCTTCGTTGCCGTTGCGCAGCGTCCACTGGTAATTGACCTTGTCGACGACGATGTACGCGCCCTCGCGGCGATAATTCACAAGCGTCTCATTGCGCTCGCTGTCGACGACATAGATCGCCGGCACTTCCCTTGCCGGATCGAAGCGGAACCAGGTCTTCACGCCGTCGTCGTAGATCACGAGCGGCTTATTTGCCGACGACCCCTTATAGGCATAGGACGAGTTGGCGTTTTCGGCCTTGAAACCCTGCCGGTTCGGCTGTGCCGCCCGGGTCCGGGCTTCGTCCATCAGCGCCGCGTCCGACACCTCTTCGGGATAGCGGAACTTGATCGCATAGACCTGTTGCGCAACCGGCCGAAACTCGCCGTTGAGGAAGAACACATAGCTGCGCTTGTTGGTCAGGACATTGAGATTCCCGCCCGCATTCTTCTCGATCGGCTTCACAAACAGCACATTGCCCTTCTTGTTGGGCTCGATGCTCCAGGCCGGGACGTCGCCAGCGCCGAGGGTTTCGATTTTCTCGTCATCGCCGAATTCGATCATGGTCGAGGCGCCATAGCTGGCCGGCACCGACACCACATCGTCCTTCTGATACCAGACGAAGCGAATGCGACTGTCACGAGATCCCGCCCGAGGGGTCTGTTCGGCAAGGGCCGGCTGAACCGCGCAAACGCCGAGCCCGATTGCCATCAGGATGCCGGCGACCTTCATTGCGGTGTCTCCGCGGTGGGTGCCGGCGCCGTCTCCTGATCGCGCCGATATTCGAGCACCTGGAAGCCGAGCGGATTTTGAAAGCGGATCTCGTTTTTTGCCGGCACGCCGGAGTAGCGGAACCGGATCAACGACACCCAATGCCGCTGCACGGTGTTCGCCTGGCTCTTTTCCTCCGTCATGAACCGGACCAGGGCGGTCCTCTGGTTAGGAAATGTCACGGACTTCACGGTCACCGCCACGACGGTGTTTCGCCCATAGAGCACGACCGGGTTCGTCACCTTGTTTGCCGGGCTGAAAAGCTCGACGAGCTCCCTCGAGGCATCGCCGGCGCTCAGCAATTGCGCGAGATCGAAGTTGTCCTTCAGCGCCTTCGGATCGTAGGTCTCGCGAGCCTTCACATAACGGACGATATCGAACATCCCCATCGACTCGTCCTGCTGCAAAGGCCCGTCGGCCAGCGGCCGCTTGACCTCGACAAACCCGGTGGATTTGTCGACCACCACCATGTAGGGCTCATAAGTCTTGAGCGGCAGCGCAAGGATCAGCGCGCCCACCGCTGCAACGGCAATGACCGAGGCGACGCTTGCCACACACCACGCCAGAGATCGCGACCAGCGATTGCGCCGCGCGATATCTTTTTCCCAGATTGCCGCATCCGCGTAGTACGGCAAGGGAGACTCGGTTTCCTTCGCCGGTCCCCCAGCGCTTTCCTTCACATCGCTCATTGGTGCCCCAAACCTATGCGGGATCCGTCAGCTTTCGGGAAAGCCGTGCATATTCCGCTGAATCCTCATACCTTCTCTGTGCGAGGCTCACGCGCGCCCGCTCGCGACCCACTAGGCGTTCCTGCCGCGTGCTCCAGCCCAAGCGTCCCATCAGCCTGCGCTGACCGGCTTGGCCCATCGCTGCGAAGGCGCCGCCGTAGAAGCGCCCAAACGAAGGCGTTCCAACACCAATTCCGCCCGCGAGCGAGGCGGCAACGTTGGTGATTTGCGACAGCAGCAGCACGCCGAGGAGGCAGATCAGGATCAGCGGCGCGGCTTCGGTCAAGGTCGTTGTCGCAGCACCATTCGACCGGTTGACCGCGTCGAAATAGGTCTGGGTAATCGAGATGAAGAAGGCACAGAAGGCGTAGACCAGAATCTGCACGCTCATGTACTGCACGATCGCGGTTATCCAGCCGGCGAAGAACCGGGTCGTATAGCCGAACAGCATAAGAATGATGAACACTGGGGCGAGCGCCAGCAAAAGCCAAAGAAAGATCTTCGACAGGATGATGAGGAAGATCGCATAGCCGATGAGCAGCGCGCCGACGACAAGGATGATCGCCGCCAGTACGTAGCCGCCGAAGTTCAACACGCCAAGGCTCTTGATAAAGGCGGAGGTGGAATTGGCGAGCGAATCCCAGATGTTTTGCAGGGCCGTCTGCACGGAGTTGACGGAGTTCAGCCCGGCCGATGTCCCGGTCACATTGGCCGAAACGCTCGTCAGAAGGCTGTTCCCGATCGCGGAAGGTGTCTCATTCGCGAACGAATAGGCATATGTTTGAAAGTCCCCCCAGCTCGTCGCCAGAGCGTAGATCACGAAGGCGCGGAACAGCCGCCAGACCATCTCTTTTCCCGATCCGGTCGAGGTTCCCTGCCAGATGCTGATGGCCCAAAATATCACGTACAGCGTCAGCATCAGGCCGGCGACGCCCACCTGTCCCCCGCCGGTCAGGGCCGACGCGAGGTTCTGGTAGGCTTGCGATACATAGTTATTGCCGAACTGATCGACCTGTTGCAGAAGCGTCGTGATATTGAAGTTCATTTTTTCGCCGTCCCGCCTGGAAACAGAGATGGATCGCTATTGAGTGCCTTCATCGGACCGCACTCGAATGGCTTCTTCGCTTCTGTTCTCGGTTCGGGCGCTGCGAACGCCATCGGCTGCATCGGTCCCTCGTCGCGCGAGCATGGAGCCTTGAGCGGCTTGTGGCCGCACCCGGAGGTGGCGACAGCGCCAATGATGGCGGCCGCTGATAGAAGAAAGCGCACCGTCATTGGCCGGATTTGTATTCGAGCCCCCGTGAGGCCTGGGTGATCAGGTTCATACGATCGATGTTTTCCTGGTTGGCGGCCGCCGTAGCTGTGTTCACCGCGCCGATCAGTTCGTTCACGGTCAGACCCGTTTGCACCATGATCTGGCTGTTCTGATCGATCGAGCCCTTGATGTCCTGCGCCGTGCCGATCCGTTGAGCGCCCGACTGAAAAGCGCTGGAACGGGTCTTCACCCCATTTTGCGAGGAGTCCACCAGTCCGGTGACCGTGGCCGCGACGTTCACCAGGGCGCTGTAGTTCTTATCCATCTGCGTCGTCTGGCCATTGATCAGGCCCGAAATGGTTTTCACCAGCTGCAAGCCATTGATCATGTTCGAAACGATGCCCTGCGATCCATTGCCGAGGCCGGCGAACGACAACGAGCCGCCCGAGATCACGCTACCAAGCGAAGGCGCGTCCCCCATGGAGAAGCCGCCATTGCCCAAGGCCATCTGCGCGAGCTGGCCGGCCTGGCTCGACCGGTCGCCCGTGACGGCCTGCAGCGTCTTTTGCGTATAGTTCATGATGTTGCGGTCGGTGCTGAGGATCTCGCTCGTGGCCGATGCAATCTGCCGAGCCTGTTCCAGATTAGCCTCGTCGATCGTAGGCACCTGCGCAAAGGCGAGGCCGCCCAAGCCAAGCAAGAGTGCCGCTGTTAACGGAATTCCACGCATAGCGCTTTCTCCTATTGAGCCTGATATTGCTTGACCGCCGACATCAGTTCGTCGGTCGTCATTGTCACGGGAGCGCGCTTCGCGTCCCTTTGGATTTGCGAAAGCACGGGCGAGACGTTTTCAACCGTGTCGGTCGTGCGCGGCGCCGTGCATGCGCCGTCCGTCGACGGGCAGCACGGGTTGCCGGCCGTGCCGCTCATAGCCCCGGGACAGCTTGTCGAGCCACCCGAGCCAGGCGGCGGGGACGCGGGAGTGGGCACCGCCAGGCCGGAGGATCCCCGACTTGTCAGTGTGGCAGTGCCGATGTTTCGCACGTTGAAAGCTTGGGCAAAGAACCCTGTCGCCTGGATCACCTCGTTGAAGGTCAGCCCGCCTTGGGCGCGGATTGCGCTGTTGCGGTCGAAGGCTTCCATGACCGTTTTGTCAGTCCCGATATCCTGCCCCATGGTCTCGAAGGACTGCTTATTGGGGGCCACCGTTGACATGCTGCCATTCATGCCCCCGAGAACCTGACCGGTGATATCCAACTGGCCCCTTTCGCCGGCATTGCCGCCGACAGCGCCCGATCCCGACCCGGTCGAGGCGAACGCCGAAGAGCCCTTGATGTCCGGATTGGCCTGTTCCAAGGACGCCCGGCCACTCGCCGGATCGACCGAAGCCTTCGGGGTCTTCACGTTCTGCGCCTTTTTGGGCGTCGTCACCGCGCAATTGACGCCCTGCGTGGCGGACTTCGTGTCCTCCTGGACGAGCTTGATCTGAACCTTGTCGGCCTTGTCCTCGCTCCGCTGCGACAGAATAGGGCTGTCAGAAACCGGCACGGCCGCCATCGCCGTCGATCCCGCGAAAATCGTCACAAGGGCGGCCATCGCGCCCATAATGGTTTTCATTCCGGGTCCCTCCCAAGAAAGATTGGCAACCAAACCTGCGGATCGTCGCCGACGCGCGCGCGCAGCGCGTCGAGCTCCTGAACCGTCTCAATTCGACCGGAGAGGATCTTGATCGCGTCAGGCATCGCGCCCAGATTGAGGCGCGCAATGACGCTGTCCTGGTCATGCTTGATCAGGAATTTGCGGGCTTCAGGCGGGGTTTCGCGGATCCATTTGATCTCGCGCTCCGACAGCCCGAACGCCCTGTGCGATTCCTCGTCTGCCTTCGGGTTGGGGAAAAAAATATTGGTCGGCGTCTGTTCGATCAGCGTGTTGGCGATCGATGACTTCACAATGTCCGCCGCTGACTGCGTGCCGAAGCCAACGATGCCATTCAGCTTACGAATGGTTTTCAGCTTGTCCTTGATGAAGTAGCTGAAAATATCATTGTCCAGCAGCTTCCAGCCCTCATCGAGGAAGATCATGACCGGTTGCCCGTCAAGCAGCTCCTCGATGCGATGGAAGATATAGAGCAAGGCTGCCGTGCTGGTCGTTGCGTCGCTCAACACGCTCGTCATGTCGAAGCCGAAAATGGACGACATCGAAAACGAGTCTTCCGCGTTGTTGAACAACCAACCGCGCTGATCGGGCCTCAGCCATGGCTGCAAGCGCGAATAGAGATCGTCATCGCCGGCGCGCATCGCACCGCGCAACAGCTCGGCGAACTCCTCCATGGTTCGACCTTCGGTCGGCGCGCTCGCCACCTGAGCGACCGCGTTGCGGATGACTTGCTCCTCGCGCGTCGAGTGAGCGTGTCCGTCGGATCGACGCAGCATGAAGCTGAAAAGCTGGAAGAGAAATTCCCGGTTGCGCGGCGTATCGGGCAGGCGCAACGGATTGAAGCCGGAAGGCTCCCCGGCCTTCAAAACCTCATAGCGGCCGCTAAGCGACCGCACGAAGATATCCAGGCCACGGTCCTTGTCGATCATCACCAGCTTGGGGCGCGGCGTGATGCGCTGCGCCTGTGCCGCGAGAAAGCCGAGCAGCACCGTCTTGCCCGAGCCCGAGGGACCGTTCAGAGTGAAGTTGCCGAGGTCTCGAACATGGAAGTTGAAGAAGTAGGCCGTTTGCGACGTCGTCTCGAGGACGCTTATCGGCGTTCCCCAATGCACCCCGCCGGTCCGGCCGCTCGGATAGTTATGGAAGGCCGAAAAGCCCGCCATGTTCTTCGATGAGATCATCGACTTGCGCGCCACATAGGCGAAATTGCCGGGCAGGGTGGCCCAGAACGCAGGTTCACAATTCAGGTCCTCGCGAACCCACAGGGCGGATACCTCCGTCAGCGCCGTGCCGACATCGGTCACGCAGCGCGCCACGTCGTCCATGGTTTTCCCGAGGCACAGCACCGTCAGATGATGCAAGCCATAGAGCGCTTCCGAGGACAGAAGCTCATCGCGCGCTTCACCGAGTTGATCGGCCACGATCGAGCCGGCTTCATCCGACATGTCGATCTTGCGCCCGACCCGCTCCATCTGGGTCAGCGCCTGCGGCTTGTCGATGATGGCGAAGGATTGCGTCACGATGAATTCGTGCGGCACCTTCAGCATGGGGTTGAGCATCCCCGGTCCCGTAATGGACGGGTACTCGCCTACCGAAATTATGGCGCCGTATCGCGTTTCGCCAGGGGACGCCCCGCGAATTTCCAGCGCATTCGGGCCGAAGAACAGCCGCTTCGTCGCTAGCGCCTCCGCGAGTTTCATGCGCGGCAGTGCCATCGGCCGTGGAAATCCGCCATTGACGAGCTGCACCAGGAATTCCAGCGGCTCGGAATGCCAAACGTCACTGCGCTTGACGACGCTGAGAACCCGCGCGCCATACGCCTGCAAGCTCTCTCGGACGGCTTTCATCACGTCCGTGAGTTCGATCAGCGCCCGCTCCTCGCTCGAAGATCGACCGTCCGCAGCCCTTCGTCCCAAAAGCTTGCGGATCACGAGATCCGCCGTCCCGACCGTGCCTTGCAGCTCGCGCCGGACGATGGTCAGGTAGATATCGTTCACAAACATGCGCTGGGTGCGCAGGGCCGCCGTATAGCGCTGGTCCAGCTCTTGGCAGAACTTGCTTTCGAAGCTCGACTCGATCGCGGGCTTCACCTCGCGGCGCACGATATGCGAGTAGATCGCATAGCGGGAATTCGCCAACCCCCGAATGAGATCGTTGCGGCCGAGCAGGCGCGAATTGATCTCGGCGATATCGATCGTCTCGAAGCACAGTCCGCTCATGTGAACGAAGGACATCAACATGCCGTCCTGCGTCTTGATCACCTCGTCGGACACATGCCGCGAATAGGGTATATGGGCCGAAACCGGATTCTCCCGACGAGACACGGCCCCGAAACTCAGTTCATCACGAAGAGCCCGCGCGATTGCCATGGTCACACCCGATAACTGCGCGCACCCCAGAAGCTGGCGCTTCGGGGCGGCGTCTTTCGCGAACGGATGAACATGATGTCGATGAACATGGGATCGCGCATGATCGCGATCCTGGCAACAGCATAGAGCGGCACGCAGATACAGAGCATGACCAGATTATGGGTTGCGAGGAACACGACCGCCGTCAGCACGCCGATGAACCCCGCAAGCTCATAGGGAATGCCGAGCACCGTCGGCGCTCGGGTCAAGCCCTTGACCAGCGGAGTGATCAACAATTTGGGCTCGCCAGGATCGATCCGGTCGTCTGCCATGCCGATCACCTGCCGACCGCGGATTGAAAGAATTCGACGATCTGAGCCGAGCCGAAGACCAGCACGATACCCAAGACCCAGCTTCCGGCCACAAACCACGACAGGCGCGCCGCCCAGGCCATGAAGCCCATGAAAATGCAGAACAGAACCGCCAAAGCCGTCGCGATCGGCCCGGTCAGGGTCTGCACCAACGTCTGCAGCGTGCTTTGCACCGGCTGGAGATTTCCGCCCCCGGCCATCGCCTGCGTTGCCAAGAGCATGAGCGGCATCGCCACACCAGCGCTGCGTGCAGCAATCATCTTCCACAAGGTCATCAAAGCTTCTCCTCAGTCAAAGTTTTGTACCATCCCGCCCTGCCAGACCGGCGCCGTCGCTTCGCGAGACGACATTGTGCTGCCATTGCGGGAGATGGTGCGGGATGTCGGATCATTTCGTTGATCAGCTGCGCCGGCCGCAGCCTGTTGAACGCCGGCGAGGTCAAGACTTACCGCCCCTACGGGCATCACTGCCTCAGACCCGACCGATGGCCATTGGTGGAAATCGTTGATGACGTTGGCGACGTAGCCAACCGTCTCGGAGTAGGGCGGGACGCCCTTATATTTGAGAACCGCGACCTCGCCCGCATTGTAGGCGGCGAGCATGTATATCGGGTTCGGAAATTTGCGATGCAGAT
Organism: Mesorhizobium sp. M0152; assembly: GCF_040322415.1. Lineage (NCBI taxonomy): Bacteria > Pseudomonadati > Pseudomonadota > Alphaproteobacteria > Hyphomicrobiales > Phyllobacteriaceae > Mesorhizobium > Mesorhizobium sp. M0152. The sequence goes on from NZ_JAMYTH010000045.1 coordinate 28,292, forward strand.
CCCGCAAAAAGCCGATTCCACCTTTCACATTATCCGCGGGATCGCAGATATCGACCCCGTAGCTTACCGCCGTGGACGGCAGAAGCTGCATCAGGCCATAGGCTCCTTTGGGCGATAGCGCGCCGGAATTGAAGCGGCTTTCGGCCCGGGCAACCGCGAGGACGAGGGGCGGGGCAAAGCCTTGCTGGCGCGCGACCGCTTCGACGATGCGCTGTCCTTCTTCGTTCGACAGGGCAGCGACGCCGGGGCAGGGGTTGTCAGCCTTGGTCGATGTCACCGTAGCGGCCGCGCTGTCAGCGCTTCCCGCCGTACCGATCCGCTGCACGCCCTGGCTCTCAACCTGGTAGGCCGGCATCACCCGGCCATTCACGTCGACGGCAGCATTAACGCTGGTGGCGGGAGCCGTAACGCGGTCCTGGAATCTTTGCGAAGCTTCCTGAGCAGACGCCGCTTGGCACGTCACCAGGATCGCACCCGCTGCAAGTACCGTTTTGCGGGATCGAATCATTAAAATAATCCTGCGCTGTTGCCGATTCTGGAATGCTGAATTAATACAATGACTCGATGAACCGCAATCGCGAAAATGAGGCTGACGCAATGAAAATGAGCAGGGTTCTTTCCGTTGTGGCGTTTTTGCCGACCTTGTCGGTTCTGTCGGCGGCGCCGGCCCGTGCTGATGATTTTGGCTGCAAGGTTTTGCTGTGCATCCTCAACCCGCAGGGTTGGGCGAGCGTCGGGGAATGTGTGCCTCCGGTCGAGCGCGCTTTCCGTATGGTCGCGCATGGGGAGCCCTGGCCCCAGTGCCCCGAGGCCGGCAGTTCCGGTCGTATCGGATATGAGAAATTCACACCCTGCCCGGACGGCACGATCGCCGTCTCGCCCGAGACGGAATCGAGCGGAAGCGACAACAGCTCTCGCTCACAAACTGTCTACAAGCCAGACAGTAACGGCGCTTTCTGTGCTGCGCGGAATGCAACGAATGCCTCTTGGGGCACGAACCCGAGAGGTTCGGGTTACGGTGCGCGTCCAACATCGGCCGTGACGCGGCGCGAGCAGAGGACGGAGCCAAACTATCTCGATCTCACGACGACCGACGGCAAACAACGGTTCTGGTTCAATCTGAGCAGGTATCGATAATGAAACCTGGCTTCGCCGCCGCCGGCATTCTCGCGGCCGTCCTCGCCAGTGTTCCGGCACTGGCCGAGGACAAATCCAATCCCTGGTTTCCGATCCCCGCCGCAGCATCGTTCAGCACCGGCGACACCTGGACCTATGCCGGTGAGACCCACCGTCTCTACGGCGTTCAAGCCTGCCTGCGAGGGACATATTTCACCAATGGAGCAGGGGGGCGTGTCGATTGCGGCGAGGCAAGCCTTGCCATGCTCGTCTCTCTTATCCGGGATCTCCAAACTCAGTGCTACACGGTCGCCTGGCAGGCCGCGACCAAAACGCGCTTCGTCGTTTGCGTTGCACAGCCTACCTCAGGATCCGCAGCCGGTTCTCGCATCGATCTCGGCACAGCGCTGATCTCGACCGGCTGGGCGTTCGCGGCCGTCACTCCGAACGGCACTCCGGTCCATGCTCCCTATATCGTCGCGCAGGAGGTCGCTAAAAAGCAGCACCTTGGCCTGTGGCAGTTTGCCGACGTGCCCGATCCGAATGCCATCATCCTCCGCGATATCCGAAACGCATCTAACCAGGCTGGTCAGTCTTCGAATCCGCCGGCAAATCGATAACCGGTCCCCGGCGCGTTGGATCATACTGTACATTCTGCTGAGGCCATCGCCGGACCGCGAACGCGACGGCAAGCGCAATCGCCGAAATCAATCCGAGAACAATAGCCGCGACCAGCCCCGGCTCTCGCCAAAACGATAGACTGTCCCACTGATTCAAAAGCCGGGCGCCGGACAGCACCAAAATCAGGACTGTTGCGATGACGATGCCCGTTCCCGGATCCATGTCGAATTTCTTCAGCATCGCATTCTCCTTTTCGCACTCCCTGGTCACGGCCCCGATCAACGATCGCTTCCAGCGCAAATGCCGGCGCCAGACGCAAGCTCAGGCGAAGCCTGCCCTACGGGTGCGCCAGCCGTCGCCCGCGCTTCGTCGCGCTCACGGACCCTCGCCAACCGCATCGAATCATTGCCGTCAGGTCTTTCGCTTGTTGTTCACGAGTTTTATTTCCTGGCTTGGTCCAATTACAGCGGCAGCCTCGCACGCGCTTCGGCTTTTCAGTTGTTCGGTCGATATTCCAAAGGTTGCCTGCCGGGCGGAGGCGAAAGCCGCTGCTGTTTGCCCGGTAGCGCCGGTCGGGGGCCGCTTGCGTCCCAGCGCCAGGTCTCGAGCTCGCAGCTTGAAATCAGATGGTCGAATTCCGCCCGTACCGCCTCCTTGGCATCGTGCGGTACGACAAAAAGCGCGGTTCCCTGTTGATCAACGTCGGTCAGAAGGCCGAACGCCGTCGGCACCGCCGGCAGCACGTTGTCGCAACGTTTTCACAAATCGCCGATGCTCCCCGGTCAGGACTTCGATCAATTCCTTTTCGTCGTTGTGCTGAAACGGAATCCAATTCTCCGTCACGTTCATAAAGCCGATTTCGTCGATCGCCAGAATGCCGGACGGCATCTGCATGACGTTGCGATGGTGATCAGGTGCGAATTTTCGTGCAGTCGCCACAGGTCGAATTCCGCAGCAAAGCGCTTCGGCACTGTTTTGAACATTTTCTCATCCAGGAAGAGCGGCGCGTCGGGCATATGCTTGATCGACAGCTTGCCGCCAAACCGGGCGGGGTCGAGCGATTTCACAATGCCGATCACGATCTTCTTGTGCTTCGCCTTGGCTGCTGCCGCGAAAGCCCGCTCCCGATCCGCTGCCAGGCGATCCTTGTGCTCAAGGGAGTACATTGCCGGCATAAACAGCAGCTCGCGCAACTGGAACTTCTGGCTCGACTTCGCATCGGCCGCGCCCCAAAGAAATTTCCGGACCAACCCCCAATTTCTTTTTCCCACGAAGCCGGGTGCCATTAATGTCAGCTCCGCCTCTTCCCAGAGATAGTCGAGCAAGCCGCAGGGTGAGCTTCCTCGGATCGGCTTTGACAGTGTGGTGGGAAGTCCCCTCGCCGGATGATCCCTGTCGCGCCTTGCCTTGTGTCAGTGCGAAGGCCAGCTTCAGCCGCGCCGCCTCCGATGCAGGATCCTCGACGATTGCTTGACCTAGGATCTCCGCCTTTCCCGACAGTGCAAGGGGCAGTTCATAGCGATCACAGTCTACCGCATGGTCCTTGCCGGTGTTAGGCATGCGCTTGATAATCAATTCCTCGCCGACGGCGGCGATGTACATCGGCACTCCGGGATGCCGACACAAACACAAGACGCGAGCCTGCTGATCCCGCGCCTGACGCAAGAGCGTCTGAATTTCCGGGTGCTGGGGGCCAACCGTGCGACCCAGAATAGCAAAATCACTCATAAGGATGCCATCCGACTTTAGATCGTGCGCCTTATGATTAAATCATTGAATCGATGTTTCATTCAACCCATTGGGTTCAACGACGCTCCTAGTTGATTGATTGGGCTGACCAACCAGACTCGACTGGGCTCATGTCTCGCGTGGCGACCACGAACGGGCGAGCAGCGGCGTGGCGGTGATGTAACCGTCGGACTTGCCGATTGCTTTATCATCTGCCCTTCGCCTGTACCATCACACTGGCATATGCGCGCGACGCATCCAGGTCGCAGGCCAAGACGCGATTTCAAATAAGGGGGCGTCTGCGGCGCCGGCAAGTTTCGGATTCTCGCCTCCTCCAGGTCGGTAGTGACTGTTGCATACGTGCAACTCAAGCGGGAAGAGTTTTCTTAAGGGCAACACTATTCTTGAATTCGGCGGCCAGAATGCGAGTTAATCAGCCAAACCCGCCCGATCGAGTTTTCTCGCTACGGGCCACAATCAGCCTGGGATGCCCCTGTGAGTGCCGATACGATTGCTGGCGCAGTGAGCCGGGAGAGCTTCGCTTTCTCATACCTCCGCTTTGAACCCGAGACCACTGTACCAGCCCAGCGCCCCTCCGCTGGCTGCAGCAAGATGACGGCTCCCAAACCATGCGGCTCCGTGTTTTAAAGACAGAAAATGACGTTTGGCCTACTGCACGCCGGGCTCTTGCCTGTGATCGCTGCCACAAATCATCGGTGGTCTTGGTCGTGACGAAACCGCATGCGTATGTCTGCCAGCTATGTCTAGACGGAGGCCCTGCCGAGCAAACTGAGCGTCCTGACGAGTTCTCAGCAAGCTTAAAACACTCTGGTTATGGTTCGCCTATAACAAACCTGACAATACCTCGCTCATTGTCCCGGCCACGCGCTATCTGGACCTTGACCGTGGAATTCTTTCGTGAAGAAAACAGCGGCAGTGTTTAATGAGGGATGAAGTAACCGATCTTTTCACGGAGCTGGCCCTTTGGGCGAATGTGGTGATGCAATCGGAAATGGGCGATAGAATCAGAATTTGCGTCGCCTATGACGCCGGTCTCAAGCTAATCGCTGAGCGTACTCCGCCCGGGTCTCTGCCGCGACCGGCCATTGAAGCTTGCATCCTGCAGCATCAGGAACTGAAGGCCGCCGAAGACATCAGCTGCGTAGGTTGGATACTGGCCGCGATCGCTACGCGTGTTGGCGAACGAGATCTTCCTAAATGGGAGGAAGCTCAGAAGGTCATTGACATCACGGTTCGATTGCTGAGTCGCTACCGTCAAACTTGCGTTCATTGAAGCCATGGCCGCCTCGGCGGAACGGTCTTTATGCATATCAGGCATTCCCTTTAGAATGTCGCCTCCGCCACGCCCTGAATTCGGCCATCTTATAGCGTGCAAAGCGCGTTGTCTTCGCTCCATGTCGATGATGTGCGCCAGACGCTTGCGGATCGCATTTTCGTCCAACTGATGGGCGCGCCCTCCGGAACCGTCTTCCCGTCGGCGAGCAGTCCGGCAAAGGACACCTGCAAACCGTTTGGCATGGTCTGCAGCGTCGTTAGGGCGACTTCGCCGAGCAGAGCCATCCAGCCGTTGCTGTCAAAGTCGATGCAAGATCGGCCGTCCCGCCATCACTGAGCGAAGCTTCATCCGCATTCTTGCTGGTGTCGAGGGCGGCCAACGCCCGCCCAACCAGACTTCGCAACTCCTCTGCCGTCAATCCGTGCGGGTCTTTCAGAAGCGCGACAACGTCTTCCTTGCCGAATTTGAAAAGACGATGGCGGTTCTAACTCTGCGCACGATGCTCTGCGACAGATGGCGAGATCGCACCGACACCTCAACGACCGCCGTCTGTTCGTCCCTGGGAGGGACAAACGCGACCACGAATTGCACAAGAAGCGCTTCGACCGTTCCGAGGGCTCGTCGGATACCTCGACGAACCGATGGTCATGCGCGTGCCGAGCCGCAAGCTGTTCGGCGAGATTTGGTATCGCTAGAGCACGTCCTGTGATCGATGAATCGATTGTGATGTGACGGCTGCGTTTTGTGCTGATTCAACATCCACCTCGATGGAGGTGGACGATGGGAAGAGCATTGAGCGGGGATCTTCGGTCGCGGGTCTTGAAGGCTTCGGACGAGGGCATGTCGGCGCGGCAAGCGGCGGCGCGGTTCGGCGTGGGAGTGTCCAGCGCGATCCGCTGGATTGCGCGGGCGAAGATCGGCGAACTGGCGCCACGCCCGCAGGGCCGCCGGCGCGCCTCCGGCCTCGATGCGCATGAAACCTTCATCGTCGGGCTGATCGAGGAGCGCAAGGACATCACGCTGAACGAGATGGTGGAGCGGCTCGTCGCCGAGCAGTCGATGCGGATCAGCCGCAGCGCCTTGAGCGCCTGGCTTCGCGGCCATGGCTGGACATTCAAAAAAAGTCCGCGCACGCACTGGAGCAGGATCGCCCCGATGTCCTGAAGCGGCGCCGGGACTGGTTCGATGGCCAGCTCGATCTCGATCCGGCGAAGCTCGTGTTCATCGATGAGAGTGTGCTGCAGAGGCACGGAAGGAGTTCAGTATGAACTAACCCGTAACGTGAAGCTGCGTGAATGATGGAGGACGGCCCTCCGGGATCGGCTTTCAGGAGCGGGTCTCAAACCAGTCCGAGCTGCTGCGGTAAAGAGCCGTGGTGGTGAGCGTCGGATGAAACGTTCGGACGAGATCCGAGCAGGTGCATGTCCGAAAGACGAACGAAAGTGAACCCTCCGAAGACGCGTCGTTATGAACTTAAGTGTCGTCGAAACCAGGATCGTCTCATCATCCTGGGACAAGTCCGCCGGGTGCCTGATGACCGGGCGGGCGGCGACCGGCGTAGAGGGGGCGTGAGTTGGACATAGGCTTTCACGCGGAACTGCAGGAACCAGGCTCCTGATGCAAAGGGAGAAGCTCAAGCGGAGCAAACCGCAAGGCGAGAGTACCGATGCAGGAGACTGGGGCGGACCGATCCGTATGAGCGTTGAGGGCCCTGTAATGGGGTCGGAGCAAAGGGGTCGGATCAGGTGGTCGTATTGTTTGGAACAACTGGAAACAGGATGACTTCGATAGATACGACAAACAAGCCGTTTCGAGTTGAGAAACGTCAAGTGTACGAAGCATACAAAGCGGTCAAAGCCAACCATGGCGCAGCCGGGGTGGACGGGAAGACTCTGGAGATGTTTGAGAAAGACCTTGCGAGCAATCTCTACAAGATCTGGAATCGGATGTCTTCGGGGACTTACTTTCCGCCGCCCGTGCGTGCCGTCTCCATTCCGAAAAAGACTGGGGGCGAAAGGGTTTTGGGTGTGCCCACCGTCAGCGATCGAATCGCGCAGATGGTGATCAAGCAGATGATTGAGCCGGATCTGGACTCCCTCTTTCTTCCGGACTCCTACGGTTACAGACCGGGAAAATCGGCTCTGGATGCCGTCGGCGTGACGCGTCAGCGGTGCTGGAAGTATGATTGGGTTTTGGAATTCGACATCAAAGGGCTGTTTGACAATCTTCCGCACGATCTCCTGCTGAAGGCGGTCAGAAAGGACGTGAAGTGCAAGTGGGCTCTGCTCTACATCGAAAGGTGGTTGACAGCGGCGATGGAAAAGAACGGAGAAGTCATGGAGCGCACACGCGGCACCCCGCAAGGGGGCGTGGTTAGCCCGATTTTGTCGAATCTTTTCCTGCACTATGCATTTGATCTCTGGATGACGAGGACGCATCCCGAACTTCCATGGTGTCGATATGCCGACGATGGTCTCGTGCATTGCCGGAGCGAGCAACAAGCCGAAGCCCTCAAGGCGGAGCTGAGTTCTCGGCTGGCAGCGTGCGGACTTCAAATGCATCCGACAAAGACCAAGATTGTCTACTGCAAGGATCAACGGCGCAGAGAGGCGTATCCGAATGTCACGTTTGACTTTCTCGGGTATCAGTTCAGGCCGCGACGGGTGGCGAACACACAGCGGGACGAGTTCTTCTGTGGTTACACGGCTGCGGTTAGTCCGACGGCGCTCAAATCGATGCGGGCAACGATCAAAAGCTTGAACATCCTGCGGCAGACGCCGGGGACGCTGGCTGAAATCGCCCAACAGCTCAATCCGCTCCTCCGGGGATGGATTGCCTACTATGGACGGTACAGTCGTTCAGCCCTGTCCACTCTGGCTGATTACGTTAATCAGAAACTCAGGGCTTGGGTCAGGCGCAAGTTCAAGCGCTTTCAGTCCCATAGGACACGCGCCAGTCTTTTCTTGCGAAAGCTGGCGAAGGAAAGTCCGGGACTGTTCGTGCATTAGAAGGCGTTCGGAACGAACACGTTTACCTGATGGGAGCGGTGTGAATCGAGAGGTTCACGCACCGTTCTGCGAGAGGCCGGCAGGTGAAATCCCTCCGGCCTACTCACCCCGGCCTCTCCACAAAGATGACCCGCCTGCGTGGAAGAGCGCCGCGCGGCGAGCGCTGCCGGGCCGGCGTGCCGCATGGCCACTGGAAGACCACGACCTTCACCGGAGCGCTGCGGCTGACGGGCATGACTGCGCCCTTCGTCTACGATGGCGCCATGAACGGCAACGTGTTCCTGGCCTATGTCGCGCAGGTGCTGGTCCCGACATTGTCGGAGGGCGACGTAGTCGTCATGGACAACCTTCCCGCCCACAAGGCCGCCGGCGTGCGCGACGCGATTGAGGCCGCAGGCGCGAGCCTGCTCTACCTGCCGCCCTACAGTCCCGACTTCAATCCGATTGAGAACGCCTTCGCCAAACTTAAGGCGCTGCTGCGAGCAAAGGCCGAGAGAACCATCAAGGCTCTGTGGGACGCGGTCGGCGCGGTCTTCGACCTCTTCACCCCAGCCGAATGTGCCAACTACTTCAAAGCCGCAGGATATGAACCGGATTAAACAGGACGTGCTCTAGGGGTTGTTGAGAATCAGGATTCCACTTTCGCCCTTTGAGTGATTCAAGCCTCATTTTGGAGGTTTTGATGATTCGAACGGT